>WJKB01000099.1 GCA_014729345.1 Candidatus Woesearchaeota archaeon
CCTTGAGTCAGGATACCTGGCCCAAAACTATGAGGATGAGTTCCAGGAGCTTTGGAGCGGAACTTTCGGAAAAGGAGAAAAGGTCAGATACCCTGAGGTGCATGTCAACGGTATAATGATAAAAAACTACTTCTCTCCTGATGATGATACTGCTGAGAAGATAGAGAAAGAGATCTCCGAAGCAGAGGAAAGTGTCTATTTCATGATATTCTCTTTCACCCATCCTGCAATCGCTACTGAGATTGTGCTGGCGCATGAAAGAGGCCTGGACGTCAAGGGTGTTATGGAGAAAAGCCAGAACTCAAGGTACAGCAGGAAAAGCCTGTTTGACACCCAGGGATTAGACGTGATGTGGGACAACAACTCTGCAAACATGCACCACAAGTTCTTTGTCATCGATGAGGAGATTGTCATTACAGGCAGCTTCAACCCCAGCAAGAATGCTGATGAGAGGAATGATGAGAATATCTTGATCATACATGATGAAGTGATTGCAGGGATGTTTGCTGAGGAATTCAGGCGTATGCACGAGAGGTGATAAGGTATACAGACAGAAAACCTTAAATATCATCTTTTTTTTGCATCTAATTGATGCTTTCGATAATAATAGTGTTCCTTGTGATGCTGAACCCTTTTGCACTGTTCCTGTACCTGAATCCTGTGATGGAAGAGCTTTCCCACAAGGATTTCCTGAAAGTGCTTCTAAGGGCAACACTGATCTCTTTTGTCATATTCTCGTTCTTTCTTTTCTTTGGGGATGCGATCATACAGAGGGTATTCCTGATAAACTTTGACTCCTTCAGGATATTTGGTGGAATAATCATATTCTCGTTCGCTTTCCTTTATATAGTGAAAGGGCAGCATGCGCTGATAACCATGAAAGAGAGCCTTGACGACCTGGCCAGCGAGATAGCCCTGCCGTTCATGATAGGAGCAGGCACAATCTCGCTGAGCATACTGATGAGCAACCAATATCCTGTCCAGCAGGCATTTGGGGCTCTTGTGACCATACTTGTCCTTAATTATCTTTTTATAGTGGGGCTTAAATTCATCAAGGACCAACTGTCAAAGAGAAAGCTGAAGATAGCATTTGACAAGAACATGCAGATACTTCTCAGGCTTGTAGGTTTTTTTGTCGGAGCAATAGGTGTCAACATGATAATAACAGGGATAACAAACATCATACTTGGATGATCTATCTTGCATGATCGGATTCCTACCATAGGAAAGCTTATATATACTTGGAAATAATGGTGCATTGTAAGAGGTGATTTTCTATGGCGAAAAAAGCACGTGTCAGCAGATCTGCGAAAAAGCCAACGCAGAGACAGCCAACACTAAAAAACCTGGATAGCAGAGTGACCAGGAACGAGCAGAGCATCAGACAGATAGTAGGCTACTACAATGAAGTGCGCAGATACATGGTCAGCCAGGACAAGAGGATAGCATGGCTTGAAAGACGGCTAGCTTCAGCGAAGAAGAGGTGAAAGATATGCCTTACAGCAAAAACTCTGAACTTCCAAAAAGAGTAAGGGACAACCTGCCCAAAGGAGCTCAGACCATATACAGGAAAGCTTACAACAACGCGCACAAGCAGTACAAGGACCCTAAGAAAAGAAGAGGAAAAGCATCCCTCACAGAGGTCTGCAACAAGGTGGCCTGGTCTGCTGTAAAAAAAGAATACAAGAAAAAAGGAGACAACTGGGTAAAGAGTTAGCTGGTTCTCAGCACAGAAAGAGAGGTGAGATGATGATAAAAAGACTGAGAAGAAAGATGCGGAAGCATACTACCATGGCAATCTCAGGAGCGTTCGCGCTGGTGATAGCGCTCAGCTGGAACGAGACCATAAAAGCTATAGTCAACAGTCTGGTACTGAAGATGGGGCTGCCGGAAGGCGCATACTGGCATCAGATCGTGGTCTCACTGATAGTGACCCTGATATGCATAGTCGGCATAATGATAGCTTCCAAATATAGTGTCAAAGAGGAGTGAAAGGTTTGATGTGTGGAACAAGCAGGATCGATCTCAGGGCTGTGACTGAATGACAAGAAGAAAAACAGGATCCAGGAGTTTCGGAGCTTTCAGGGGGGTCTTTGTACCGACATTTCTGACAATAATAGGAGTTATACTATACCTGCGTCTTGGAAGGATCGTGGGTGAGGCAGGCATACTGGGAGCCATAGCCATAATATTTCTTGCTGTGTCTGTGACAGTCTGCACAGGGCTTTCCCTGAGCTCCATAACTACAAATATAAGGATAGGGGCAGGAGGGGCGTACTCCATCATCTCAAAGACCCTCGGGCTCGAGGTTGGCGGAAGCGTGGGGATCCCGTTGTATCTTGCCCAGGCCTTTTCAGTGGTACTGTATATCTTCGGTTTTACAGAGACATGGAAATTCATTTTTCCCTCACACCCAAGGCTGATTGTGCTGTATTTCATGTTCGCGGTGCTTTTCCTGCTGACCTTTGTCAGCCTGAAGTATGCCATAAGGACGCAGCTCCTCGTTTTTGGGCTTGTACTGGCTTCTCTTGTGTCGATATTTGCAGGAGGAGGATGGTGGAATGCAGACCTGGGGGTGAGCATGGTGGCAGGGTTTACAGATACAGGGTTCTGGCCCCTGTTTGCGCTTTTCTTCCCTGCTGTAACAGGGCTCATGGCAGGGGTAGGCATGTCCGGAGAGCTTACCAACCCAAAAAAGCAGATTCCCAAGGGTATCCTAACTGCGCTGGGCATCACCACTGTCATATACCTGGCCATGGTGATGTGGTTGGGCTTCTCATCAAACGCGAACGCGCTAGCAGCGGACAACATGATAATGGTGAAGCTCGCTGCCTACAGCCCTCTGGTGCTGGCAGGCATACTTGCAGCCACTTTCTCCAGCGCACTGACCACTCTGGTAGCGGCTCCCAGGCTGCTACAGGCGCTTGCAGAGAACTCCACCCTTTTCTTCAACAAGACATTCGCAAAAAAGACAAAAAAAGGGGAGCCCAGGAACGCAACCATCCTGACAGCAGGCATAATAGTGATATCACTGGCCCTGGGAAGACTGGACACCATCGCTCCTGTGCTGACCATGTTCTTCCTCATAACATATGCGATGATCAATGTGGTGGTGCTGCTTGAACAGAGCATCGGATTCGTAAGCTTCAGGCCCACTTTCAGGATACCCAAGATAATACCTCTTTACGGATCACTGATGTCCCTGCTTATCATGATATACATAAATATCATCGCAGGCATTGTGGCTATAGGATTTCTTTTCATTATCTATGTGCTGCTGGCGCGAAGAAATCTCAAGGCAAAGAAAGGACATGTACGTTCAGGTCTCCTGACTGCCCTGGCAGAATGGGCTGCAAGGCATGTACAGAAGCTTTCC
Organism: Candidatus Woesearchaeota archaeon; assembly: GCA_014729345.1. Taxonomy (GTDB): domain Archaea; phylum Nanobdellota; class Nanobdellia; order Woesearchaeales; family WJKB01; genus WJKB01. The sequence continues at coordinate 3,377 of WJKB01000099.1, forward strand.
GAATCCAGGAAGCATATATGGAAGCCCAACATCCTGCTTGCGGCAGTGACCTCTGACCAGCTGGCGGACAATTTTCCCCTTATAAAGGCCATAATATATCCTCATGGGACGCTCTCTGTGCTTGGGATGGACCTCAAACACCATGACAAGAGATTCTGCCCGGAATCAGACACATCTGCTGAACAGGAACAGAAGAACATCTCTGAACTTGTCCAGGAGTTCGGGTCAAAAGAGATATTTACCTCCTATGCCCCTGTAAGGTCAATGGATTATATAGAGGGAGTGAGAGTGTCCTTGCAAGCCATGAAGAGCCAGTTTTTCCATCCAAACATACTCTTCCTTCCCTACAGCATCTCCAGCTTCAAGAAACAGGACATGAAAATGCTTTTCGATACAGCAAGAACTGCAGGATCAGGACTGGTGATATACGATGAGTACAAGAAGAGAGCTGCAGAACCTGAGGAAGACATAAGCGTGTGGCTTCCGAACAAAGCCTACAAGGGAGACTTCTACTCTGACAGGACATTTGACCTGGCTATGCTGGTGGCATACAGCATCCAGAGGAACTGGATCGGAAAGATAACCCTGAGGATATGTGTTGACAAGAAAAACAAGGAGGGGGCAGAGAGATACCTGAAAAAACTGGTGTATGAGGCAAGATTCCCTCATTCGACGCAGACACAGGCGCTTACACAGACAAAAGCCAGGTCCCTGAGATCCTCAGGCAAAGAGCTCCACATCATATCTGTGGCTGACGAGAAAGAACTGATGAAGACAGCCAGATATGCGAAAAAGATCAAAAGGACATTCATGTACGTGTTTGACTCGACTGAAGAGGATGTGCTGGCTTGAAATTGCATCTTTCTGGAATCAAGTGCAGAAAGAGCGTAACATGGTCAATAAGAACCAAAAATTATTGAAAATCTCGCTTGCGGGATTTTCATTGGGATTCAAATACCCTGCACTTTAGTGCGAGATTTTCAATCCAAA
>WJKB01000100.1 GCA_014729345.1 Candidatus Woesearchaeota archaeon
GAAGCAAAGCCAAGAACGTGCTGCAGCGGTTCGATAGGGACACGCCGTCGAAGGTGCTTTTCAGGCTGGCGCTTGCAGAACCACGGCTGCTGTCTTTTGCTGCCAAATTCCTATAACGCCCCGACTGACACCCTAACAGTAATATTTATAAATGACTCCTATTTTTCAGGACTGAGGTGGAAGATATTGGAAGAAGATCATGACGAGGAAGAAATCTCGATCGATTTCAACAAGATAAAGAATTTCTTCAGGAAAAATAGGAATAAGCTCGTAGAAGAGGATATTAAAGAGGCGAAGCAGGACATCCAGGAAGAGAAACAGGAGCTGCAGAAGGAGAAAAAAGAGATATCAGAAGAAGAAAAAGAAATCTCCCAGCAGGAAAAAGCTGCCCACTCCTCTGCTGAAAAGCAGAACCTCAGAAAAGAAGAGGAAGCTGTGAAAGAAGAAAAGCAGGAGATATCTCATGAGCAGAAAGATATCAGGAAGGAAGAGCAGGATCTCAGGAAAGCCGAGAAAGAGCTCAAGCAGGGCGAGGTCGAAAACGCAGCTGAAAAGGTCGAGGTCGTGCAAGACGAGATCACTGACAAGGATGAGGAGATATCCATAGACCTGTCAAAAGTCAAGAGCTTCTTCAAAGGCCTCGGAAGAGGAAAAAGCGGCAAGGAAAAAGTCCATCCAGAAAAACCTGACAGCGAAGAGCTGAACATAGATCCAAAAGCTGTCTGGAAATTTATCAAAAGATATCAGGTAGTCTTCCTGCTGCTGATACCCATATTCCTGTCATTCTCACTAAGGATGATGCCTGATGAACTGCCCATAACTGACGAATGGGCTGAAAATTCTGTTCATAACATAATCAAGCAGGACCTTTCAAGGACCATAAGCCAGCAGTTTCCCAACCTTCCAGACCAGCAGAAGAAGGAAAAGGTCAATGAGGAACTGGCAAAGATACTGGAGAAAGGGACCATACAGGTACCCACTCAGCAGGGAGGGGTGCAGGAGTATCCTATAGAAAAGCTGATCCAGGATTACTCAAACTCGTTCAAGCAGCATTTCAAGGATGAAAACGGGCAGACATACCTGCTGGCAATCGACCCATACTTCTGGATGAGACATGCCGGGAACGTGGTCGAGAACGGGCATGCCGGCGATATCATCAAGGACGGCCAGCCCTGGGATGACCACATGCTCGCCCCCCTGGGAAGGCCCATACCACACGATTTTTTCCATGCCTACTTTGAGGCATATACCTACAAGTTCGTAAGGATATTCAACCCTGATGCAGACCTGATGGCGGTCTGCTTCTACATACCTGTGCTGCTTTCCACACTTGCAGTCATACCTGCGTTCTTTATCGCAAGAAGGCTCGGAGGCAATGTGGGAGGGCTGTTCGCGTCCATCATGGTCGCTGTGCACCCTTCTTTCCTGACAAGGACAGTGGGAGGGTTCGCGGACACAGACCCCTATAATGTGCTTTTTCCCCTGCTCATCGTATGGGCATTCATCGGAGCCTTTGAGACAAGGAATCTTAAGAAAAAGACAGGCCTTGCAGTGCTTGCAGGGTTCCTGATGGGAGTCTATTCCTTCACCTGGCTGGGATGGTGGTACCTATTTGACTTCATACTGGCAACACTGGGCATCTACATAGCTGTGCAGCTGTTTATCCACAGGCAGAGGGTGCTTAAGGGTGTGAGCCATGCCCTGAGCGTAAAGACCATAAAGAACACCCTCATACTTGCAGTGGTCTTCCTGATCGCATCTGCGGCGTTCGTGTTCATATTTTCAAAGCCCACAAGCGTGACCATGCCGTTCAGGGGGCCTTTGAGTATAATCACACTGCATGAGGTTGGGGTCTCAAAGATATGGCCAAACGTATTCACCACAGTGGCAGAGCAGAACGAGGTAAACTTCAAGCAGATCATAAGGCAGCTGGGCGGATGGATGCTGTTCCTGATAAGTGCAGCAGGCATAGTCCTCACCATGATAAGGAAGGATGAGGAAGACAAGATCGATCTGAAATATGCGATCTTCCTGACCATCTGGTTCATAGGCACCATATATGGAAGCACAAAAGGGGTAAGGTTCATACTGCTGCTGGTGCCTGCTTTCAGCATCGCTTTTGGGGTAGCGCTGGGAATCTTCAACAAGTATGTCAGCGAATGGATCTCAAAGGAGCTTAACATCCACAAGATAATCACAGGCACAGTCTTTTTCATACTGTTCTCTTTCCTGCTCTATGTGCCTATGAGCGCAGGACTGGCAACCGCCAGGTCAGAGGTACCGAGCATGAACGACGCATGGTACAACTCCCTGAAAAAGATAGACCTTCAGGCAGAGCCTGACGCGATAATTAACAGCTGGTGGGATTTCGGCCACTGGTTCAAGGCCATAGCTGACAGGGCAGTCACTTTTGACGGCACTTCGCAGGACGAGCCTCAGGCTCACTGGATCGGAAAGACACTGTTAACTGCAGACGAAAAGGAAGCTGTGGGAATATTGAGAATGCTTGATTGCGGCGCGAACACCGCCTTCAATGTGCTGGATGAAGAGATGGATGACACTGCACACTCCGTGGACCTGCTTTACGAGATAATAGTCATGGACAGGGACGAGGCTGCACTGATCCTGGAAAAGAACGGCGTCTCACAGGAAACTGCTAGAGCTGTGCTTGAAAACACCCACTGCACCCCTCCTGAAGATTATTTCATAACCAGCGAAGACATGATCAGCAAGGCAGGAGTATGGGCGCATTTTGGAAGCTGGGACTTCTATAAGGCGCAGATATTCAACACCCTGAAAAAGAAAGAGTACAAGAATGACAGGGAGGCATCTATCTCCTACATAAAAGAAAGGTTCAACTACACCCAGGAGGAGGCTGATGATATATATTATGAGATACAGTCGCTCGCTGACGAAAAGGACGTGAACAACTGGATCGCTCCCTGGCCAAGCTATGCGTCAGGATTAAGCGATTGTGTCGTACAAGGGGACATAGTGGCGTGCGGAAACGGGATACAGGTGAACCTTTCGGATTACCAAGCCCTGGTCTCAACGCAGCAGGGAGTGAAGCGGCCTTCAAGCCTTGTATATGCGACACCTGAAGGCATTGTAGAGAAGAAGTTTGAGGAAGACACAATCGAGTTCTCAGCTGCACTGATACCCTCTGGAAAATCATACAAGTCTATATTCATGCAGCCTGAACTTTCAACAAGCATGTTCACCCTGCTGTTCTACTTTGACGGCCACGGGCTGAAGTACTTTGACATGTTCTCAGACGAGCGCGACCTTAGCGGGCAGAGGATAATCGTCTGGAAGGTCGACTGGGAAGGCACTGACAGGAATGTCAAGCAGGAACTGCTCCCACAGGAGGAACCTGCACCGGAAGAACTGGAAGAGCAGGAAGAAGACGATGTTGAACAGCCGGAAGAGAGTCCTGAGCAGCCTGAGGATGCTGAACATCTCAACAGCACAGGAGAAATTGATGCTGAGCAGCCTGGCAATCCTGAAGAGACAGGCAACAACAGCACTGCTGAACAGGACAGTAACATGACCGGAGATGAGACTGTCGCAGGAACCGGCGATACTGAGAATCTTGAAGAATGAAAAAAGATCTTTGGGTGGTGATCCCCGGATACAACGAGGAATCGCATATCGAAGAGGTGGTAAGACGCGCCAAGAAACATACTTCTCATACTGTGGTGGTTGACGACGGAAGCATAGACAAGACCTCAGAGACGGCTGAAAGGCAGGACGTGCACGTCCTTAGGCACATAATCAACCTGGGAAAAGGGGCTGCTGCAAAGACAGGATGCGATTATGCTTTCAGCCATGGGGCAGGGATCATGATGGTCATAGACGCTGACGGGCAGCATAACCCTGATGATATACCCAGGTTTGTCCAGGCGCTCCAGGGCGTGGATATGGTCTTCGGGTACAGGAAGTTCTCAAAGAACATGCCCTTTCTCCTCAGGTTTGGGAACAGGTTCATCAATAGGATGACAAAACTTCTGTTCAGGATGGACCTGAAAGACACCCAATGCGGATACAGGGCATTCAGCTCTGATGCATACAAGAAGATAAGGTGGAGGGCTTCAGACTACTTCATGGAATCTGAGATGATAGCCAATGCAGGGAAGCACCGTCTGAAGTACAAGGAGATTCCCATAGAGACTGTCTATTCAAACAAGTACAAGGGGACCACTGTGATGGACGGCGTAAAGATAGTGTTCAACATGCTGTTATGGAAACTGAGAATGAGGAATTTTTAATCGAAATCCTTATAAACCATCCTTGTTTTGCATGATAAAAGGAGGTCATTACCATGGTATTGGGGATACAGATACTGGGATTATTGTTCGGACTGTTCATGCTCTATCTTACTTTCCTTCACAGGAAAAGAAAGGAGTTCACCATCAAGGAGACATTGTTCTGGTTCCTGCTCTGGATAGCCTTTATCATAGTGACGCTCTATCCAGGCAGCATAGATTTCTTTGTCAAGGACCTGCTGATGATGAGCAGGACCATGGATTTTTTTATAGTCATAGGGTTCATGTTCCTGATAGGAGCGCTCTTCTATACCTACACCATAGTCAGGGGCAACCAGAACAGGGTTGAAGAGTTGGTCAGGAGGATCGCTCTCGAGAAGAAGGAAAAGAAATGATAGGCTTAGTCAAGTTCCTGGACAGGTACTTGGGAGGGCTCATCTGCCTGCTGCTCTGGCCCTTTTCCCTGCTGAAGTTCAGGAGAAAGGAAGTCAGGAATATTCTTGTGATAATGTTCTGGGGGATCGGCAGCAATATCGCGGGCCTGCCTGCGGTGAAGGCGCTCAAACAAAGATATCCTGATGCCCAGATAACCGTGCTGGCCCCCAAGAAGAACAAGGGAATATTCTACGGCCTGGATCCTATCGACAGAAAAGAATTCTTGGACCTCAACGCGCTGAATGTCCTTTGGTTCATGCTCAGGAATATCCTGAGATATGACCTGGCGGTGGACATGGAGCATTACCTCAACATTTCAGCTATTATAGGCTTTGTGACAAGCAGGGAGGTCATCGGTTTCAAAAATAGGCTGAGGCGTCTGCTGTATAGCAACAGCATAAGGTTTGATCCCTCCAAACATGCGGTAGACAACAACCTTTCGCTCGCAAGGCTGGCAGGAGCCAGACCAAAGAAGCATGCCCTGGTAAAACTGCATCACAAGCCAGAGGATTGTAAGGCTGTGGAAAGGTTTTTGAAGAAGGAGGGATACAGGAAAAGAGATCTCCTTGTAGGCATATGTCCTGGCTCAGGGCCGACCATGACCCAGAGAAGATGGATGCCTGAAAGGTTTGCCCAGCTCGCTGACAGGATAATAGATAGATATGATGGAGCGGTCGTGTTTGTCGGCGGACCCGATGAATATGAACTGTGCAGCAAGATACAGGTGATGATGAGCAACGACTCCATCAACAGCTGCGGAAAGGTGAGCCTGAGGCAGCTGATCGCGTTGATAGAGAAATGCAGGCTTTTTGTGTCAAACGATACAGGGCCCATGCACATCGCAGCTGCGCAGGGAGTTCCGACCATAGGGATATTCGGGCCAGAGACCCCCACGATATTCGGGCCTTACGGAGAGAAGCACATCGCGGTGTACAAGGGAGGAGAGTGCAGCCCCTGCATAAGGATATATGAAGGAAGGCATGTCAAGTGCGACAACCCTGTGTGCATGCAGGCTGTATCTGTTGAGGAAGTCTTCAGGAATGTTGAGAAGATGATGAAGCGCTGATGGACAATATTTTTATAATCCGCACCAATACATCTCATATGACCATGGATTACAAGAAAAAAGTTAAGCAGCAGCTTGAAGATTTGAAATCAGATCCAGAGAAGAAGCTTGTAAAGGTCAGGATGCCTCATGAGAGGTACAAGAACATCAGGCCCTTGAGGACTTTCAGGAACAAGCTGATTATACAGGTATCCAGGAAGCTGGTGCCTTCGCATCTGAAGAACTGGCTTCTCAGGAGGGCCGGGCTCAAGATAGGCCATGATGTTTGCCTGCCGAACGACATCCTGTTTGACCCTTGCTTCCCTGAACTGATAACTATTGAGGAAGGCGCGCTTATAGGGGCTCCAAACAGGCTGTATGCTCATGAGTTCAGGGAGAGCGAGCTGGTACTGGGCAGTATAAATGTGGGTAGGAGAGTGCTTGTGGGAGCTTTCAGCTATCTTGGACCTGGAGCAGCCATCGCAGAGAAGAGCATACTCAACTTCGGTTCTGAGCTAGTCGACAAGTCAGTCCCTTCAGGGCAGCTTTGGGGAGGAAAGCCTGTTTCAAGATGGAAGGAGTTCGGAAAGGAAGAACTGGAGAAGTATTTCAGAGAGCCTGACGGAAACTATAAGGAGTATTACAGAGAGGCGAGAAAGAAGATAAAGGCTTTCCAGAAAGACGAAAGTATAAGGTTCCTCAAGATCCCCTACAACGGAAAACGCCTTAATGCAGGAGATGACTGGTGGAGAGCCAGGAACGTGCTAAGGATATGGATCAACGGGGCTGTGGTGGAGTTCTGCAGGTTTTTGGGACCTTCTTGGCTCAAGAACATGCTGTACAGGATGGTAGGCATGAAGATCGGCAAAAACGTGAAGATCGGAAAGGGCTGCGTGCCTGACCATATCTACCCTGACACCATTACGCTTCAGGACGATGTTGAGCTTGGAGAGAGATGTGAGATAGCAGGGCATGAATATACCATCACACAGACAGTCTTCGGAAGGGTGCTCATCAAGAAGGGGGCAAAGCTGAAGGAGCATGTGCTGGTTAGGACAGGGACCACAGTGGAAGAAGGGGCTGTTGTTGAACCTAACAGCGGCATTTCAAAAGAGATACCTGCTCATGAGAGGTGGGGAGGGATGCCTGCCAGGTTTATTGAGAAGATAGGCGAGAAAAAGGAAACCGAGGAGGCACAATAACAATGCAGAAGCATACATCAAAGTCCTGAAAGGGATTTTTTGGATATGCTGACAGGGCAGATCGAATTTACTGAAAAATCAACCTTTAGGATAATTTTCGTCGGGTCTAATACTCTGACCTTCATTTCGAATTCTCAATCCAAAGAACGCAAAGCGTTTCTTGGACACAAAATCTTTATTAGACTTTGTTGTTCCAAAAACCGAACGATGAAATACCCCTGCCTCATAGAAATTCAGTGAATTTCTAGGATGATCAGAAATCAATCCTTGATTTCTGACATTAAGGCAGGGGATTAGTTCGCTTTTTTTGTTAATTTTTTGATATCTTGAAGTACCATAATAGCTTTTCCGGTACTTGTTTGTCTTTCTCTACTTGCCAAAGTCTTCTACAAGTTTAGCATAATATTTATATAGCTAAAAGCATGGGTATACCTGGGAGTGGCTATGATCAGTAAGATAAGGAAGCATAAGGCCAGTGATTGGTATATCGAGCATATTGTAGGAAGACCGCTTTTTATCTCAGGAATAGCTCCTGCATTCATCAACCTGAAATACAAGGGATATTCTGTTATCGCTGCTTTCTTCAGAAATTCAGAGTTTGACTGGTGCACCCTCATAGAGGACCAGGAAAAGATCGCTGAAGAGGTGTTCAAACATGATGAGGACCACTGGAAAAAAGAGTTTGAAGAGTGGAAAAAGGACAAGAAAGAAATGGAGGACATGTTCAGGAAACTCAACAAGAAAGACCTTTCGAAGATCTCTGAGCAAAAGCTGCTTGAAGATATGAAAGAATACATAGGACTTCAGCTTAAGTCAAGGTCAGGATCCAATATCTGCGACCCTTTCCTGTTTGCAGCTGAAAGGAAACTGCTTAAAGGTTTGGAAAAGACAGACCTTGATGTCGGCAAAGCGTATGAGATACTCACAAGGCCAGGATTCCCTACATTCCTGAACATCGCAAGGATGCATCTTGTCAAGGTCGCGCAGTTGATGAAGGCTGACGGGTCTGATATCGGCAATCTATCAGAAGATGTTTCTGAAGAGATCAGGAAACACCTTGATACATTTGCCTGGATAAGGGTAGAGAGCTTCAACAAAGCAGAAGAATATACTTCAGAGGAATTGACGGGTGAACTGAAAAAGCTCTTGAGATCTGACCTTAATGAAGAGATAAGGAGAGATACTGCCTGGATGCATGACCTGGTTGAAAAAGAGAGATTTATCGAGGAAAACGAGCTTTCTGATGAGATAGTCCGCATAGCTAACCTCTCCTCTGTCTTTGCACATTGGCAGGACATGAGGAAGGAGGTCTCTTTGATGACAACCTATCTGAATACCAGGTACCTTGCTCATTTGAGCAAAAGGACAGGTATTGATGAAGATGATCTTGCATATGCTGATATTTCTGAGATGAAAAAAGTTATAGCCGGCGAGATAGCGGTTGAGGTTCTTCAGAAGAGGAAGAAGGGCAGCTTATGGGTTTATGGAAAAGAAGGGCTTGAGGTCTATCCTGAGGATGAGGTGAAAGACTCTGTCGATGATATGCTAGGTGCTTCCCATGATGATGTAGAAGAGCTCAAAGGGGTCGCTGCATCGCTGGGAAAAGCCACCGGAGAAGTGAAAATAGTGGTCAAAAAGGCAGATATGCAGAAGATGAAGCAGGGAGATGTCCTTGTATCGCCGATGACAAGGCCAGAGCATGTGCCTGCTATGAAGAAGGCTGCTGCTATAGTGACAGATGAGGGCGGAGTAACCTGCCATGCAGCTGTCATCAGCCGAGAGATGAAGATACCATGCATAGTCGGCACAAGGATAGCCACAAAATCTTTAAAGGACAGAGACAAAGTCGAAGTAGATGCAGACAAGGGGATAGTGAGGAGGATAAGATGACCAAAAGATATACTTATGAGGATGCATTGAAGGAAAAGTGGTATGCGCAGAGCACCAGCTGCACTCCGCTACCTATACTGTCGATAGCTTCTATCTCAAACAGGCTGATGAAGGAATCTACGGGTTTTGAGTACTCTTACCATATCTTGATATTCAAGCAGGATTATGGGACATTGCATTACAGGGTCAAGGACCTGGAGTCCATAGGCGCTGAACTGGTGAAGAAGCTCAAGACTGACAAGGACTATTTTGACAAGGTAAAGGCTGTCTATGACAAGCAGGTGAAGACTTCTCATAAGCTCTTCCAGGAGATAGACAATACTGACTTCAGCAAGCTTACTGATGAGCAGCGCATCAGCCTGCTGAAAAAGGCCACTTATGAGGCAGGCGTTTCAGTGGGGATAGGGCACATAATAGAGCCGTTTGCGCTTGTGGTTGATATCCAGATAAAGCAGGAGCTTTCCAGATACATAAAGGATCCAAAAGAGCTCAACACATGCTTCAGCCTTCTCATGTCCCCTGTAAAAAGATCATTTGTCAATGAATACGAGGAGAGCCTCAGGCGGATTGCCTCTGCAGATACAGAGGACGAGAAAAAAAGGCTGATGGAACAGCATCTAAAAAGGTTCTTCTGGATCAGGAACACTTATTCAGGAAGAGTGCCTCTTACAGAGGCTGATGTTGAGGATGAGCTGAAGGCTGTCAAGAACAAGGGCTCTTTTGACCCTGAAAAGTTCAAAGAACAGAAAGAGGATGTTATGAGCAAGCTGAACATGGATGAGGAGCTTGTGAACAAGATAAAAGCCATGGAGCTGATAGCATACTGGCAGGACGAGAGGAAGAAAAACACCCTTATAGCGCTTGACTATCTTGAAAGGGTCCTTGAAAGCCTGGCAGAAAGGGAGCAGGTGAGCATCAATTACCTGAGATACCTGCAGCTGCATGAGATTGACATCGGCAAAGTGAGGATGATAAGGGACCTGCTCATCCAGAGGAGGGATGAGGGTTGCGCAGTGCTGCTGGACTATCCTGGATCAGAGTGCATAAGCGGAAAAGACTATGAAGAATACGTGTCCAAGCTTGAGAAAGAGAAAGAATCAGAGATAAAGGAGATCACAGGGACAACTGCATCTGCAGGAACTGCCATAGGCCCTGTCAAGATACTGACAACAGCAGAGTCTATGAAAAAGCTTGAAGAGGGGGATGTGCTGGTGGCTTCTATGACAAGGCCTGAGCTCGTGCCTGCGATGAAAAGGGCTTGTGCGGTGATCACAGATGAAGGGGGGATTACCTGCCATGCTGCGATAGTCTCAAGGGAGCTGGGGATACCCTGCATAATCGGCACCAAGATAGCCACAAAAGTGCTTAAAGACGGGGACCTGATAGAGGTAAAGGCCAATCACGGCCTGGTAATAGTGCTCAAGAGGGAAGAATGATACTTTTGCTGCTGCTGGTACCTACGCTGGAAAAAGAGGTTGAGGAAGAGATAGAGAAAGAGACAGCTAAAGAGAGCCAGGAAAATATAGAGGAAGAGCTTGAGCCTGTAAGAGAAAAGGCAAAGCAGAAAAAGACCCTGAAAGAGAGGTATAATGCTTTTGTCAACAATGCAGCGAATGTCGTCAACAATGCATTTGCCAACACTGCAGGCTATGCCATAGCAAAGTACCAGAACTTCAGGTCAAAAAGGAATCTCAAGAAAGACAACGACAAGGACATCGTATACCTCATGCACGGGAGCTTTCAGAATGAGGGAAGCCAGTGGAGGCTTGCAAAGGAGCTGAAGAAAGAGGGATACGTTCCTTACCACCTAAAAGGTAACCACCACCTTGACAGGAAAGGGTCTGCTCAAGAGGCATACAAGCAGGTGGAAAAGCTGCATGAAAAGGCGGATGTCGAGAACGCCTCTGAAAGGAACGATTACTTCTCTGGACACAGCTCAGGGGCAGACACCGGACTTTACATGGCTACAGGCAAGGAAGCGAAGAAACACGGGATAAAAGCCGTACAGGCGCGTGCACCGGCACCTTACGGTATAAAGGGCAGGACATTCTGGCAGAAAGCGCTGATGCCGCTTGCCAAGAAGGATAATATCAAGGATGTGACAACACAGAGAGAGGTGTCTGAGTTCTACAGGAAAAAGCCTGCAGTTGACGTCCATGTTCTTGCGGGCAAATACGATGCATTGGTGCCTCCTGAGGATGCTGTGTACAAGGGAGCTTCAAGCTTCAAGGTCATAGACCATCCTGACTCTACGCACTTCGGCACAAGCGGGGTGAACAAGGAGATGAACGAGATGTTTGTGGATGAGCTCGGCAATTACCGCACAAAGGAGTCCAAGAAGGCTGCATGAAACTGGATATGCTTATAATAGATATCGATGATACATTCGTCTACCACAGGACAGTTGCCATAGCAAACAAGATATTTCTTGAAAGAATTTACAGGATGTTTGGGAAAAAGCTGGAAGGAGACAGGCTATACACCACAGGCAGGAGCGTCCTCCTGGCGTCAAAAGTGATCCTGTTAAGCTTCTGGCGGTTCAGGCCTGTTGAGACAGGCAAATTCATCAGGCTCAAGATGGTGGCTGCATGGCTTCACCTCCTGAACATGCTGAGGCAGGCAGTCAACAGGATCAAGCCTGTGATGAGTAATGAGAAGATGATAAGGTTATGGGCAGACACTGTGGAAAAGCTGGAGATGCCTGCTGATGATTACAGGCTTTCTCAAAGGGCGCTCAGGCAAAGCCTCAGGAAAGAACCTCTCAGGCAGCTTGAAAAGCTGAAAAAGGACAACAAAGGGCTGAAGGTTGTGGCGATAAGCCAGAACTTTGCAGCAAGAGTTGATCCTATAACAGAGATCCTTGGGATCGATGCAGTGGAATGCAACTGGTTTCTTACTGACAGGAAAGGAAGGATAGCAGGTTACCTGCTGAACGTCAAGAACGGCAAGGACAAGAGAAGGATCGCTGAGAAATATGGAGGCAGGAATGTCGGACTGATAATCGAGAATTATGATGATCTTGAGCTGTTGAAGCTGAAAGGCGTCAGGTTCGTGATGTGCAGCAAAAAGCTGAAGAGGTTTGTGAATAGCCGGGTGGAGTTGTTAACCTTTAAATAACAAGACATCTTTATCAAACAACATGGGGTGATTCATATGAAATACGACTTTGTATCTGTCATGGAGAAGAAAGCAAAAGAAAAGCCTGTCAGGATCGTTGTATGCGAAGGATGGGATGAGAGATGCCTGCAGGCAAGCGCTGATGTCCTGGAAAAAGGTCTTGCTGAACTGATCCTTCTGGGAGACGTTGAAGAGATACGGAAAAAGGCTGAAGAACTTGAGATTGACGTATCAAAAGCAGAGATGATCGACTTCAGGAACTCTGAACTCAGGAAGGAGCTGGCTGAAAAGCTGCTGGAAGCAAGAAAGCACAAGGGCATGACTGCCCAGCAGGCAGACAAGCTTATCTCAGACGAGAACTATTTCGGTTGCATGTACTGCTTTGCAGGGTACAGCGACGCTGTGGCAGGAAGCGCCATAGGCTCTACAGCTGCGCTGATGAAACCTGCCCTCCAGATACTGAGGAAGAAAGGCAAGCTTGTCTCTGAAGTATGCGTGTTTACAGACGTGAAGAACAACAGGACCATATTCGGCAGCGATTTCTCCCTAAATACAGCCCCTTCTCCTGAGGAGCTGGCTGCTATCGCCATGAATGCGGCAGAAGCTGTAAGAGAGTATGATATCGAGCCCAAAGCAGCCCTGCTGAGCTATTCCACAAAAGGTTCAGGAGGGGACGGACCTGAGATAATGGCGGTGAGAGACGCTGTGGAACTTGTCAAGAAGCAGGATCCTAAGCTGATGGTCGACGGGGAATTGCAGGTGGATGCTGCAGTCAATCCCTGGGCAGCCAAAAGGAAGTGTCCTGATTCGCCCCTCAAAGGAGAGGCCAATCTGCTGATATTCCCTAATCTCACAGCCTCAAACATATTTGCGCATGGCTTGGGGCAGTTTTCAGAGATGACAATGGATTTCACCATCCTAAAAGGCATGGCAAAGCCTGTTGCAATACTTGGCAGGAGCACTCCGATGGAAACTGTAAGGAACATGATTGTGGGTTGTGCAATGCAGGTAAACTCAGAGTAAAGGATCAAAACCATACAGATGATTAATTATTACTAAATAGTAGTTAAAAAACGAAAGATTTATATAACTGTAATCCTTACCTCTTTCTATGAGATATATCCAGAAAGTTATGGTTGAGTATGAAGGAATACAGGACAGGCTTCTTCCGATAATAGATGATCTTGCAGAAGGCATAAGAAGGGAAGACCTGCTCCTGCAGCAGAAAGCAAGAGCAGAGATGGCAGAAAATACATGCACGTTTGATGAGAACCTTGTGCTTTATTCGACGCTGTATGAGATGATAACAAACCACAGCTCTGAGACAGGCTTTGACACTCCTTACAGGACAAGAGACCTGAAAACGATAGCAGACCAGACCCTTCCTGCAGTCTTTGAAAAGATGCAGAAGCCTGAAGAGACAGGCCTGACTTATATGTTCTTTGCGCTCAGAGACCTCCCTGGATTGGGAGAGCTAAGACAAAGGATCCTCCAGGCAGATGATCATCATGTTCTGCTGGATTTTTACGGGATGGCAGAAGATATGGATGATGTTTGCTTCTGCTCAGAACTGAGGGAAAGGATAACCCTGATCGCAGATACGCTTGAAAATCCTGAGCATGATGAAGTTCTCTCAAGGATGCAGTGATCACTCCATGTGCATATATTCTCCATAAGTGAAGAATCCTGCAAGCTGCTTTAGCTTTGCCAGCTTTGGGAACAGGTCGCGCTCCAGGCTCCGGATATCCCTGGTGATCAGCTCAAATATCTCTGGCTTGAATATGTAGACTCCTGCATTGACTATATTTGAAGCAGAAGTCTTGGGCTTCTCATGGAAATCTACTATAAGGTCGCCGTCGAGGATGGCTATGCCGTATTCCGAAGGATGAGGACTTGACATAAGGCCCATGGTGGCAAGCTTGTCAAGCTGGATATGCTTCTGCATCATCTTCCTCAGATGGAAGTCGTTGTAGGTGTCTCCTGATATGACTGCAAAATCCTCTTTAATCCTTCCTTTCAGCGCAGAGAGCGCCTCTGCATTGCCCTTTGCGTCTTTCTCCACGATCTCTACCTGTATGGGAGAGTCCTGGATCTCCATCACCAGGTCGTTCATGTGCCTGGTATGCTGCGTCACGATATACGCTGTCTTGATACCTGAATCGGCAAAAAGTCCAATATGGTGCCTCAGGAGGCTTTTGCCTCTTATCTGCTTCAGAAGCAGTCCCTGCTGCTCCCCTCTGATAAGTATGACTGCTTTTGTTACGCTCTCTCCTATGCCTCTCCTGAGAAACAGCTCTATGGCCTGGCTCCTGGACCTGATGACCTTTCCGTCAACCTTGCTGTCTATGAGGTCAAGAAGCCCCTTGTCCACAGAGATGGCTATCTTTCGCTTCATCTGTAATACTAATTCATACCATGTATTTATATGTTTATATTCTAAAGTATACAAATATTTATAAATAAATTGATTTGAGTATTACTTATTCATACCTAACTGTAATGATCCGGAAGGTCATACCATGCCAAAGATAAAGCTGATAACCATAGACATCGACGGAACACTCTATCCTGAAAAAGGTAAGGTGATGGATCCAGACCATATCGCAGGGTTCCAAAAAGCAGTGAGAAGATTTCTGGAGGATCCGGATGCGCCTGTGCCTGTGATATGCACAGGCAAGCCAGCCGCCTATGTAGAAGGGTTTGCAGAGGCATACGGGCTGGTGGATGCCCCAAAAGAGAAGCCCATGTCCCATGTATGCGAGGCAGGTGCAGAAGTTTTCGTATACAACAACTGGCAGCATAAGAGATACATAAAGCTTCCTGACCTTTTCTCAAAGCATGATATAAAAGACAAGATGAGGCACATCGAGAACCTGATAAAAGAAAAGACCAGATGCACAAAAGAGGAAGGAAAAAGCACCTCGCTGAGCTTCAACCCTCCTGAAGGAAAGAGTGTCCAGGAGCTCTACAACGAGATCAGGGAGGTTATCCAGGACCATCTGGGCTACAAGGTGCTTGGGATGGAGAATGTGGGTATGCTTTCAGAGACAGTGCATGAGATAACAGGGATGATGAAGAACAATGCCTCGATAGAGGACATCAAGAAGCTGGTGGTGAAAAAAGAGATAGACTTCTTTATCACGCACAGCTCGACTGCTGTGGACATATCAGCATTTCCCACAGGCAAATCCCTTGGAATCGCATATATCGCTTCGATAATACAGAAAGTAGGTTTTGATGAGATGATGGCGATAGGAGACACTGCAGGAGACCATCCTGCTTTTGAACTTGCTGGTATTCCGGTGGGAGTGGCGAACTCAAGCCAGCAGACAGCTGCATTCGTCAAGGCAAAAGGAGGACTCATCACCAAAAGGCCGAGCATACAGGGAGTTACGGACGTGCTTGATCTCGTATACAGGTACAGGAACATCGAGGATATCATGAGAAACAAGGAGGACGTGTTCCAATGATACAGGAAGCAAAGGACCTGAAAGGGCTGGTCAGCAGGTTCAGGAAAAAAAAGATAATGCTTATCGGAGACCTTTATCTGGATGAGTACCTGTACGGCACTGCAGTGAACATAAGCAGGGAAGGACATGCACTTGAAAGCAGGATAGAAAAGCATGAGTTTGCGCTTGGAGGGGCTGCGAACACTGCAAACAACCTGAAAAGACTGGGAGCTGAAGTCACAGTCATAGGGGTTGCAGGTGATGACTTTGTAAAGAACATACTCTTTGCAAAGTTCAGGCAGAGCAGGATCAAGACAGGTTCGATTGTCATCGACAAGAAAAGGAAGACCAACCATTACATCAAGATCAGGGGAAAAGCACCCCACACAGGATACCAGCTAAAGGAGCTTCTTAGGACCCCGCAGAACAGCATGATCACGAAAGAGACAGAGCTTGCACTGATGCAGAAGATCAAGAAGAGCATCAAGAGGATGGATGCAATAGTTGTTACAGAGCAGATGGGAGGGGCCATAACTCAGGGCCTGCTTGCCAGGATAACATCCCTGGCAAACCAGCACAACATACCTATTATAGGAGATTCAAGGTCAAAGATGGGAGCGTTCATGAACTTCTCTTTCATAACCCCCAATGACTTTGAAGCCGCCTTTGCGCTGGAGATACCTGGTCTGAACATGGCAGACGAGATAGGGAAAGAGCAGGCCATGCTTATAGGAAAAAGGATCGTGCATGAACTGAATCTCAAAGGTGCGCTGATAACAAGGGGGAAAGATGGGATGATCATGTTCAACAGGAACACCATGTTCTCTCTGCCTTCATATGCTGATGAGATAGTGGATGTGACAGGTGCAGGAGACACTGTGACAGCAGCATTTGCTCTGGCTTTGGCAGCAGGAGCAAGCCCTGAGAGAGCAGCAGTGATCTCAAACGCAGCAGCTGCAGTGGCTGTGAAGAAGCCGGGTACAGCTGCAGCCACGCCAAAAGAGGTCATGGAGGTGCTTACGCATGTCAAAAGATAAGATAGTCTCAAGGCAGGAGATCATAAGTATCAGGAAACAGATGAAGGAGCAGGGAAAGACAGTGGTCTTTACCAACGGCTGCTTTGACATACTGCACGCATGGCATGTGAAGTATCTGGAAGAGACAAAAAAGAACGGCGATGTGCTCATACTTGGAATCAACAGCGACAGGAGCGTGAAAGAGCTGAAAGGCCTTGACAGGCCCATCGTGGACCAGGATGAAAGGGCTGAAGTGGTTGCAGGGCTTGAAGCTGTGGACTATGTTGTGATATTTGATGAGAAGACACCTGAAAAGCTTATCGAAGAGCTAAGGCCTGACTTCTATACCAAGGGCGGAGATTATACCATCGACACCATCAACCAGGATGAGAGAAAGCTGCTGGAGGGGCTTGGGATAAGGATTGTCATCGTAAAAGGGGACAGCTCCTATTCTACAACAAACATGATCCAAAAAATTCTAAAAACCCATCAGGAAAAATGATAGTCATGGAACCATTGAACAAGTTTTTTACAGCAGTTCCAGAAGGATGCAGGGTTGCAAGATGGTACAGGGGAGGGAAGAATCTCGACTACATATT
The DNA here is from genome assembly GCA_014729345.1 of Candidatus Woesearchaeota archaeon. GTDB lineage: Archaea > Nanobdellota > Nanobdellia > Woesearchaeales > WJKB01 > WJKB01. The sequence continues at coordinate 17,019 of WJKB01000100.1, forward strand.
TGGGGAGAAAAGCCCAGAGGGGATATGGCATTTTCCAGAGCTGTGGGTGCTTTCAAGAAAGCCTGCGATCAATGACGGAAGGGATGATCCTGAGGAAGGCCTGACATTTGTCTATGACAGGAGAGGGAATAGGGTATCTTATGCTGATTATGAAAAGGCAAATGCGCAGATAATATTAGGAGAGTATGCTGGGCTTCCAAACCTTAAACTGTTGGACAGCCTGGAGACCTTGCCAAAAGAATACCATCCTGGAAACATGAAGCCGGAGGCGTGGATAGGGCTTGGATTCATGGCATCAACATCAGAAGCAGAACAGACGCCAGCTTTCTTTGACTTTAGGATTCCTGTCACAAGGGAAGAGTTCAGGAAGATAATCCTAAGCGGTGATGTAAAAGCCATGGAATCTATCATGAACAGGGTGAAACTGGGAGATTATGAGCTTTTGAACCTTCCTGGAGGGATAGTCCATTCACTGGGGAAAGGGATGTATGCTGAGGTATTGGGAGAGAATGATGTAAAGACAACCTTGCAGGATGAGTTTGCAGGCAGGGAACTGTCATTAGATGAAAGATACCCTCATCTTTATGTCCCGGGAACTTCTGAGGAAGAGATGCTTGACAAGGCTCTTGATGAGATTGACTTTTCTCCAAAAGACCTTAAGGGTTTCTACTGCAGATGGCAGCCAGAAGAGATTGAAGGAGAAGGGAAAGAGCAGACAATGCTTGAAGGACCTTTCTTTGGAATCAAATGGAGGGTTATCGATCCAGGCAAAAGCATGGTTGTTGAGGAAGAAAGGCCTTATGCAATGCTTGTATGCAGCGGACAAGGAAAGTTTTATCCAGAACAAGGGAAGGATGAGCATTTCGTATTAAGGCAGAAGACAACTGAGCAGGATTATCTTAAGGAAAAAGCATGTTTTGCAGGGATCGTCCATGCAAATGCAGAAAAGCATGTGTATGAGAACACCAGCAAAGAGGAGTTGAGGGTGCTTTGCGCTTTGCCTCCTGGATGAAACGAGCTCACTCGTAGTTACCAGCCGAGCAGGGTTTGGGTGACCAGCCATAAACTGCTGTGCATCTTAAAGTCACACAAAATGACAGTCTACTGCCCTGATTGGATGGATTTTTTCGATTTCCATATTTACTTTTGAAAAACCAAACTTCGTTCGACTTTGTCTCGCGAGTTTGTTTTTTTCTCTCAAAAAAAACAAACCTTTTTATACTAATCGGGCATTCTTTTTGATAGATTTGGGGGTTTATATGACTGAAAAAACTGAATTAAGTATTGTAATACCTGCATATAATGAGCAGGATAATGTGATCCCTCTGTACGGAGAGCTTAAGAAGGTACTGGAGTCTCTTGGGAAAAGCTTTGAGATAATATTTGTTGATGATGGAAGCACTGACAGGACCCTTCAAAACATCAAGGAGCTTCATGAGAAAGATGAAAGGGTCAAGGCGCTGAGCTTTTCAAAGAATTTCCAGAAGGCTGCTGCCCTGTCAGCTGGTTTTGACAATGCGAAAGGCAGGGTGATAATCACCATGGATGCTGACCTGCAGGATGATTCCAACGAGATTCCAGGATTCCTCGCCAAATTAGAGCAGGGATACGACCTTGTGGTGGGTTGGAAGCACAAGAGAAAAGACTCTTTCGCAAAGAAGATACCTTCCAGGATATTCAACCTTCTTATAAGATTGTTTACAGGAACAAGGGTCCATGACTGCGACTGCAATTTCAGAGCCATCCGTGAAGAGGCTGTGAAAGACCTCAACATCTACGGCGGACTTTACAGATACATCCCTGTGCTTGTCAAGAACAAAGGCCACAAGGTCGGAGAGATCAAGGTCAACCACAGACCAAGGAAGCACGGAAAAAGCAAGTACGGATTCAACAGGCTGTTCAAAGGAGCATTCGACCTCGTGACCATCAAGTTCCTCACAAGCTACAACAACAGGCCGCTCCATCTGTTCGGAGGGCTGGGCGCTATGATGAGCCTGGCAGGCATAGCGATAGGAGCTTACCTTTCTGTGATCAGGCTTTACTATGGAGAGCCTATAGGTGGCAGGCCCTTGCTTCTTCTCGGAGTGCTTTTGATCCTGATGGGAACCCAGCTCATATCCATGGGCCTGATAGGGGAGATGATCGCAAACACATACCAAAGGACAGAGCACAAGTACGTGATCAGGGAACGACTGGAGTAAAATGGATCTTGACAAGGCGATAAGGGAAAGGAGGACTGTCAGGAGATACCTTCCTGAGGATATACCTGAAAAAGAACTCAGGAAGATCATAGATGCTGCAAACCATGCACCTTCTGCCTGTGACCTTCAGGCCTGGAGATTCATCATCATAAGAGACAAGGATATCATGAGGAAGATAATGGAGATGGATGCGCCTGCATTCATCCAGGAGGCGCCTTTGGGAATACTTGTGCTTTATGACAACAGGAGTGACAATGTGGAGTACAATGATCATATCCAGAGCGCTTCTGCAGCAATACAGAACATGCTGCTAACAGCCCATTCGATGGATATTGGGTGCTGCTGGATATGCCACCTTCCTCCGAAGAGGCAGCTTAGGAAACTCCTGGATATACCATGGAACTATGACCCCATAGCGTATATCTCCATGGGATATCATGACAAAATGCCTGCAGCAAGGAAAAGGAAGAAGGGATACGAGGAACTGGTATCCAAAGAGAGGTTTGCTCTGGACGAGAAAGTTCCAGGCAGGGCTGATCCTGTCAGGATGATCAAAAGGATATCCAGATGGGTCTATTATAGGCTTCCGTTCAGGAAACATATAAGAAAGCCTGTCAACAAGGTATTTGAAAAGAAATTTGAAGATGAGCGACAAAGATAAAGGCAAGGACGACAGGCATATCTATCTAAGGGAGGTGCTTCTCCAGGCTCCAAGGCTGATGGCCATGCTTGACAGGAATCCGGCATCCAGGACATACGGATGCTTTGCAAGGGAATACTGGCACAGCAAGATAACTGACTTTGCATGCGCCAGAAAACAGGAGGCGGTGCTGACCCTTGCACTGTTGTACAC
>WJKB01000101.1 GCA_014729345.1 Candidatus Woesearchaeota archaeon
GAGATAGAGAAGGATGTTAATGAGCTGGTCGGCAGCAAGCTGGACGAAGAGATGCCTGTAGTGCTTGATTTTGAAAGCATAAGGGTATTGGAGCCCGGACAATATGAGATAGATCTTGTGCACCTTTTCAAGAACGATCCTTTGGTCTTCAGGTTAGCTGACGGAAAGTACATGATAGATGTCCAGGAGACATTCAAGCAGATGGGCGAAAAGAAGAGATAGGATAAGAATAAGTTCCTGATAGCTATGTCATGTTCAGTTAACTGATAACATCGTACATAGACATTTCTTTCTTTACATACACCTCGCTGTACACCAGAGCGCAAATCAAAAGAACGACATCATCATTTATCTGTAATTATCTCTAGTACATCCCTATGCTTAAGTTCATAATCCTTTCCGACTGCCATCTTTGTCTTGGCGTCTATGGCCCTGATGAAATGGTCCCCGAGATCAGTATGGACATGGTATGCGAAGTCAAGAGCAGTGGATCCCTGGGGAAGCAGGAAGCAGTCAGGCATCACGTTGCCGTCCTTGTCAGCAAGCTTGTTTGCGCCTCCTGGAAAGATGGCTATGTATTCCATGAGCTCAAAGACCGCCTTGTCAAGCACCTGCTGTACGCCCGTGTTACCGTATCTATCAAGGATATCTGTCTCAATGAAATCAAGAGCCTTTTTCTGCTGCTCGCTGAGTTTCCTGCTGTCTGTCACCTCAAAACTTTTCTCTCCAGGAATATATCTTATCAGATCCTGTTTTGCAGCTTCCCTGAGGGCAAGCTCTGATTCTGCAGAGCAAGGCACAAAAAGCCTGTCAGGAAACTCTTTACTGAGCCTTTCATAGTTCTGGTAAGCGTCCTTGATATCTATCTTGTTGCAGGCCACTATCATGGGTTTTGTCTGCTTCCTGAGTTCTATAGCAAGCTTTTCCAGATCATCCTCCCCCCAGCTGCTTATCTGAGAGGGGTCCAGCCTCAGCTTCTTAAGTGTATCTTCCACCATCTCTTCAGTGACCTTGAGGCCTGAAAGCTGTTTTGCCAGGGCCTTATGCACTTCTTTCTTCTCCTGCTGTAGCTCTCTTGCAAACTTCTCCCACCCTTTCTTGAGGATGCCGAGGTACCACATGTCAATCTCCACTTCCAGGAATCTTACATCCCTGGCAGGGTCATAGCTCCCTGGATCCACAGGCTCTCCTTTCTCGTTGGTACTGCCGGCCACGTCGATGACGTGTATGAGCACATCTGCCTGCCTTAGGTCATCCAGGAACTGGTTTCCCATGCCTTTGCCAAGATGGGCTTCAGGAACAAGTCCTGCAACATCGATCATCTGGATAGGCACGAATCTCTTGTGGTCTATGCAGAAGCCCTCCCTTGGGTCGCACTGCACGTTGAAATCCTTGTCAGCGCATTCCACCTTCACATATCCTATTCCCTCATTGGGATTAATGGTGGCAAAAGGATAATTGGCTATCTCTACCTCTGCAAGCGTAGCTGCCTTGAAGAAAGTGCTTTTTCCGACATTTGCCTTACCTACCACTCCAACTATCATCCGAGCACCTTCTGCCACAAAATCCCTCTTGATATAAAAACGTTTTGCCTTCTGAGCTCTGCTGAAACCCTTCATTTGTTACGCACGAATCTATGCTCTACGGGCTTTGATTGTGCTGGATTTGAGCAATGCAGCGGAAAGCAAGAGCACTCATTCGCCATCTATGGCAGGGTTTCACCAGAGCCGCCTTCTGGTCTGCCATCCGGCCATTCAGAGATAGCAGCAGGCCAGGATTGCAGAAGCGTGTTTTTAGAAAACTTTATATACCTTCAGAAGCTGATATTTTTGTATGGCTGCAAAAGGAGGTTCCAAGCATAAATATACTGACAGGATCTATATAGAGGCCGCCCAGATGAGGGTCAAGAACAGGGATTTCTTCCATCTTAAGAACCTCTATATCACCCTGCATGAATGGCTCTGCGAGGAGGGATGGATCCCTGAAAACGGCAAGGATATCAATTTTCCAGAGATATACTATCTTCACAGAGATCACCCGAAAACAGGCACTGAAGTCTGGCTTTTCTGGAGGCCTGAAAAGGAGATAAACAGCTATTACAAGTACCGCCTGGACATAGACTGGCATTGCATACTGATAAGGGAAGCTGAAGTGATGCATGAGGGCCAGAAGTTCAAGACAAACTGGGGAGAGGTTGAGATAAAGATATGGGCTAGGGAAGAGCTTGACTACAGCTGGACATGGCGTAACCACTGGTTTTTGAAGCATATACACGACCTTTTTAGACGAAGGATATTCAAGACCAGCACCGAGGTGCACAAGCTGGAGCTTTACAGGGAAGCTTACAGGTTCCATGAGGCCATAAAGACATATCTGAAGCTCAAGACCTATCTCCCTGAGCCTGAACTGCAGGAGTTCTTCCCTCAACTTGGACTAGGCACCCCAAAATAGCGGCCTGGAGAGCCTGAGGACAGCCGTATCGATACAGCTTTTTACAAAAGCTTTAAATATTAACACGATACTTATATACCATGGCTCCGATAAATGATGTGCCCACGAACACTCTTATAGTCAAATACAACGGAATATTTGACTTTGACGAGATGTATCATGTTCTGCAGAACTGGATCAAAGATCAGGGCTTCTGGTTTGAAGAAAGGACCTACAAGGCAAAAGTGCCGAGCGCTGCCGGAGCAGAGCATGACATTATCTGGGACGGATGGAGAAAAGTTACCCCCTACGTCAAGTACTGGATATATGTCAAATGGAAACTGTGGGACCTGAAGGAACTTGAGGTTGTAAAGGATGGAAAAAAGAAAAAATTATATAAATCCAGGGTGAGATTGGTTATACACGGCAAAGTCGAGCTTGACTGGACCAAGAGGTTCGGAGGAAGCAAGTTCGCACAGGCGCTTGCTGAGTTTTACAACAAGTTCATCGTAAAGAAAAACCTTGAAAATGTCTGGTGGGATGAGTGCTACTACAGGATATTCAAGTTCCATGCGCTCGCAAAAGAGATGTTTGACATGCAGGCAAAGGACAATGCGTACTACGATGTGTGGTAAATATGGCTGAAAGAGAGGTGATAGTGGACAAGATGCGGATAACCTATGAGGGGTTGTTCGACGTGAAAGAGTTCTACAAGTTCATAGATGTCTGGTTCAGGGAAAAGGGCTATGACAAGAAGGATGTCAAGAATATAGAGAAAGTGACCCCTGAAGGCAAGTACATAGAGCTTGAGCTCGAGCCCTGGAAGAAGATCACCGACTATGCCAAGAATGTGATAAAACTGAGGATTTTCATGACAGACATTAAGGAGGTTGAGGTCGAGCAGGACAACAAGAAGGTCAAGCTCAACCAGGGAAAGGTGCACATGGTGTTTGACGCGTTTCTTGAGACAGACTATGAGAACAGGTGGGAGATGAAACCGACCTTTTTCTTCATAAAGACAATCTTTGACAGGTTCTTCTACAAGCCTTACACATCAGGATACCAGGCTAATGTCCTGAATGACGTGAACCAGCTGGCTGCAAACGTAAAAGCTTTCCTGAACCTTTACAGGTACAGCGGGATCAGCTGGAGCGCTCCGGGAACTACTTTCCCAAAGCAGTGAAATATAGAAATCTTTTTAAAGCAACAGTTTATCTTTATGGATATGCCTCCGTAGCATAGTAGCTATTGCGGCAGACTTGTATCTGTATGCTGTACAGAAATCTGCAGGTCGTGGGTGCAACATGGGAAACAAGCAGATGCTTTGCCCAGGCATGTCCCACCGGAGGCTTTTTTTGTTTAGGTATATTTCACAGGATTACAAAAATACCATACAGGTGGTCAGATGGAGATCAAGAAAAGATACAGCCAATTGCAAAAGAAGCATTCTCTGCCGACTTTTGACGAGATTGACCATGAGTTCGAGATCAACAGTATAGAGGAAGACTCTTCTTTTATCTTGAGAGAGATAAGGAGAAGGATGGTAGAAAGGATAGAGGAATATTCGAAGATATTCGAGGAGATAATACAGCCTGACACTAACTCCTTCAGAAGCATGAGCGAATGCAGGGTGTTCAAGGATGAGGACAAGCATGAGATCTTCAACATATACAAGAACATCATGATCATTATCAGGAGTGCGCAGATAATCTCGCTGGAAAGGGATGAAAACAAAGAGGCAAAGTTCATCAATTCAGTGTTCCAGAACTGGATGAGGATCAAGAAAGAGCTGATGCCTTACCTAGAGAAGCTTGAAAAAAGCTGGGAAAAGGAGTCAGAGATGGATGAGACGATAGGATATCTTGGATGATGCAAACAGGTTGATGAGGACAATCGGTTCCGGCATCATCAATCAGACAAATATTTTGAGGTGATAATATGAAGATTATATTGCTGGGAGCGCCCGGCGTGGGCAAAGGGACAATCGCAAAAGAGCTTGTCATTAAGTACGGCATACCTCAGGTCTCTACAGGAGATCTTTTCAGGGAGAATATCCAGAAAGGGACAGATCTGGGGAAGAAGGCGAAAGCATATATGGAAAAAGGGGAGCTGGTGCCTGATGATGTCACTGTGAGCATGCTCAGGGAAAGGATCAGCAGGCAAGACTGCAGGAAAGGATTCATACTTGACGGTTTTCCCAGGACTATCCCCCAGGCAGAAGCTCTTGAAGAACTCACCGCCATAGACAATGTCATAAATCTTGAGTGCCCTGACGAGATCATAGTCATGAGGCTCAGCAACAGAAGAACCTGCAGCAAGTGTGGAGCCATCTACAATCTTGTGACCATACCTCCAAAAGAGCCTGGAAAGTGCGACAAATGCGGCGGAAAACTGGTCCAGAGAGAGGATGACAAGGAAGAGGCGATCAGGAACAGGCTGGAGGTGTATCGCAAGCAGACATCCCCTCTTGTGGAGTACTATGACCGCAAAGGGCTGCTGGTGAGCATAGATGCGGCAAGGAATCCTGACGAGATACTGGTAGAGGTTGTGGGAGAGCTGGGAGAATCAGACGCAGTCGAGGAGATCAGGTCAGAACCGGACCAGTAGCTGCGCTTGATCTGGATATCGCATTCATGCCAGGAGGTACTTCACCACGACCGTGGCATAGCTTCCTTTTGGAAGGATGAACCTGAGCAGTACTTTCTTCTTTTTCTTGTTCATCTCATCATCTTCAAGCACTCCTATGTCAAGGTTCCTTGGCTCTGTAAAAAGATACCTTTCACCCCCCTCTGCTGACAGTTCAGGTATCTGCTTTATGATGAAATCCCTCTTGCTTATCTTCTCTTTCTTCATGATCCTGGATATGGTTTCTTTGACCTGCTTGTCCTTTAGATCAGTTCCGAACCCTATGATAGGAACCTTTATGTTGGTCATCTGGCTTAGGCTGCTATGTTTTTTTTTGAGAAGCTGCTCTGCTGTCTGGTTCCATAGCTTTGACTGGTAAGCGTGGACATAAAGCCTGAGCGTCTTCTTAGGGATAGTCCTTATCGCGCCCACGTGGTCGTTCTTGTTTTCTTCAAGATAATGCTTTATCTTTTTCTCCTGCTCTCCACTGCCCTTCTTTAGGATCTCAGCAGCCTTCCTGAACTGCTTTTTCACAAGCAGCTTGCCTACTTCTGCGTTGTTTTTGCTGAACCTCTGCTCTCCGAAGAAATTTGGGACCCTGTCCTTGTTATGCACCATCCTATCATAGTCCTTTTTGGCGATGTTCCTTACAATTATCTCAAAGCTGTTGCCTTCGTGGTCTCCCAGAGATATGGGGCTGTCAGAGACGCCTTCGTACTCAAGTTGGATGTCCTTTATGCTGACATCGTCGACCCTCTTTCGAGGGACCCCCTTGACTGATATAAGCTGTTGTGTAACAGCGTTCTTGTCCTTGTTGCCCGCATAACCTATGAACTTGGGAGGGATCTTAAGAGCTCTTGCTATGGCATGGACAGCTCTTGAGGTGGTATACTCTTTCTTATGCATCCAGTACAGGAGAAAACCGTCTTTTCTCACGACCCTGGGAGTGATTATCTCTTTGACGACAAAATCCTCAGAAAGCTGCTTTATCTTGTACATGAAAGACCCCAAAAGAGCAATATTTAAAAACCTTCCCAAATTTTCCCAGGATATGCACCCGTAGCCTAGTCTGGACAGACGGTAATGCCTGGGACAGATAAGGCGACAGCCTCCTAACCCTTTTGGAGCGAGCTGTAGACCCCGAGTTCGAATCTGCTTGCGGCCACGGTCCTGAAACCTCAGGTCTGCACACGGCCGGATGCTGTGAAAGTCTCGGCGGGTGCGTTTCTTTTCAAAATGGAGACAAGAGCAATCAGGTCATTCGACGGCACAAGCATATATTACACCTATGATCCTGGGCAAAGAGATCAAGGCCGCAGTAGATACTGTGGAAACAAGGATGGTGATAAGGAATGCATGGTGTTCGTACATGGAGCCGGTGCAAACCACACTATCTGGAGCGCTTATCTGGAAAGATTCAGGGACAAGAGGATAATAGCCCCTGACCTGCGGGGTCATGGCAGAAGCTCCAGGGGCAGGATGAGCATAAGCAGGTGCGCAAAGGACCTGAAGGCAGTGCTGGACCATGAAGGCATGGAGAAGGCTGTACTGGTGGCGCACAGCCTGGGTTCAGCAGTAAGCGTCGAGTTTTACAGGCAGAATCCTGGGATGGTCAGCAGGCTTGTGCTAATGAACATATTCTCAAAAGAGTATATCAGGCTGGGAGCGACATTTGCGCTTTTCAACAGCGCCCTGGTCAAGATTCTCCGCAAGTTGAACAGCAGGAGAAAGCTGAGGTTCCAGGACTATGAGAAACTGAGAAAAAAGGCCTTTTTCAGGTATGCTATAGCTGATTTCAGAGGGACCAGCTATACCGCCTACTTTGGGGCCCTGCAGGAGCTTTTCAGATACAATCTCTGTCTTGATACGCTTGAAGTTCCTGTCATGCTGCTTCAGGGGACCAGGGACATATTCTCAGATAATTCAAGGATACTCGCACGCACAGCCAATAACCCAAATATATCTATCAAGCTGCTGCGGGCAGGTCACCTTACACCACTGAGAGAGGGTGATGTGATACCCCTCATAGAAAGATTTATGAAGCATGATCCCAGAAGAGACTAAACATGATGAGATCGATTATGACGATACTAATCATAACATGAAACTGAGCACAACATGAAACTGAGCATAATAATACCCACACTGGATGAAGAGAAATACATAGGCAGGCTGCTTGAATGTCTCAGGAAGCAGGAACTTGAGGATCCGGATAATCTTGAGGTTATCGTGGTAGATGCAGGCAGCTCTGACAACACACAGGGAGAGGTCATGAAATATGCTGACAATATGAGCATCAACTTCTGCAACCTTGAGCAGAAGAACGTATCCTTGCAGAGGAATATAGGAGCGAAAAAAGCAAAGGGTGATGTGCTCATATTCATGGACGCTGATATCGAGCTGCCTGCGCAAGACACCTTGTCAAGGATAACAAGGGTTTTTGATGAGAAAGATACGGCAGCGTCAACATGCAAGGTGCATATCGATCCAGAGAAGGCATTCTGGGCAGACAAGGCATGGCATGCATATACGAACTTTGTCATATCAGCAACGCAGCGCCTGGGTTTCGGCACCAGCAGGGGAGCCTGCCAGGCAGTCAGAAAAGAGATCTTTGAGCTTGCAGGGGGATACAACCCTGATATCCATGTGGCTGAGGATACAGAGCTTTTCAGCAGGCTGGTTAAGCATGGGAAACTGAAATATCTTAAGGATCTTGCGGTCTATGAGTCTCCCAGAAGATTTAGGAAAAAAGGTTATGCCCTGACTGCCTGGCAGTGGACGATCAACGGATTGTGGGTGTTTTTTTTTGGAAGGTCCAAGGCAAGAAAGTGGGAGCCTGTCAGGTGAAAAGCGCCTGAAAACAAAACAATTTTATATATTATATGATCATGAACCTTTGAACATCATTTGTTGAGACAGATCTGTTCAGACAGGGCATCAAGCATGTTATCCATAATAATCCCAACATATAATGAAGAGGACTATCTTCCTGTACTTTTGGGATCGATAAAGAAGCAAACCTTTAATGATTATGAGATTATCGTGTCAGATTCTGAAAGCAAAGACAAGACAGTTGAGATAGCAGAGAAATACGGCTGCAAAGTGATAAACGGACCTAAGGCAGGTGTTTCAGCTGGACGTAATCTTGGAGCAAAGCATGCGAAAGGGGATATCCTCTTGTTCCTTGATGCAGATACAAAGATAGGTTCAAAGTTTATTGAGGAAAATATCCAGGAATTCAGAGAAAAAGGGCTTTCAGCTGCCACTGTCTTTGCCTATCCTATGGAGGACTCTATCATAGACAGGGCAACAGTTGAGGTGTGCAATATTGCCCTGAGCATGGCACAATATATCCAGCCACATGCAGGTGGTTTCTGCATCTTTGCTACCAAAGAAGTATTTGATAAGGTCGGGGGCTTTGATCCTGAGATAAAGTTCTATGAAGACCATGCTTTTGTGAAGCACTGCGGAAAGTACGGCAAGTTTCGTGTCCTCAAAGGGCCTGTCATCTATATGTCAGTAAGACGCTTTGCCCAGATGGGACGTGCTAAAGCACTGTCCAAGATGTTTTTGGTAAGCCTTCATCGTGCTGTTGTTGGAGAATGCAAGGATGACCGCCTTGGATGGACTCCTGGAGACCTTAACGGGCAGTCTGTTGAACCAGAAGATGAGATGCTTTGAACATCGATTTCTCCAACCCTTTTGACATAATATTTTTATACTAATCGACTATCTTTCCTATTATGATCTCAATAATCATACCAACATACAATGAGGAGAAGCGGATAGGCACCCTGCTGGAATCTATCAACAACCAGACATACAAAGACTATGAGATCATGGTCTCAGATTCTGAAAGCACGGATAGGACAGTGGAGATTGCAGAAAAGATGGGTGCAACCGTTATCAAAGGCCCAAAGGAAGGGGTTTCTATTGGCAGGAATCTTGGAGCAAAGCATGCTAAGGGAGATATCTTCCTATTCCTTGACGCAGATACAAAGATCCCTCCTAATTTTCTCGAAAAACATGTCACTAATTTTAGGAAAAGAGGCCTTGGAGTCTCGACAACCTCTGTAGATCATCTGGATGGAAATTTCTTGGACAGGTTTGGGCTTGAGATGTACAACCTCTTCCAGCATATCTACCAGTTCCATGATCCTCATGCAGGAGGGTGGTGCATATTTGTTACAAAAGAGGTTTTCAACAAGGTGGGAGGATTTGATCCCAGCATAAAGCTTGCAGAAGATCATGCTTTTGCCAGACAGTCAAGAAGACACGGCAGGTTCAGGGTTATGACAGGCCCAAGGGTGCAGATGTCTACCCGCAGGTTCCAGGATGAAGGTAGGCTAAAGATGGCCCTTATCCTGCTGGGAGGTCTCCTGCACAGGACATTTCTTGGAGAGGTAAGGCACGACAAGTTCAGGTGGGAGGTCGGAGAGTCGAAAGAGAAATCCCACATATCTGAGAACCCTACAGCGGACAGTCATAAGATTGCAGATATAGAAAGAGAAGGAAAAAAAAGATAATGCCCTTTATTATTTTTTCTCCCTGATAACTGCCTGCGCGGCAGCAAGCCTTGCGATAGGCACCCTGAAAGGCGAGCAGCTAACCTCGTTGAGCCCGATCCTGTGGCAGAACTCCACAGAACTTGGCTCTCCTCCATGTTCTCCGCAGATACCTATCTCGATATCCTTGTTGACCTTTCTTGTCGAATCAACACACATCTGCATGAGCTTGCCGACGCCTTCCTGGTCGATAGCCTGGAAAGGATCCCTCTCATAGATGCCTTTTTCGACATATAGGTTAAGAAACTTGCCCGCATCATCCCTGCTGAAGCCGCAGCTCATCTGGGTAAGGTCATTTGTCCCGAATGACATAAACTCAACTTCCTTAGCTATCTCTTCTGCAGTGACTGCGGCCCTGGGCACCTCGATCATGGTCCCTACCTTGTAACTTATCTTTCCCTCGACCGCCAGCTCTTCAGCTACCTTGTCGATTATCTCCTTTATCATGAGGAACTCCTTCTTGTTCCCGACAAGGGGCACCTCTATGTAAGGTACTGCCTCTATGCCTTCATCCTTGGATTCCAGGGCTGCCTTGAATATGGCCCTGATCTGCATCTCATTGATCTCAGGATACCTGACACCAAGCCTGCATCCTCTGAAACCAAGCATAGGATTGAACTCATGGAGATCCTCTATCTTCTGCCTCAGTTTTGCCTCGTCAAAGTTCATGTCATCTGCCAGTTCCTTTATGTCCTTGTCCTCCTTGGGAAGAAACTCATGCAGAGGAGGATCAAGCAGCCTTACTATGACAGGCAGCTTGTCCATGACTTTGAACAGGCCCTTGAAATCGTCCTTCTGGTAAGGCAGCAGCTTGTCAAGAGCGGCTTTCCTGCCTTCCTCATCCTTTGCAAGGATCATCTCCCTGACAGCCTTGATCCTCTCGCCTTCAAAAAACATGTGCTCTGTCCTGCAAAGCCCGATGCCCTCAGCCCCGAACTTCTTGGCAACCTCTGCGTCGTGGGGAGTATCAGCATTTGTCTTGACCTTGAGCTTTCTGATATCATCTGCCCATTCCATAATTGCTGCAAAATCACCGCTAAGTTCAGGGTCAATCACAGGTATCTGGCCCTCATAAACCTCTCCTGTGGTCCCATCCAGGGTGATCCAATCATCCTCTCCCAGGGCAAGATCTCCGACAGTCATCTTCTTCTCTTTCTCGCTGATGGTGATAGCGTCGCATCCTGCAACACAGCAGGTGCCCATGCCCCTTGCAACCACAGCTGCATGGGAAGTCATACCCCCTCTTGCTGTAAGTATCCCGCTTGCTGCATGCATGCCCTCGATGTCCTCTGGGGATGTCTCTACCCTGACCAATATAACATCCTCTCCTTCCTCTTTTCTTAGCCTTGCATCTTCAGCAGTGAAGGCGATCTTTCCTACAGCTGCTCCTGGAGAGGCAGGAAGGCCTTTTGCTATGCTGTTCTGCTCCTTTACAGCAACAGGATCAAGCCTCTTATGCAGCAGCTGGTCAACAGCCTTTGGATCGATCCGTAGGATAGCTGTATCCTGGTCTATCAGGCCTTCTTTTTCCATGTCCACAGCCATCTTTACAGCTGCAGCTGTAGTCCTCTTGCCGTTCCTTGTCTGAAGGATATACAGCTCGCCTTCTTCTATAGTGAACTCCAGGTCCTGCATATCAGTATAGTGCTTTTCAAGCTTGTCCCTAATCTCCACGAGTGCCTTGTAGTTGTCAGGCATGACCTCGTTAAGCTTCTCTATGGGCTGGGGAGTCCTGATGCCTGCTACAACATCCTCTCCCTGGGCATTTATGAGGTATTCGCCGTAGAACTTGTTCTCACCTGTGGATGGGTTCCTGGTGAACGCCACCCCTGTCCCAGAGGTATCTCCCTTGTTTCCGAAAACCATGGTCTGGACATTTACAGCTGTCCCGAGCAGGCCTGTAATCTCATTCAGCCTCCTGTAGGTGATAGCTCTTGGGTTGTTCCATGAGCCGAAAACAGCGTCAATCGACATCTGCAGCTGTTCTCTGGCATCCTGGGGGAAGTCTTTTCCTGCTGCTTCCCTGATGACTTTCTTGTATGACTCAACCAGCTTCTTGAGGTCCTCGACTTCAAGCTCAGTGTCGAACTTGACGCCTTTAGTCTCCTTTGCCTTTTCCAGTTCCTCCTCGAAATTGGCATGTTCGATGCCCATGACCACGTCCCCAAACATCTGGATGAATCTCCTGTAGGCGTCCCAGGCAAACCTCTCGTTTTCGGTCTTCTTGATAATCCCCTGCACGCTTACGTCGTTCAAGCCCAAGTTAAGGACAGTGTCCATCATCCCGGGCATGGATTCAGCAGCTCCTGACCTTACTGAGACAAGAAGCGGGTCCTCCGCATCCCCAAGCTTCTTCTCCATCTTCTCTTCAAGCTGCTTGAGCTTCTCATCCACCTGGTCCATGGCACCTTCAGGATACTTCTTTCCGTTCTTGTAAAAAAGGTCGCAGACCTCTGTGGTGATGGTGAATCCTGGCGGAATAGGAAGTCCCAGTTTAGTCATCTCTGCAAGGTTAGCTCCTTTTCCCCCAAGAAGCTCCTTCATGCCCTTATCTCCTTCATCAAAAGAATACACGTACTTTTTTCCTGTCATTTTTCATTATCCCTCCACGTATTTATAGTTAGTATTAGATACAAATATGGATTTCTGGATGGCTTTTTAAATGTTTTGGTAATGCCTGTGCTCCTCTGATCATAAGCAAGGTCCTGGATTATCTGGCTTTCTAGAAGACCCGTGACCGCCTCTCAAATGTTCCGGCCTGTGCGTTTTCCAGATCCTTCTCTCCTTAAGAGCATGACAATACTGCCTGCCGAACCCACCAGAAAACAGAGGGGGACTGCCACGAAAGCTATAAGAAAGAAGAACGGCTCATCCCCGCCCTGCCAGATGCCCTCTCCGAAAAGGAATATCCCAAATCCGTAAACAAGGTTGTGGAGCACGACGCTTGCGAGAAAAGCTACGCCAGAATACCCTGAAAGCAGAAGAAAGGTCTTGAGGGTCTTGTTTAACCTAAGCCTGTGGACTGTTATGACCTGTACTGCTCCAGATATAAGAAATGCTGCTGCCAGGATTATCACCAAAGGAAAAAGCAGATCCTTATCCTTGGTTCCAGCAGGTATTGTGAAATAGGCGGCTATCAGGCAGAATATTATTATCATTATGGACAGTGTTGTCTTAGGTACAGTCAGCCTGCTTTTTTTCTCTTGAGGATTCATCTTAAGTAAGTTTCCTGACGATTTCGGCTATCTTCTTGCCTGATGCCTTTCCCTTGAGCTTTCTCATCACGACTCCCATGACCTTCTTGAACTCAAGGTCTTTGTTCTCGTCCAGGATTCTCCTCACCTCTTTTTCCAGTTCCTGGTCTGAAAGCATCTTATACTTCTCAAGCCTGAACTTTCCCTTGGCGTAATCTATGAGAACATCCATGAGCACGTCCTTGCTTATCTTCCCCTTGTCAAGGTATCCGAATATCTCCTTATACTGCTCATCTGTGATGCTGTCCACATCCGTGTCGAATTTTCTCTTGATCTCTTTTGTGGTCGAAAGGATAGTCTCTGCTATGAAGGCGGGCTTAATATTGCTGAACTTGCTGATCAGGTCCTCGATAAGCTCTCTTCTGCCTGACCTTGCCATCTTGTCAGCCAGGTCCTTTCCCAGATTCAGCTTTTCTCTGAACTTCTCAGCCTTTTGGGTTATGAGCTCGGGGATCTTTAGATCCCTTGTGTCCGGCCTGGTTGGAACGACATCTGTCTCTGGGTAAAGCCTGGCTGCTCCCGGCATTGGCCTGAGAAAGCTTGTGGTGCCGTCCTGGTTGGCTTTCCTTACCTCTCTGGGCACCCCTTCAGCGCACATCGCTGCCCTTTCTGCAACAGCCTGCAGCGCTTTCTCAGCTTTTGGCTTCTGGTCTGCGACTATGGCAAAACCATCATCCTTGCTGCATCCAAGCTCAAGGGCGATGGCCTTTTTCTCCTCTTCTGTTATTCCATAAGCCGGCAGCTCGTCTGAATGGAATATCCCTCCGACACCTGCCTTGACCTTCGCCCTTTCAGAGAACTCGGTCCCCAGCCTCTTGTTTGGGCTTATCTCCCTTCCCAAAAGTCCTGAAAATCCTGGAAGCCTGAGCGCATATACTACCCCATCCTTCTTGAAGCATGCCTTGATTATCTTGGATCCGCAACCCTCAAGAAGATCGGAAACATCTATGATCTCTTTCTTGATATTGATGGTGCTGCCCAGGCTTTTGCTTATCTCAATAAGGTTCAGCTGCCTTTCAACCTCAAGCTGCACGAGCTTTGGAATCAGCTTGAGGTCCTGGGCTCCCTTGATCTCGATCCTTTTGCCGCTTTCTATGGATAC
>WJKB01000009.1 GCA_014729345.1 Candidatus Woesearchaeota archaeon
CTTATCTTTTCAAGTTTCTTTGTCTCTTCTTCCCTTTTCTCTTTCTGCTTTTGGTCAAGCCTGCTGAGCTCTTCCTCTTTCTTCCTCTTTTCTTCTGCTTCCCTGGCTTTTTCTGCTTCTTCCTTTTTCTCTTTCTTCTCCTGCTCCAGTATTTGCTTTTCCTGTTCAAGCTTTTTTCTTTCCTGCTCTGTCTTCTGCTTCTCTTTCTCTGCCCTCAGAAGCTGCTCTTCCTTCTTTTCCTCCTCTTCAGCAGCCTGTTTCTCGACCTTCTCCAGCCGCTGTTTCTCTTTATCGATCTCCTGCGCCAGCTTTTCGGTCTTTTCTATCTCTTCCTCTACGATCTCTTCACTGCCTTCTTTCTTGATCTTTTCGGATATTCCAGAAACAGCATTTTTCAGCTTGTTTTTGAGAAACTTAAACATCTTGCACCTTACTCTTGCAGCAGCTTTGCGAGCTCTTCCTGCAGGTCCTGTGCCTTAAGGCTGTACTTCTGCAGTTCTTTCATGGCGTTGGCCTGCAGTTCTTTCATGTTTTCGAACTGCTTTTCAAGCATCTTCTGTGTCTCTTCGACGCTTCTTCTTACTGTGACGTTTGATCCTACGTTTACTACCAGCTTTTCAGTATCCTTAAGTTCTCCTTTTACAAAGATTCCGTTTGCGATAGGGACAAGGATCTCTGAGCCTTTTTTTGACCCTTCAAGATCTTTGAGGCTCTGCTTTACGTTGAGCAGTTCCGCCATCTGCTGCTCGATCGCCTGCATCTGCTCCTGCAGATGGTTCATCATCTGCTCAAGCATCTGGTATTCTATATATTTATCCTGCAGCTTTTTCTGATCTTTCTGCTTTTCCTGTTCATTGTTTTCTTTTTTTTGCTCTGCCATATCAACTCAGCTTCTTTTGAAGGCCTTTAAGAAGCGCCTCATACTCCTTTTCGGTCTTGAAGAACCCTGGAGATGTGTATCCTATGATATCCTTCTCCTCTTCCCTGAAATCTTTGAGTTCCCTCTTGACCAGATTCTTAAGTACCTCTTTTTCCTGCTTTGTGAAAGTCATAATATCACCTTTTTTCAGGAAATATGCACGGGGGTTTAAAAGGTTTTTGTTTGAGTATCCCGCCTGGGCATTTTTCCTGCAGGACTGCCAGAATCTCTCTATCATGCCTGGGCATCAGCTTGCGGTTCCTGCTTTTCTCTTTCTATCTCTTCTATAGCGTCCTGTCTCGACCTCAGCATGACCTGGATCTCGCCGAAATGCTCCTGCTGCTCCAGATTAAGCCGCCTTTGGTTTGTAAGGTGCAGCAGAGGTATGAATGTAAGCACCTTGTCTATCTTTGAGTCAGAAGGCACAAGTTGGGAGAACATCAGACTCTTTCCCGGATTTGCTGAGAAGAAACATGTGATCCTTGAATAAAGGTTCTTTATCATCTCCCCGATGTCGATGCCCTTCTCAGGCACCTCTATGTTCTTGGGGGGTATGCTTCTCTCCACCCTTCGTTTTTTGACTTCCAGTGCCTGGTGCAGCGCAGCCATAAGATCATAGACACTTACCTTCCTCTTCCTTGGCTGCGGCGTCCGGGGAACAAGATCAGGGGGCACGAAGTCCTTGCATCTGCTTCCGAACTCCTGCTCAAGCTCCTCATAGAACGCTTCCTCTTCTTCAGGCGAGGCGAACAGCCTGTCAAACTCATCAATGTCCTGTCCCAGGAGCCTGTTTGACTTTATCTTCAGCAGCACAGCCGCTGCGAGGAGCACTTTGCCGCTGACCCTGAAGTCTGCTTCTTTCATCTTTGCCAGCATCGCAAGATACCTTTCAGTAAGCTTTGTGATGTTGATATCCCAGGGGTCCATCTCCTCATTCTTAATGAGTTCCATTATTATGGTCTTCCATGTGACATCATCCTTCTCAAAAAGGATCTCAAATATCTGTTCTTGGGGGTCCATCTGCATATACCCATCTTTCAGTATTTATAAACATTGCTATATCAACGAATGTGTATCTGGGAAGCTAGGTTATGGTACTACGCATACAAAACATTTTTAAAGGAGATATTTTTCTTATTCCTTATGGGCTCGTGGTCTAGCGGCTACGCGCTGGGATTCCCTGGTGGGAATTGGCTGGCTTACAGCTGGCGCCGTAGATGACAGCGCCCTTACAAGTTGTGACGTTAAGTTGCGAAGCAATCTATGGCTTCACACTCAGAAAGGCGTTAATCCCCGGTTCGAGACAGATGATATTTGCGAAATTCCGGGCGGGCCCATATCATTTTTTTGTAATGTGGTAATATCCATCTTACATATGCGGCAGTAGTCTAATGGTAGGACATCACCCTGCCAAATGCATGTATGTCATGGTATGTGCATAGCAGCACGGTGGTAATCCGGGTTCGAACAGCATCGACTTTGTCATGCTTTGGAAGTCCCGGCTGCCGCATATTTTTCAGTCTTTTTCATAAACTTTAAATAATCTTCTCACATTATCTGATCAAATTGAGACCTACACAGTCAAAAAGA
>WJKB01000102.1 GCA_014729345.1 Candidatus Woesearchaeota archaeon
ATCAAGGATTGATTTCTGATCATCCTAGAAATTCACTGAATTTCTATGAGGCAGGGGTATTTACCGTTCGGTTTTTGGAACAACAAAATCTTATAAAGATTTTGTGTCCAAGAAACGCTTTGCGTTTCTTTGGATTGAAAAGCTCGCACTAAAGTGCGGGGTATTTGAATCCCAATGAAAATCCCGCAAGCGAGATTTTCAATAATGGAACTGAAGCGACAATGACAAAGAAACTCAAGGTAGCGGTGCTCGGACTGGGAGGGGCTGGCAGAAGCATAGCTTCAAAGCTTAGATCCATGCCTCAGTACATAGATAAGATAAGCCTGTGCAGTTCAAGGGCTGTGCTGGAAGAGCTGTGGGAAAATGTAAGCGAAGGTTCTGAGATGGTGCCAGGCAATGACCCTGTAAAGGTAGAATCCTGGGCCTCAGACAGGTACAGCCAGCTTGAGATGCTCCTGAATGATGAGAGGTCAAGGCCTGACTTGGTGATATATACCTGCGGAAAACACAATCTGGACAGGTGGGATATAGACACCACAAGAAAGAACATAGGAATAGCGAAAAATATAGGTAGTCGTATGACAGGCTTCAAGGGGCACATAATAGTGGTTCCCAACCCTGTATCGCCTGTCTGTTACACTATCCAGAGGGAATCCAAGACAGATCCCAGGCTGGTCACAGGCATGCAGTACATAGACTCATGGAGGATGACCAAACTCATCAGGAGGAAGCTGCAAAGGCAGTCTATCCACAGCAACAATCTGCTTGCTCTTTGCTTCGGAAGCCATGGAGCGCCTATAGCTGATAGGGCTACAGTAAGGATGAGAGCAGGTTACTCACTTACACCAGCAGAGACGATAGGATATGATAAGGATCTGGATTCTATACTTGAGACCATGGATACGGACCTGGCAGAGATAGTGGAACAGCAGGTCACAAACCTCCGGGACACGCTTGAGGAGCTGGGTATCTCTACCATGAGGCTGGTGTATGCGATGCATGAAAGAAAAGGTCTCAGGGAAGGGATAAGCTATGATGAGGCGGTGGATCAGGGCGTATGCGTGGTATCACAGGAAGCATATGACTTTGACAGGAATATATGGACTGCCAAGGCAGGATATTTTGATCAAGAGCTGAGGTTTGTGGAGCTGCCTGTAACCCAAAGGGATGCTGCCACAAAAAATAGGATAAGGAAAGCAGAGAGTGATACTGCCAAAAGGATGGAGGGGACGCGACAGGCGTATGACAGTATAATGCCTGTGCCTGCTTTTCCAAACCTGTATTTCATAGCAGGCCACTGCTTGTACCATATCTCTGATGAAAAGCCCAGGCTTGAGGGGCAGAATCTTTTCAGCTGCATGGATTTCGCAGGTGATGCTCTTTGCATAGGTGCACGACAAGACTTCAGGGAGATAAGGAAGCAAGGTGCTGGCTATGAATCAGAAAACTTTTATACAGGAGCTTCAGACCTTGCTGTTGGCTCAGCCTTCAAGTCCATAGCCAAAGGCAAGGGCACATTTGTTGCAGCTAACAACCGACTGGGGCTTTTCCTGTGGGATGCATCTGGCCCCGTAAACCCAAGAAATCTGGCAGATGGCAATTTCTGCAGGGTATTTTACAGCGAGCAGGAGGGCTGCTTCTATGCGGTCAGAAGGGGGGATGCGCCAGATGGACATACGCCAGAATCAGAATTTACAAAAGCATACTATGATACCCTGGAAGAAACCTACGTGGCAGAAGATGGAAGGCCCCTGGATGAAGAGGTCCAGGCAATGTTCGAGGGAACCCTTTTCAGGGTGAACTCCATAGGAAACCTAGAGCCTGTGCACAGGTTTGACTACACACCGCTCTGTGCTGTCATGAGGGGAAACAAGATCTACACGCTTGAGCAGGCGTACACAGACAGCAAAAAAAGGTCAGGCAGAGGTCTGATCAAGAGGATAGACTCAAAAACACATGAGATGGAAAGCTGTGCTCCAGAGATAAGCTCAAAGATGAGCTTTGACATCTGCTTTGATCCGCAGGGTTACTTGGTCGCTGGAGTCAGGGGCGGATTCTGGGTGTATGAGCCTGACAACCTTGAGGCAGGTCCTGTAAAGAAAATAGCCCTGGAGATACCTGGATGCAGTATTCCTGAGAATCTCGTGCCAAGGAAGATGGCTTGCGGAGATCAGGCTTTGTATGCATCTGTATGGGGTAGGGAAAGGACAGGTTCAGGCCGAAAAGCGAAGTGCAAGTGTATTGTCGAGCTTCGTGAGAACAGGGCTGTGCAGCTTGGGCTGTCTCTTGATTTCAATCCTACTGATATTGCATATGCAAATGAGAATTTTCACTACTAAGAATGCAAAACATTTAAAAACAGGGGGTGATTAATAAGGAGTGACAGTAAGGGGTGTTGTGGACGTGTGCTGGACAAGGCATGCGTTGGTTTGGGTGAATTGACAAGCTTATGCAGGGATTATAAGATGCCCAAAGGCAAAACAAGAACATCTACTAATCTGAGCAGGAGAGAATGCACTTTTTCTGGAGATGGAGTGATGTGTTTCACAGGCCGGAGGATTGCCTATGGATGACATTCCGAGAGAGATAGACGGACTGCAGGTACTTGAAAAGCTGGGAGAAGGCAGGTTTGCAGAAGTGGAGATGATCGGCTATGACTGAAAGCATACCTCGAAATATCGGAGACTTTGAGGTGATTAGCAAGCTGGGTAACGGCGCTATTGGGGAGGTTTATAAGGTCAGGAAGCCAAGCATACACGGTCCTGTAGCACTAAAAATAATGCATGAGGAGCTCAAGTATGATAACAACCTCATTAGAACCTTTTTTGAGGAAGTGGATGCCATGAGCTCGCTGAACCACCCTAACATACTGCTCATCTTTGACAAGCATATGATCGATGGAACACCTGCATACACTGCACAGCACCATCCAACTGACCTTAGGAAAAGGATAAACCATGGTAATCTGGAAAGAGAGGATTTGTTCAAGCTTGCCATAGGCATCGCTTCTGCGCTGGAGTACACGCACAAAAAACGTTTCAGGCACATGGACCTGAAACCAAGCAATGTCTACGTAAGCGAACAGGGTGAAGCTGTACTAGGAGACTATCACCTTGTAAGGCATCTGGAGCTTGAAAGCGAGATAACCAGCTCTGGAGGACAAGGCACCCCTGACTACATGTCTCCTGAGCAGAGGTGGAACTTTCAGCACAGGCGTCCTTCCAGAAGGATCGATCAGAGGTCTGACATCTACTCTTTTGGGGTGCTGCTTTATGAGATGGCCACAGGTTCCCTGCCCAAAGGAGGGTATCAGCCCATATCAGAGCACAGGTCTGACCTTCCCAAAGGCCTGGACCAGGTTGTGGAAAAATCGTTTGCAGAAAAGCCTGAGCAGAGGTATCAGGATGCTTCAGAGGTCGTGAGAGACCTGAAGATGCTGCGTTCAGGAAGATCCCTTCAAGGCAAGAGATCATGGCACACTTTCAGTGAAAAAGCGGTTATTGCAGCTGCAGTGGTTGCAGGA
>WJKB01000103.1 GCA_014729345.1 Candidatus Woesearchaeota archaeon
GTCAACTATCTCCTGCATGACTCATCATGTAGATTGTCTGCTTTATATTTTTTTGTATTTTTTCTCCTTTGGAGTTGCAATAAAACCTTTTAAATCCTGCAGGCAAATCACTATGCATGGTCCTTGAACAGCTGTACCCTCTTACACTGCTGGAGAAAAATCCCCTGTATGCTTTCCTGTTAGGTGTCGGTTATTCTGTCATAGGAATAGGCTCTGCTGTGCTTCTGTTTCCTGAAGACCCTGCGCTTGTGGCTGTCGCTTTCATCGCGATAATGATCCTTCCCACCCTTAACAAGCTTATCAGGCAGGAAGAAGAGATAGAGTCCCTTAAGAAGGATTTTGGGATCCTGCTTTTCTTCAGGGACCATAAGTACATATTCTACATCTATGCTTTCTTTTTCGTGGGAGTGCTTATAGGTTTCGGCCTTTTCTCGCTTATACTGCCGAACCTTGCCACCAACGTGCTTTTCAGGAACCAGCTTGAGGTCCTTTACGGCTCAGTGGGTCATGCGCATTTCTCTCTTCCGCTTTTCTGGGACATACTCTCAAACAATCTTGGAGTGCTGATCCTGGTCTTTGTGGCTGCTTTCATCTTCGGCGACGGCGGCATATTCCTTATCACCTGGAACGCCTCTGTATGGGGCACTATCTTCGGCAATCTTGCCAAGAACGCTGCCTTAGGAGCAGGAAAATCCCCTTTCGTGTATTTTGGACTCGTGCTTCTCAGCGTGTTTCCCCACATGATACTTGAGGCTTTCTCCTATTTCAGCGCAGCTTCTGCAGGAGCAGTCGTCTCCAAGGCTGTAATCAGGGAAAAGTTTTTTTCCTATAGGTTCTACACTATCTTTGTGAACACCCTTATCCTGCTGTTCTTTGCCTTTTTTGTGCTTCTGGTAGCAGTGGCAGTGGAAACCTATGTTCTCAACAACCTTGATATCTATCGCACCATAGTTGCCCAGGCTTTCTGAGAACCGTAATCATGGATGTGGCCTGAAGATAATGATATGGTATCCTGTTCTAGAATATAAGCCTTGATACTATGATGATCATCCCTGAAACTACCGGTATGGTCAGGTTGTCGTCCATCCTGAATCCCCTGATGTTAATCTCCAGCCCTTCCATCAGCATAGCTCCCGTTGATGCTGTGAATGCGTGGACCGGATCTACAAAGAGCACAGCTCCGAGAAATCCTGCAAATGCCCCTGCAGCAGCGCCTTCGATGAATTTCTTGTCTGTGAAGGGATGCCTTATCCTTCCGTAGTATCTGCCCACAAGATGGCTGATGCTGTCAGCGTATATGAGTATGGCTATGGATGCCAATGCCACCTGTCTTTGGAAAAGCACCAGAGCGATCAGCATCCCCAGTAGAAAGGTCAGGGGTCCCTTGCCCGGCACTGTTCTCATCTCCTCTTTTCTGGCAAACCTTTGCAGGAACCAGTGCACTCCTGGTATCTGCCTGTTCCTGCTGGCTGATGAAAGGAGCAGCCCTAGAAGTATTATGCAAATCAGCGCCAGGGGCGTCAGCATCCCTGCCCATATCAGCGCAAGCGCTGCTGTCCCTCCTGTCAGATGGAACAGCTGCCTCCTTATCTCGAGCTTTTCTTCCATATCTTCACCTTCTCAAAGAGCTTGTACCTGTCCTCGAACATGACTGTCAGGAGCCCGAAAGTCAGT
The DNA here is from genome assembly GCA_014729345.1 of Candidatus Woesearchaeota archaeon. Taxonomy (GTDB): domain Archaea; phylum Nanobdellota; class Nanobdellia; order Woesearchaeales; family WJKB01; genus WJKB01. The sequence goes on from WJKB01000103.1 coordinate 1,675, forward strand.
CCGATCGTGATTCCTGCAGCCACGTCGCTGAGATAGTGCAGGTTCTGGTAAAGCCTGCTTAGCGCCATCATCAGGGGAAACATGATCCAGAGCCACCTGAGCCTGGGAAAACCCCTGCATAGTATGGGCGCAGCTGCAGATGCAACTGCAGCATGTCCGCTGGGAAAAGAATAGCTTATCCATCCCATTAAAGGCACAAAAAGGATATTTCCCATAGGCCTTGGCCTTTGCACCGCAAACTTCAGGGCATGCACCGTCACGCTAGTGAGCAGCACGCTTCCCCAAAGCGCAGGGATCCATTCTCTTTTCTTGTTTTTCCAAAACAACAGGCATGTTGCTGCTATGAGTACTGCTGCAGTGCTTCCGATGTGGCTGATCCACTGGGCTGCATGGGCAAGGATCTGGTCCTGGTTTTCTGCAAAGAACCTCACAGCATCAGCTTCAATAAAAGGGGAGATGATCAGCGCCAAAAAAAGTGTTGCATAGATGATGGCTGCTATGATGCTCTTTTTCATCTTTGCTATTGCCCCAATTGGGGCGGATGCCTGGTGAGTATCTGTATCCATTCCTTGAGATAGTTGGCTGGGTCATGAAAAAGCTCTGTCTCTGCACATCCTTCCCTTGCCAGGTAAGCGACTTGTGTAGGTATCCCCATGTGAGCGGTCATCTCAAGCCCCTGCTCTATCTCCTGGGCGCATGCTATTGCAAGTACAGCTTTTGGCAATCCATGCTCCTCAAAATACGGCAGTATGCCTGAGCCTCCTGTGAATATCTTTATGTCCTCATAGCCTATATCATGCGCAACTTCTGTCATGACTGGAATCTTGCAAAGCGTCCCTGGCCTTTTTCTGCCATCTTCCTCCCTAAGCTCCCTTTCCAGGGGACTGTAGCATGCCTGGCAAGCGGTTATGCCATGTTCCTGCCTCTTTCCCTGGCAGAAGTTGCTGGTCAGGCAGTAGGGAAGCAGCAGCGCTCTTTCTGAGTAAGGTACTTCCGCAAGCATCTCTCCAAGTTCGTTGTCTGCTGTTGCTGTTTCCTGCATATTATGCACCTCCTTGTCTCTATAAATGCTTTTCATACTGTCTTTATGAATATCTGCAGGGCTCCGTTCCCTGACATACTTATGATGAGTATGGCTGCGCCTGCTATCATCACTCCTATCACGCTCGCGGCAAGATAATCTTTGAAATCAAAACCCAGCAGGTAAGCTCCCAGGCATCCTGAATACACCCCTGATCCCGGCAGGGGTATGCCTATGAAAAGCGCAAGGCCCAGTATGCCGTACTTCTGGACATAAGGATGCACCTTTTTCTGTGTCCTCTCCACCAGCCTGCTGTATACCCTGTCTATCATCCTTATCCTCAGGAACAGGTGCATTATGTAATTGACGAACACGTAAACCATGATCGCCAGCAGTATGTTTGCTGTTATGCAGATCAGGAAGACTATGCTCCAGTGCAGCCCGTGAAGCTCTGTTGAGAATATGCCTAGGGGTATGGATCCCCTGAGCTCTATGAAAGGTATGAATGTCGCCAGTGTCAGCGCAAGCACAGGATGCACTGCCATCATGTTCTTCAGCCATTCGGCCACTGCTTCCATCATACTGCCTCGACCTTCCTGGTCTTTTCTTCTACATAATCTGTCCTTGCCATGTGCTTCATGAAATCCTCCAGTCTGGTGTAGTCCCTTTTTACCTTTGCATAAAGCCTGCCTTCTTCCTGGAAAATGTCCTTGTGCTTTTTTCTGAACCTGGCTGCATGCTCCCTGGCTTTTACAGGTGGCCCTTCCTGCCTGAACTCGTTTTCGATATCCTTGTCTGTGATGAACCAGAAAAGCGCTTTCTTGCCTTCTTTCCAGTCCCATCCTTTATCTTTGATCCTGAAGCCGTACCTTTCTGCCTGGTTTGCCATGTAATCAAAAGCCTTCATCATCTTTGCTCCTACTATGTCTGTCTTTCCTGGCAGGGGAGTTACCTTCAGTATCACTGCTTTACCTTTTCCTGCTTTTTTCCTGATCTCATCCTCATGGATCTCTCTTATCCTGAAAGCCTCTGCGCTGGGATGCCTGAAGAACTTCCCGCATGCTTTCCTGAAATCCTCGAACTTCTTGTCGCTCAGCGCAGCTGCTGCGTTTCTGCTTTTCTGCACAGGGTCTATTATGATTATAGGCGATACCAACTTTGACTGGTTCAGCTCCCTGAAAACTTCCATCTTTCTCCTGTAATGGTTTTCCACATCTATGACTTCCCCTTTCTTCCACTTGGATGCAGCTTTTACCACTCCCCTGAACCCTTTGTAGTTTATCGCCAGTATCTCGCAGATATATCCTGAGAATCCTTGTATGTATGATTCTGCACCGTAAACTCTGTTAGCTCTGCAGAACTGCTTAAGCAGCCTTATGTCATCCTGGTACTGCTTATGCTTCAGCACCCATCTCGCGTGCAGGGGGCTTATGTCTGTTATGTTGACAGCTTTTTCTGCATCATCGATCTTCAGGATGGGCACTATCTCAAAAGTATAGCTGCCCTGTTGGATCTGGAAATAATCCCTGCTTCCGTGCAGTCTTTCCAGCTTTCCGAATGTCTTTTCCATGACAGGCTGGAGTAGTTCAGGCAGTTCGGAGCTTTTATCTTTGTATCTCTTGTAGTTGTACAGCACAAAAAGGTCGATGTCAAACATCCCTCTGAGCCAGGTCCCTTTCTTTCCTGACCCTCCCAGGATTGCTTTTGCGTTCTTCAGGTTCTTGTTCAGCTTTTCAAGAAAGTCATCTATCATTCCTTTTACTTCTCTCTTTTCCTTTCTCGTGGGCTTGATCCGCTCAAGCACCTGCTTCAGCACCTCTTGCATGCGCTTTTCAATGCATATTTGGTATAAAAGGGTTGTGTTTTTTGGGATTTTGGCCTTCCAAACCTTGATGCTACCCTGCTTATCTGGGATGCGTCTGGTTTCTGGTTTTTTCTATCTCAAACATGACTGCTACCTGTTCCTTCTTGTCACTATCTGTTCCTTTTTGTTATTTTTTAACAAAACTTTTATATATTTGTACTTGTCCATGCTGAAACAGAGGTTCATCATGAAAAATATCCTGATGTCTGTTTTGGTCTTTTCGGTCCTTGTACTGATGATGTTCTCAGCAGGTACCCAGTGCGAGATGGACTGTCCTGATGATTCTGAGTGTGATTCTGATGATGACTGTGCCGAAGGTGAGGTCTGCATGGCTTGGGGTCTTGGTACTCTTGTCCTTGGCTGCGGCTGTTTTCCTGAGGGCACAGAGAGCTGCGAGACCTCTGCTGACTGTGATGCTGGTCTGGTGTGCTGCGAGGGTGTCTGCGCTGAGTTCTGTTGTGATAATGAGCCCTGTTTCACCCGATGCTGCGGTTATGGCTCTGGAGCTTACTGCGCTCCTTCGGATGATTTTGAATGCTGCACCTCTGACACTGACTGTATAGATGATAATCACTGCACTGATGACTCCTGCGACCCTGTGACAGGTATCTGTCTGCATGAGCCCATCACATGCGAGGAATCCCCTCCAAACCCCTGTACAGATCAGGCTTGTGATCCAGCCACTGGCTGCGAATTCAACCCTATCCCTGATTGCTGTTACAGTGACAGGCAGTGCGACGACAACGATCCGTGCACATTTGATGAATGTGTTGAGAATGAATGCGAGAATGAGATGACATACGATCCTTCTTCTGAATGCTGCGACCATGATACAGGCGAGATCGTCCCTTTCTGTCCCACCTCTTCAGGACCTGTCTGCTGTGCAGAAGGGACTGACTGTGTCATAGAATCTGAGATGACCTTGGCTGCCTCTGCTACAACCTCAGACTCTACTTCAGGCACAGGTGAATGCAAGACTCCCTGCGAAAAGGAGTGCTGGCCCACAGGCGATGAATACAAGGTCTGCTGTGAGGATGAGAATGGAAATATTCAATGCGAGACACCTCCTGCAGGAAGCGACTGGATTGCAGATGATGTATGCGACGACTGTCCTTCCAACACCCAGGAATGTGTGAATGATGATGGCTGGTCCTCTAACTGCTGCGATGAATTATGCTGTGGAAGTGATGATCTTAACCAGGAATGCTGTGAAGATGACCAAAGGCCTTATGACTGCTGGGAACCCGGCTGCACCCCTAAAGACAAATGCGGATGGGTGGATCTTTGCGAGCTGGAGGGCAAGGGACTGTGCGAAGCTGTGACCACTGATCTAGGTAATGCGCTGGAAGAGGAGAACGGAGACAAAATCTATGCCTGTTCTGGATGCACACGCGATGTTGACTGCGCTGACGGCATAAGCTGTACATCGGATGAATGCATCAACAACAAATGCTACCATTTTGATAGCTGTGCCATAGCTCTGGGTGACCATATATGTATCGCTGCTCTCAATAATGGCGCAGGCGACTGCTGGAAGATGGGAGGATGACGCCTAAATATCTTAACTTCTTGCAGTACAATAATGATATCAGTCTAATATTGTCATCAATTAGTAGTTAAAAAAGAAAAGATTTTTAAATGATGGCTGCCTATGTCCGTATATGAACATCAGCAGAGCAGGAAAAGCAGTCATCAGCGCTGCTATAGGAGCTTGTTTGGCAGGTATGCTTTACCAAAACAGGCCTTATCGCACCATAGACCTTCCCCCTGAGCTTTCTGACGTCGAGCTTGGTTCCCTGGAAGAGGAAGTAGAGTACATGTCCAGGCACGGAGACAGCTCTCTTAGGCAGGCTATAGAGGATGGGGGTGCGTTGTATTTCTCCAGCTCTGCATGCCCTCCCTGCAGAAAATCTGAGAAGCAGGTTCTTTTCTGGTACGCTTTAAGATACGGATGGTTTATGCCTATTGTTCGTATCAAGGATACTAATGAAAAGTGCGCCAGGCATATCTCAAGAGAGGTTGGAAATGGGGGCACTCCTGAACTGCTGCTTACAAAGGACAGACAGGTCTTTTATCAGCACAAAGGCTGGCAGCCGGACAAGCAGAAAAGGAGAGAAAAATACCATAGGCTTTGCCAGGCTACCCATGATTTCTTGCACCAGAAGAAAATAGGAAAATAATATAAACCTTTTCTTCTAAATATATAGGTTATGGCTTTAGAACAAGTACAATGCATTGTCCAGGAGGCTTTCTCAGTGCATCTATGGAACCTCTTTCTTGTGCTGGGTTTTCTTGCAGGCCTTGCGGTGCTGATATTCGAGGGAAAAAGAGAAGGCGTACCCGGCAAAGAGCTGGGCAGGCTCTTTCTCTGGATCGTGCTAGGAGCAGTGCTTGGGATGAGGCTTTTCTACCTTTTCTTTTTCAAGCCCTCTTCTGGATGGAACCTGCAGGGCTTTATCCACTGCGGAAACGCTTCCATGGGAGCCTTTATCGGTGTGATCCTTGCGATCATCCTGGCTTCAAGGCTTGCGAAGAGGGATTTCTGGGAATACGCAGACATCTCTGCTTTGGGTGTTTCCCTGGCAGCTGTCTTTGTCAAACTCGGCTGCCATCTTGCAAACTGCTGCTGCTCAGTAGGAAAGCAGACTTCCCTGCCTTGGGCTGTGGTCCAGCAGGGCGCAGGTCATCATCCCACTGCATTGTATGCCATCATCTACAATTCAGTGATCTTCCTTGTTCTATGGAGCCTTAGGAAGAGAAAGCTCTTCAGCGGTTTCCTGTTCCTGCTTTTCCTTATCCTCTACTCATCATGCAGGCTCTTGTTCGAGAACTTCTACAGGGTGGATATAGGCCTCTATTACCAGTTTCTGCCTCTTACGCTTCTTATACCTGCGGCTGTCCTCATGTGGTATAAGGCAAGAAAGACTGGTTGACATCCCAAAACCGAAAACCTTTTTGCATTGCTAACTTTTCTTGTGCTTCATCGCCCATCTGAGGGAGTCCTTCAGGCTCATGCAGTACCTTCCGAGGTTGAAGAAGCATGTTGAAAGGCAGTGATCCTGGCATTCCTTCTTCATCTCAGCCAATCTATCCCTGTCGAATTTCTCCCCTTCAAACACATTGCCCCAATCCCCTTTTTCCTGCAGCGTGAAGCAAGGGGCGATGCTCCCGTCCGGCCTGATAAAGCTGCCGTTGATGCCTGCAAGGCACTTCCATTTCACTTTCTCCCCTCTCATGAACCTTTTCATCGCCTTGAGATGGCTTTTGGAATTGACCATGGTATATCCTTGTTCGTTCTTTCTTATCAGCCAGTCCAGAAGCTCATCAGCCTTTTCCCAGTCTTTCTCAGTTATGTACAGGTCGTTCCCCCTGTGATTGAAATGCTCAAGCTTTACCTCTTTTGGAGGCTTTTCACAGATATGGTAATCTGTCCCTATGTCGTTCTTCCTGGCTATCCTTGTCAGCTCCCTTACATCCTCCATATTCTTGTTGGTTATGTTTATGTTGAAGAATATGAGGTAATTGTACTTCTTCTGCATCTCTATCAGATATCTTAGCTGCTTCTCGATGACACTGTATGCTTTTGGAAGTCCTGGCTTCGGCCTTATGGTGTCGACCGCCACGTTCCACGCAGCTAACCCTGCTTCTCCTGCCTTTTCTATGAACTCCTTGTCCAGCAGATATCCATTCGTCGGCAGGTAGACAAACATCCCTCTATTACTGCCGTACCTGATCACCTCAAGTATGAACTTTTTTCTCAGTAAGGGCTCTCCTCCCATGATTGCCACGACCCTGCATCCCTTGCTTTTCAGCCAGTCTATGGACGCCTTTGCAGTATCAAGGTCCATCCCTTCCCTCTTGTTGTCAAAGTCAAAGCAGTAATGGCAGTCTATATTGCACTTCCAGTCAGTAAAAAGATAGGACAGTATTGGCCTGAACTCGTCCTGCCTGAATCTTGATCTGGCATATGGTATCACCCAGCTCCTTACCGCCCTGACTGCGTTCTTGATCCTGTGTCTTGTTTTTTTCATCCTAAAGCTCCCTATAATGCCTTATCATGTATATGATGATGATCATCCCTCCCACCCATATACCTATATCTGCTATGTTGAAGTCGCCTAGAGGCTGCGGCGGGTTGATATAATCAAGCACATATCCCCTGGCAATCCTGTCTGCAAGGTTGCTGGCGACCCCTCCTATGAATATGCCTGCAGCGATGTTCAGGCTTTTGTGCCTTGGTATCCTGTTGTACAGCAGGCCGGCCAGCAGGAGAAACACAGAGGCCAGGATCATGGAGGGCCACATCATGTCCCAGTATCCGAACAGGCTTCCGTGGTTTCTTGTGGCCTGATCGAATATCAGCTTGAGCAGCTGGTCAAGCGCCAGCACAGCTCCTGCTGAGATGCCGATAAGCAGATGCTTTTGCCTGTCTCCAGCTGGATGCCTCTTGTCTGTTTTCATCTTCAGAAAAGCGTTCCCCAGTTCGCGTATATCCCTATGGTCAGTCCTATGGAAAGGTGCGACAGCCATGCAGGCCACCATGCTTTGCTCTTGAGGGCTATGTATCCCAGTATCAGTCCTGTGATGATTGTGGTGAAAGCCTCAACACCCGGCTTTCCAAGGTGAAGTAGCGCAAAGGGTATCATCTGTATGAATATCGCATCCCTGCCGAACCTTTCTGCAAGTCCGAAAAGCATGAATCCTCTGAAAAAAAACTCTTCTGCTCCTATGGCAAGTCCGTACTTCAGCAGGTAGATGCCGAAAGCTGCTATGGTGTAATCATTGCCATAAGTCTCTCTGATCGAGGGAAAGAGCATCCCTGCCAGGTTCAGGACTAGTGCCGCTGCTCCAAACATGCCTGCATATTTCAGCCCTTTTTTCCAGTCTCCCAGCCTAAAACCGAATCTTTTTGGGGACTGCCTGAAAAGCAGGATGATCAGCAGCAATGGCATGAGGAAATAGAAGAAAAATGAGTTGGTGTATCCTTCCTCATGTATAGGCAGGAACCATCTCAGGAGTATGAGGGTGACTGCGCAGACTATCACTATCCCTGCTTTCATGCCTTCCACTCTCTTAACTGCTTTTCCCATCCTTTTTTCATGCCTATCTGAACACCTGTGATATTAATAAATCTTTTGAACATTTCCCACCATAACCCTTTGGGCGGTCAATTCCTTTTGAATAGAGCTGCTGCAAAAAAGAAACATATAAATAAGCTGTGTTTCCCTGGATCTCTGTGATGGTGATGAGACCTTTGCGCAGGATACAGCAGCTCAAGGATAACAGGCTTTTGCTCACAGTGCTTATCATCCTTAACACTGCCTTGGTGATGAGGGCAGCGCCTATCCACCTGAAGCATTATCTTGTCACTCCTGCTCCATATCTTCTGTTCGCTCCCTTGTGCGACATGCTTGCAGCTCTTTTCCTCCTCTCTTTCGCCTTCTACAACACAAGAAAGAGCATCCCTCCTTTTCTTGCTGTGTTTACGTTCTTCTCAGGGCTTTCATACGCGCTTTCAGCATTGGTATTCTATCCTGGATTTGTCAGCTGGGCAGGCCTGAGTTTCAGCAAGGCAGGGGCGTTCTTCTGGGTGATCTTCTATGGGTTCCAGGCCTTGGTGATCTCTGACCAGCTTGAGTTCATCTCAGCTTGGAAATATGCCCTTATGGTCGTCTATTACGTCATCAAGGACTATCTTTTTTACTGGAAGGATATCTTCTATTATTTTGCCCTTTACGACATCCCATTATGGGTCAAGAGGCTTACACTGCCTGTGGCAGTCATGCAGCTTTTTACCCTGTATGTCCTTTTCAGGCTCTCTAAGCCAGGAAAGATCAGGGTGCAGGATAGCAGGGAGAGCCATAGCAGAAAGCCTGGAGAAAAAAGCCGGAGCGAGGAAAGATGATCCCTTACGATCCTGTGA
>WJKB01000010.1 GCA_014729345.1 Candidatus Woesearchaeota archaeon
GTTCTTGACAGCAACAAAGAGCCTTATACAGGCGTTATTGTAGGGGTGAGGGCTGATGAGGAAGGCTCCAGATCAAAGGAACGGTATTTCTCGCCTAGGGACAAGAAAAGCGAATGGGACATCGGGGACCAGCCTCCTGAGCTTTGGAACCAGTTTAAGACAGATTTCAAACCAGGAACCCACATAAGGATACACCCTCTGCTTGACTGGTCTGAGCTTGACATCTGGAAGTACATACAGAAAGAGAACATACCCATCATTGACCTATATTTTGACAAGGGTGAAGGAAAGAGGTATAGGTCGCTTGGATGCTATCCCTGCACAAGGCCTGTCGAGTCCACTGCAAAGAACGTAAAGGAGGTTGTGCATGAGCTTGAGAGCGGGAAGTTTTCCAAGATTGCCGAAAGGTCAGGAAGAGAGCAGGACAAGGAAGACGGAGGCGGGCTTGAGACCCTTAGAAGAGAGGGTTACATGTAGTTGAGGGATGCTTAACATGGAAACACAGACCCAGACAGGAGCAAATGCCCTGGAAAAGGAACAGATGAAGATCGTCGTAGTGGGGCATGTGGATCATGGCAAGAGCACTGTGATAGGCAGACTGCTGGCTGACACAGACTCGCTTCCTGAAAGAAAACTTGAAGAGATACAGGAAAGATGCAAGAAGGAATCAAAGGTATTTGAATATGCATTCCTGCTTGACGCGCTCAAGGACGAGCAAAGCCAGGGAATAACCATAGACAGTGCAAGGTGCCATTTCAAGACAGACAAGAGGGATTATCTTATCATCGATGCTCCGGGGCACATAGAGTTCCTCAAGAACATGATATCAGGAGCTGCCAGGGCAGAAGCTGCAGTCCTCGTGATAGATGCAGATGAGGGTGTCCAGGAGAATTCAAGAAGGCACGGCTATATGCTCTCCATGCTGAACATCAACCAGGTAGTGGTATGTGTGAACAAGATGGACCTTGTGGACTACAAGAAAGAGGTCTTTGAAGCCATAAGAGACGAATACCTGGAGTTCCTGAAAAAGATAGGCATTGAACCAATGGATTTCATACCTGTATCTGCGCTTAAGGGAGACAATATCTCGGCAAAGTCAGAGAAGCTGGCCTGGCACCAAGGCCCGACAATACTTCAGGCTTTGGACAGATTTCAAAAGCAGGAAAGTAAAAAAAACAAACCTTTCCGGATGCCTGTGCAGGGGATTTACAAGTTCACAGGATTCGGAGACAACAGGAGGATCGTGGCGGGAAGGATCGAATCCGGATCTATAAAGGCTGGAGACAATGTCGTTTTTATGCCCTCAAACAAGCGTTCTTCGGTAAAGACGGTCGAAGAGTTTAACTCTCCTGGCAAAGAAAAGGCAGAAGCAGGCTGTTCAGCAGGCTTCACCCTCACTGAACAAATATACGTCAACAGGGGAGACATCATGTGCAGGGAAGATGAGGAGCTTCCGGCAGTGAGCTCTGTTATCAAGACAAACATATTCTGGATGGGCAAGGCTCCTATGCATATGAATAAGGAGTACATCCTCAAACTTGGTACTTCAAAGGTCCCTGTCAGGATAAAGAAGATACTCAAGGTTCTGGACGCCTCAAACCTGAAAGACGACACAAAAGACATGATAGAGAGGCATGAGATAGCTGAGTGCTTGCTGGAATGCCCTTCTCCGATCGCTTTCGACCTTTCAGACAAGATAGAGGCTACAGGAAGGTTCGTGATAGTGGATGGCTATGATATCTGCGGGGGAGGGATCATAAGTGAATGTATAGAAGACAGCCAGTCAAAGATAAGGGAACAGGTCTTTCTAAGGGAAAAAAGATGGGACCACAGCATGATAAGCTTCAACCAGAGGGTAATGATGTACGGACAGGTGCCCAAGCTGGTATTGCTGACAGGAAAGACAGGAGTAGACAAGAAGACAACCGCAAAGCAGCTGGAGAAGAGCCTGTTTGAGAAGGGAAGAAAGATATACTTCCTGGGGATAGGGAATCTTCTGAGAGGTCTTGACTCAGATATAGAGAAAGAGAAACGGCAGGAGCATATCAGGAGGCTGGGAGAGGTGGCCCACATCTTGATGGACGCGGGCCTGATAACTATAGCGACCGCAAGCGACCTTAGCAATGAAGAGCTGAAGCGGCTGCAAACCCTTACCACAAGAGATGAGATGATCATAATAAGCATAGGGGACAGGATAATCAGTGATGAGCTTGTTGATCTCACGCTTGAAGAGGATGCGGATACCAGCAGAAATGTTGAAGTTATCCTTGACCTTCTGAGGTTCAAGAAGGTGATCTTCGGACTGTGATGTGATGAATATGGATGAAGAGACAGAAAAGGCCCAACCCAAGGACGTTGTCTGGCATGATCACGGGCTAAGCAGGGATGATAGAGAAAAGCTTTTAGGACAGAAAGGATTGCTCTTGTGGTTCACAGGACTCTCAGGCTCTGGCAAGTCGACCATCGCATCAGCATTCCAGAAGAGGCTTTTTGATGAAAAGAGACTGGTGTATATCCTTGACGGAGACAACATAAGGCATGGTCTCAACAGCGACCTGGGATTCACAAAGGAAGAGAGGTCAGAGAACATAAGAAGGATAGGCGAGGTGGGAAAGCTGTTTGTGGACGCAGGGGTGATCACCATAGCCGCATTCATCTCGCCCTATCGGAAAGACAGGCAAGAAGTGAGAGATAAGCTGGGAGAAAGGTTTGTTGAGGTATATGTCAAGTGCAGCCTTGAAGAGTGTGAAAAAAGAGACACAAAAGGGCTGTACAGGAAGGCAAGATCAGGAAAGATAGGCGATTTCACAGGCGTATCTGCCCCTTATGAAGAGCCGGAAAATCCTGAGATAGAGGTTGATACTGCAAAGCTTGATGTTGAACAGTCAGTGCAGCTTATATGCGACTGGCTGGAAAAAGAAGGCTTATGGAAAGACGAGAGCGCTATCCATGAAAGGACAGGTGAAGAAGAATGAATGATATCGACATGATGAAGATCACAGGCATAGCCAGGAAAGCAGGAGAAGAGATCCTCAAGATATACGACAGGGATTTTTCTGTGGAGCAGAAGAAAGACGAAGGCTTTGAGGAAGGGACAAGCCCTCTTACAGAAGCGGATAAGGCATCGAACAAGGTGATTGTCGAAGGGCTGAAAGAACTCTACCCTGAGATACCAGTGCTTTCTGAGGAAGGCAAAGATATCCCATATGAGAAAAGGAAAGGATGGAAAAGGTTCTGGCTGGTGGATCCTCTTGACGGAACAAAGGAGTTCATAAAAAGGAACGGTGAGTTCACAGTTAACATCGCCCTTGTCCAGGGAGATACCCCCGTGCTTGGGGTGGTATATGTGCCTGTGAAAGACACGCTCTACTACGGGATCCAGGGAAAAGATGGCATAAAGAAGGTGGGGAGGCAAGATCCTGAAGAACTGAAGCCTGATCAATCCACAGATGAGAAAGGGGACCTTACTGTAGTGGCAAGCAGGTCACACTTCACCCCAGAAACAGACAAATTTGTAAAGGATCTCAGAGAAAAGAACAAGGGCAAAGAGGTGAAGCTGGTCTCGGCAGGAAGCTCGGTCAAGCTATGCCTTGTGGCTGAAGGAAAGGCAGACATATATCCTAGGCTTGGACCGACGATGGAATGGGACACTGCTGCAGCGCACGCGGTAGTCAAGTCTGCTGGCAGGAACGTCTATAACTTCA
>WJKB01000011.1 GCA_014729345.1 Candidatus Woesearchaeota archaeon
CATCACAGGACTCGTTTTCTGGAGATACTGTTCCTTCGCAGCTGCCCCAGACACCATCAATGCATGTCTTGATCCCAGGAGTACATTCTCCTATATCAGTTCCGCAGGTCATCGTAAGTTCCTCATCCACAAAGCCGTCACAATCATTATCAAGACCGTCACAGACCTCCTGATCAGGTGTTACACTGCCCAGGCATTCATTCCAGCTGCTGTTGATACAGTGCCTGATACCCTGCTCACATAGACCTACATCTGAACCGCAGACCAGCGAAAGGTTCTCGTCAACAAGGCCGTCACAATCATTATCAAGACCATCGCAAGACTCGAGCTCAGGATAGATAGCACCTTCACACTCGCTCCATGAAGCGTCTGCGCATGTCATCACGCCCAGCTCGCATATGCCTGCAGCTGTCTTGCCGCACTGCTTGGTGAGGCTCTCATCAGCCTTTCCGTCGCAGTCATCATCAAGACCGTTGCAGGTCTCCTGCGCAGGTCCGACCTCTCCTGAGCATGCTGTCCATCTTCCCTCAGAGCATGTCTGGGTTCCGTAACTGCAGGCGCCTATGAAGTAGTCGCCGCACTGCTGCTCAAGATCCTCATCGATAAACCCGTCGCAGTCATCATCAAGACCGTTGCAGGTCTCATTCATGGGCATGACAGCGTCTGAACATTCTCCCCAGACGCCCAGCGAGCATTTCTGGGTGCCGGCCTTGCAGACACCTGTATCAGTCCCGCAGGGCCTGGTCTGGCCGTTTGTGCAGGCGCAGTCAAGCTCCTCATCAACCTGGCCGTCACAATCATTATCTACAGCGTCGCATATCTCTTCAGAAGGGGATGTGTATGTGCCTGAGCATCCGCTCCAGTTGCCGTCCACGCAGGTCTGGGTGCCTGTAGTGCACTGGCCCGTGTTTGTGCCGCATTCCTGCACAAGGGACTCATCAACCTGGCCGTCACAATCATCATCAAGGCTGTTGCATGTCTCGATATCAGGATAAACAGCGCCTTCGCAGTCCTGCCATCTTCCCATGGCGCATATCTCCACTCCGAACTCGCATGCTCCGACGTCTGTCTCGCCGCACTGCCTTGTTATATCCTCGTCTATAAGGCCGTCGCAGTCATTGTCAAGGCCGTCGCAGACCTCTTCTGCGCAAATGCTGCCGTAATCACATCTTGGCTCTGCGCTCTTGTAAAGGGTATAATGGGCATGCCTTCCGATGTTGTGGTCAGGACGGTTGTCCTCGTTTATAACCTCTATCCTGATCTTGACCTCTGCGCCAAGCTCCTGGGAGCTCCACGCAGGGGCCAGCACTATGGTGAAAGCAGCTCCGACTGACCCCAGGTTCTGGATGTCACCGATCTCAGGGTCATAGATGATATCCTCCACAAACTGGCCGTTCTTTACAGGATAGATGATTATCTGCACGTTGGATGCATCATCCTTTTCCTCATCCCCTGTGTTTGTTATTATTACAGAACCTGAAACAAGGCAGTCTGCTGCATCATCCGGATCCAGGCTCAGCGAGGGCATGGGCGTCCCCTGCCCATCCTCATCATCATCTTCATCATCTTCATCATATTCATCAGGATTTTCGTCGTCATCCGGGTCATCACCCAGTACAGCTATCACACAATCCTCATCGTCGATATCGCCATCATCATCCTGGTCTGTGATAATAAAATCATCAGGGTGCTGGGCATGCCCGTTCCAGCCGTTCTTGTCCACGCAGAGCATCCTGGAGTTTTCAGGGTTGCCTGGAGGGACATGGCAGATCCGCACCTTATGGGAAGGGTCGCACTTGTCAATGTTTCTGCTGGCTTCCGGATCCTCCACCTGCTCACCTGCAATATAACCTGTGATAGATGCCTTGAAAGCCTTTTTAAGAAGATCAGTGAAGCTTATTGCAGATACAGTCGGAGCAAGAACCAGTATCAGAAGGACTACTGCAACGATAATGTACGATTTCCTCATTTTACCTCTTTTTATTAGAGCCTGAAAAAATGCAATCTTATGATGTTATATATAGTTGTATCCAAAAAACGCATATTTAAATATTTTGCGTTTTGAAACACTTTCAAAGAAAAGATTTATATATTGTGGGAAGAAGGACAATCCAGAGATAATATGAGACTTAATCTTGGCAGGAGGATCGAAGACCTCATAATCGCAGGAATCATCATCCTTACTGTCCTGGATTTCATGAAATGGCTTCCAGGAGATTTAGACTATATAAAAAAGATAATCAGCTGGACGCTTCTCGGCTATCTCATGTATAGGGTCAGCATCACAAGAGTACTGTTCGGAACTGACCCTGAGAGGTATATCGACAGAAAGATCAGGATGAGGGACAAGCACCTGGACGTGATAATCATACTTACGTACTTCCTTTTTATCATCAAGAACCTGGTGAACGTGGCTTATTCAAGCTCTGAAGAAGTGTTCTATTTCAGGTCTTTCTACAATCTTATCATAGCCAACACACATATGCTGGAGTCATACACATTCATAGCAGGAGGGATATTGCTTTTTGCGCTGAGCATATACCTGGCATTAAGGGCAGACATACGGAAGCCTAGCCTGCTGGCTGTCCTGGGACAGGAAGGAAAGCTCAGGAAAGGGCCTGCGCAGGCTGCAGCCAGGACATTGGTGATATGGGCAGCATTTGTGGGATTCTACGTGATTGTCTTTAACCTTGTGATGGAGTGGCTTGCTATTGTCACAGACGCTCCCCTGGTGATGCTGGCTATATTCTTTTATTCTTTCATAATAGTGAGATACAAGCAGAAGTTCAAAGCAGAGAACCTGCTGTTCAAGATCGCAAATGTCGGAGAAAAGTTTTATGAGGATTTCATCAACCTTTTCAGGTCAAGGAAAAAGGTATGGGTAGCTATCAGCGGGATGCTGGTGCTGCATCTTCTCGCAGACATCGCAGCTTTCATCATACCTTACACTTTTGGGATGCATGACTTGCTTTATTTTGAACATTTCAAGACAGGCCACACCGCTTTGATATACCTGATGATAGAAGACCTGGCAGTCATGCCTGACATCGTCGCAAAGATCTCAGTGGTTCTGGTATATGTCCTGAACCTTGCTGCCATGCTTTTCCTGCTGGTCATGCCTGGATTCATATGGTACAATATCTATAGGAACAGAGGATTCAGGTTTCCAGCCGTCCTGCTCGGCCTGTTCTTCGCATCTGTGGTATGCTTCGGATATACTCCTGTGTTTTCTGTGACCCCTCTGGAGTCAGAAGGCCTGGTAGGGGTGGACATACTGACCCGCACGATCTTTGACGAGACAGTGGGCCTCACGACCCTGTATGTCTCTGCAGCCGGCTCGATGATAGCATTTCTTGCAGTGTACCTTGCAGGCAAGGTAAAGGCTGTAAAACACTGGTTCATAGGGCTCAGTATCCTGATCGTAGACATGTTTTTCGGATTTTATATATATCATTATGCTTCGACCATGACAAGATACTACACATCTGTCATACCCAACATGTTTTTGCAGCAGAGCTACATCATCGCCTTCTATCTTTCAGCTTTCATGCTATTCTCCCTGCTGTTCTATGCATCAGGATTCGTAGCTTTCCTGATAGAGACAAAGAATGAGTACAGGCTCTTGAAGTGAAACAGAGATGACCTATCTGCTGGAAGATTGCGGAGGCACAGGACAGTAAGACCGGGCATGGCCTTCCACCTTGATCTCCAGCTCGGCAAGCGTAGGCTCAAAGAAGTTCCTGGCCTTATCAAGAACGCTTTCGATTCTCTGGTAGGTCTCCTCCCTGCGGCAATAATCAGAGGGTATCCTTTTTCCGTGCTGGCACATAAGCTTCAGCTGCCTTATGGTGAAGCCTATGAATATGAGATTGTCTGCGATCTGCCAAAGCATATTATGCTTCGGATCGTCAGGATCCATGTTGTCATAAGGCAGGTTCCTGTACCTATAAACAAGATTTCGCAGCTGGGAGTCTATGAGGTCCAGCTGTTCTGTCTGATCAGGCGCATCATGCAGTCCTTCAAGCAGGTATCTGGCAGCTATAAGGTCATTCATAAACCCTCCTGCGTGCTCACCAGCCCCTTTCTGACGCTCAACCATCTGGCAGTAAAGTACACTCCTGAAAAGTTCCAGATTCTTTATTGCTTGGGTGCCTATGCATCCATCTGCCATTTTAAGCAGTTTGAGATGGTTAAAGATATAAATGTTTCGGATTTTATTATTAAAAAGTGATTACATACTATGAGCCTACATGGCTTAGATAAAGGCTTCATGTTTTTATGTTTTGTGCTTAAATGCAATGTTTAAAAACATTTAAATAGTAGTTTATATCATCATAGCAAAAAGCAGGTGAAAAATGAAGACAAACCTGAAGAAACATGAGATTGTAGGGCTAATACTTGTATTTTTCTCATGGACATGCCTTGGTTTTGGGCTTTACGTGATAATGTGGGCTGTGAACAGGGCTGTAGTATTCAATTCCCCTGACTACCTTCTCAAAGGATGGGACTTCCTGCTTATACCGCTGTTTTTCGGAACAGCCGCGCTGCTGTGGGTTTTCGGAAAAGTGGAACTGCAGCACCTGCCAGCAGGAAAAAAGAGGTAAAGATGGACAAAGAACTAGCAAGGAAAATCGACAGGATAGAAGAGATCGAGTACGGCACAAAGGAGTTTCTCCATGGTCTGCTGCTGGGCATAATCATAGGTTTCTTTGTGGCAATGTTCTTACTGAGGTAAGACCGCTGATTTTGGAGGGAGTTATCACCCCATAAGGCCGGTCAGTACAAGGAAAAGTATAAGAAAGCCGATGATGGCCTTCTGCAATAGGTCCTTTATCTGCTTTTTCTCATGAAAGTTGCTGCTCATGGTTCCACCTGCACAAAGCAGGAGCAGCCTATTTAAAAACTTGTCTTAGGCTTCAAACCGGTTTGAAGTCTTTATGCAGTATTTGCAGAATCCAAAAAACTATTCACCTACCTCTTCCTTGACTTCCTCTTTTCCTGCTTCCATCTCCTCTACCTGCTGCTTGTCCCTGTTCAGCAGAAGGGCCTGGAACTCTCCAACATGAGTCTTCTCTTCCTTGGCCACGTCAAGAAGTATGGCCTTTATGCTCTTGTCCTTGGCCAAAGCAGCCATCTGCTCATAAAGGTTTATGGCATCCAGCTCTGCGATTATCCCTGCCCGCAGTATCTCCCTGTCAATGTCTTTCTCATCTGTTTTCTCAAGATCTATGGGTATCTTTGACAACATCTTTTTCACCTCCTAGGTCCTGCTTACAGCAAGACCTGCCAGTTGATCGACCTTGGATTCGTCTGATATTGAATAATAGAACTGAAAAAAGGAATCTGAGTTCTGGAGCAGCAATACCCTCATGGAACTGTTATCAGGATAAGGGTACCTGTAGGACCGGTCTCCATACTCATCCTGCATCAGCGGCGAGACTCCCTCTGAAGCAAAGTCATGGACTGATTGGTCAAACAAGAGAGTTGAGTCACTGCCATGCACCTCGAACACTACAAGATTCCCAGGGATGTCTGTGGTGTATGCATAGCCTGTGGAGTTGGGAACAGTGAGCTCAGCTGCCTCCTGTGTCATGCCCGCAGTGTCATAGCCTGCGCCTGCAAGGTCTGAGCCTGAAAAGGTGAAATTACTAGCAGCCTGCTGCTCGCAGAAAGTACCTGTTGCTGAGCAGACAAGAGGAGCAGGACAGCCGCATGCGCTGCAGTTATCCACAAGGGTTCCTGCGACGCACTTCTGCGGTCTTGTGGAAGAACACTGGCCATAAGGCGTGTTGTCAGGACAAGTATAGGTGACAGCAGTGCCGATCTCCAGCTCTGCTGTGCAGATATTGTTCGTCTCGTCAGCCTCATCTGTCTGGTTCAGATAGTCAACCATCACATCTACAGAATAGTTGCCTTCAGTCAAGTTTGTTTTTGTCCTGTATACGACCCTTATAGAACTGTTAGGCATTATGATCCTGCTCTCAGACATGTCTCCCAGATAATAGATGTCTGAGGTGAAAGATATCCTGAAAGGCTTGTAGGTCCTTGCATCTCCCCTGTTGGTTATGTTCATGACAAACTCGAAGTAAGAATTCTCCTGGACAATCTTCGGATCTGTGTGGATATCGACTATCTTCAGGTCAGGCTTGTCCGAGGCATTGATCTTGTTCACAGGCACAGCGCAAGCCTGCCTGACGACAGGTCTTTCCACAGTGGTCCCGCAACTATTGAGGTCCTGACAGGTCCTTTCTTGAAATCCGTTTATGCACCCGCTCCAGTTGCCGCATTCCCAATTCTCCTCGCAACAGTCCTTGGTGACCTCAGGAACATCCTCAAAGGTTCCGCAGTCGTTCAGGTCGGTGCAGTTTCTGGACTGCACCCCTCCCAGGCATTCACCCCAATCGCCGCATTCCCAGTTCTCCTCGCAGCAGGGTTGGGAAGTGGGAGGCTTGTCCTTTATGGTGCCGCACTGGTTGACGTCATAGCAGAGCCTCGACTCCATACCACCTACGCATGCGGTCCAGGGCTCGCATTCCCATTCTTCTTTGCATGAACAGCCGGAAAGCATTACGCCAAACAAAAGTACAGAAACAAGTATCATCCCTTTTGCATTCATACTATAAGCTGATTCAGGTTCGTATTTAAATGTTTTGGTTGCTGTCCAGTACGTTGCTATCAAGTACATCGCTGTCCAGTACAGGAACCGATAAGATATCGCAGACATATTATTCCGATAAGAATATTAATGTCAATAAAGTTTTTAAATCATCCCATTTGCATAATGTTACCTATGGAGGTGGAGAATCATGAACAAAGGAAAATATCTGTTTACATCTGAGTCTGTTACAGAAGGGCATCCTGATAAGGTCTGCGACCAGTGCAGCGACGGTGTGCTTGACGCGATCTATGAGAAGGATCCCCAGGCAAGGGTGGCATGCGAATGTCTGACCAAGACAGGTGTGGTGGTGGTTGCAGGAGAGATAACCACAAACGCATACGTTGATATCCCCAAGACAATCAGGGGAGTACTGAAAGATATCGGGTATACCAAGTCAGAATATGGAATAGAGCATGAGACATGTGCTGTATTCGTGCACCTGGAAGAACAGTCGCCTGATATATCACAGGGCGTGACAGAAGGGTCAGGCATGCACAAGGAACAGGGCGCAGGAGACCAGGGCATGATGTTCGGCTATTCATCAAACGAGACTCCTGAGCTGATGCCTCTGCCAATCGTGCTTGCGCACAAGATCTGCCAAAAACTGGCTGAAGTGAGGAAATCAGGAGAGTTGAAATGGGTAAGGCCTGACGGAAAGAGCCAAGTGACTGTGGAGTACAATGAAGGCAAGCCTGTCAGAGCGCATACTATTGTGGTATCCACGCAGCATGATGACATCCCCTATGAAGAGATAAAGAAAGGCATAGTAGAGAAGGTCATCAGGCCTGTGGCAGAGAGATGGATGGATGACAAGACCATAGTATACGTAAATCCAACAGGAAAGTTTGTCAGGGGAGGCCCTTACGCAGATGCAGGCGTAACCGGAAGGAAGATCATAGTGGATACTTACGGAGGCCATGGATCCCATGGAGGAGGAGCATTTTCCGGAAAGGACCCCTCAAAAGTAGATAGGTCTGCGGCTTATGCATCAAGGTACATCGCCAAGAATATCGTGGCAGCAGGTCTGGCTGACAAGTGCGAAGTCCAGCTGGCATATGCCATAGGAGTTGCAGAGCCGGTATCAGTGTATGTGAACTGCTTTGATACTAACAGGATACCTGAAGAGAAGATTGCAGAACTTGTAAGGAAGTACTTCCCGCTCAAGCCTGCAGACATCATCTCAAAGCTGAACCTCAGGAGGCCGATCTACAGGAAGACTGCTGCTTACGGGCATTTCGGAAGGAACGACCCTGACTTCACATGGGAGAAGACAGACAAAGCAGATGTTCTGAAGCAGGATGCAGGAAGCCTTAAAGAGCCTGACAAGACAGGCGATGAGGTTCCTCTGGATGCCTAAAAGAGATCATATTTTCTTTTTATTATCTTCTTTTGTATTCCAGGTATATCGTCAAGAACATCCTCAACAGCTTTCCTGACTTTTTTTGCATCAGCTTTTCCTGCTATCTGGACAGAAACTGTCTGAGGCATGTCCAAATGCTGGCCTATCTGTGAAAGCATCTTGACCAGTGCTTTTTCAACACCAGGCACCCTGCCTGCGACAAGAAGCCCCTTGTCCACATTATGGTGAAGGACCCTTCCAAAATTTTTGATATAATGCCTGCTAAGCACATTTGAAGCAGCCTCGCATACAGCATCACAGATAGAATCAGGATGGCCTGAGCCTTTCCTCTCCGCCATCTCGACCTTTTCAGGCCTCCTACCCATATGCTCAACGAGTATTTTCTGCATGCAGAAAGCATAGCAAGCATTATTATAAATAGTTTGCGATGTTTTTCATCAGCAAAAAAAACAAAACCTTTATAAATAACCTGAATTTTCTCTGAAATGGTTTAGAGGTTCTGTAGAGTGGGTTACGCTCAGGATACAGATGTGAGATATCCTGTTGGACATAATTGGGAGGCCATGTAATGACAAATATATTCAACGTTCCTCCGGACAAGCTGATCAAGAGGACTGCCGAGGAACTAGAAAAGATCGACAGCATCAAACCGCCTGAATGGAGCATCTATGTAAAGACAGGAGTGCACAAGGAAAGGCCTCCTGCGCAGCCAGGATGGTGGTTCGTAAGATCCGCTGCCATACTAAGGTCAGTCTACAAGCTCGGACCTATAGGAGTTTCCAAGCTGAGGACAAAATATGGGGGAAGAAAGAACCTGGGTCACCGGAAAGACCATTTCAGGAAAGGGTCAGGATCCATCGTAAGAAAGATACTCCAGCAGCTTGAAGCAGCAGGATTTCTTGAGAAACAAGACAAGGGCAAGCACAAGGGAAGGACATTGACGCCCAAAGGAAAATCATTTATCGACAAGATAGCTGTACAGATAGCAAAAGAATTGCCTAAGCCGGAAAGACCAAAACCAGCTCCTGTCAAGCCGAAAAAGGAGCCTAAGAAACCAGAAGACCAGAAAAAAGGGCAGGAGACCAAAGTGGCTGAAGAAAAGGCAGAAGAGAAAAAGCCTAAGAAAAAACAAGCATCTGAAAAGAAAGAGGAAGAAAAACTGGAAAAGCAGCCAGGCAATGAAAAGAGACAGCAAGATCAACAAGATGGACGAGATTGAGGAGATAAAAAAGAAAAAACTGCAGCAGATGATGCAAAAGCAGCAGGAAAAGGCCCAATCACAGATGCCGGATCAAGCTGAACTGCAGCAGCAGATCGGCCAGCTTGAAAATGCGGTCAAACCAGTATTCACCAAGGACGCACTGGAAAGGTACGGAAACCTGAAGACAGCGCATCCCAAAAAGGCAGTACAGCTGCTGGTGATCCTGGCACAGGCCATACAGTCCGGAAAAATCCAGCAGGTCGATGGGAAGCAGCTCAAGGAGATACTCCAAAAGATGGAACCTGAGAAAAAGGATTTCAACATAAAGAAATAGTCAAAAATAAAATAACAATAAGTAAAATGGCAACAAACCAAAAAACAAAAAAGTTTTTTGAAATTGCCATTTTAAAAAAAAATAACAATAGTTAAAATGGCAACATTCAAACATCCAAACAGGAAACAAAAACTGGCCAAGAAAGGAAGGCAGACAAGATGGGCACCTTTCTGGACAGTTCCTAAGATATACGGTCCTGGAAGAAGAATCCACCCAGGCAGGCATACTGTCAGGAAGAGAAGCTGGAGAAGGACAAAGACAAAAGCGTGAGCAAGATGGCTGAACTGGAAAGGACTTACAATATTCCGCTCAGGAAAGAATGGCTGAA
>WJKB01000104.1 GCA_014729345.1 Candidatus Woesearchaeota archaeon
GCACAGGACCGTCTGCAAACTCATTCTTGCCGCAGGAGATGGTCTTGCCTGCTTTCTCATATTCCAGATAGATGGTGCGAACATTGAAATAGTTGCCTCCTCCACCCACTGGATGGCCGAAATTCACAGGGACAAGATCGCCATAAGGCTCTTTTCTCATCATCGAAAGTGTGATTGCAAGTATCTCAAGATCCTTTCCAGGAACAGTCATGTAATCATAGCTGTCAACCTTGACTTCCCAGTCATGCGCAGGATCAGCTATCCATTCTCCAATATCCCCCTCAGTCGCTGAATCAGGCTCAGGATCCACAAGCTCTATGAAATATGTCTCCCGGACATCCTTGTCCTTGTTATAGGCATCGATCATCACCCCTAAAGGCCAGCCCTTGAAAAACACTGATGACTCACCGCAATAGTCATCATGCACAGTGACCAGCTCCACGACCTTTCCATCCATGCGCCTGCCACTCTCAAGCTCTTCTGCGCCTTTCCAGAACAGGGGATCCTCAAGCTGGTTATAGACTGCAGGAAGCGCTGAAGACACAGCAAGAGGGGTATTCTCATCCTGAAGCCTGTCAAAGTAGTAGTATCTCTTTGTGACATACAGGTCTTCCCCGTATATATTCTCGATATCAAGATCATAAAGCATGTATACAAACTCAGTGTCATCGTGGCAGTAGTTGCCTCCCTCAAGCCTGCTGTCCCTTATCTGCTTGGTAAAGCCTACATTGTCTGCTTTTACCTGGATAAGCTCGCCCTTAACAGCCAGTCCTGCCTCACCCTCTATCCTTTCTCCTTCAGGCAGGGGCATCCCAACCTGCTCAATCCCCTCTGATATCTCTCCTATCTGACCGACTGCCTGCTTGGCAGACTCGATCTTCTGCTTTGTCTCAGATACCTTACCGCATCCTGACAGCAGAACCATCATGATGACAACAACAGAAAGCAATAATCTTCTCATACCACATCACCTCTGGAACAAAAAGCAGATACAGGTTTATAAAGGTTTTGCTGAAAAAAACAGCTGGAAAAGGCTGAAACACAGCCTTGTCTCCTAAACCTGGGTCAAGCAATAATCTCATCTCCAGGCAAGCCATGTGCACAGTGCAAAAAACAGGGCAGTAAGTACAAGGCCTGCCCACACCATCCTCTTGTCTGTGCCAAAACCAAAAGGCACGAAACCTATGATGCCACCGACTGCAAATCCTGTATCTGACTTCTCAGAACCCAGCAGTACACCTAAAGATATCACCACAAATCCTATGATTACCATTCCAAGACCAAGAGGGACAAAGTAGCCTTTCATAGGAATATATTTCTCCTGGAGGTATAAAAAACTATTGGGGACTCGATACGAGTTTCGTAAAGAGCCCAACAAAATTCACAAAGGTTTTTTATACGCTTACGATTATCCATATAGGGATGGCAGATGGTACTTGATACAAAATTCTTTGAAGCAATGAGCTTTCTGGCTCCGAAATGCCCTGGCTGCGGAACAGAGCTGGAATACGGAGCAAATACCAGCTATAACCAGAAGAAAGGTTGCCATGCCTGCAATAGATGCGGAACAGAACTTAAGTGACGAGCCTGTTATGGGTAAGAAAACTTTTTAAACAAACACTTTTTTCTCCTGCATATGATGATAGGAAGATACGATTTCAAGCAGGTCGAGGAAGATGTGCTGAAGTTCTGGAAAGAGAAAAAGATATACCAGAAAGCAGGGCAGAAGAACAAGGGCAAAAAGGTATTCTACTTCCTGGACGGCCCCCCATACACCTCAGGAAGGGTGCACATAGGCACGGCCTGGAACAAGTCGCTGAAGGATGCTGTCCTCAGATACAAGCGCATGACAGGCATGGATGTCTGGGACAGGGCAGGATATGACATGCACGGGCTTCCTACTGCAAACGCGGTAATGAAAGAGCTAGGCCTGAAGAGCAAGCAAGAGATCAAAAGATACGGAACAGGAAAGTTCATAGAGGAATGCAAGAGGTTCTCCCTGAAGAACATGAAGCTGATGAACCAGGACTTCAGAAGGATGGGAGTCTGGATGGACTTTGAGAACGCATACCAGCCGATCACAAAAGAGTTCATGGAGGGGGAATGGTGGCTAATAAAGAAAGCCCATGAGAACAGAAGGCTCTATGAAGGGTTCAGGACCATGACCTGGTGCGGGGACTGCGCTACAGCGCTGGCAAAGCATGAGCTTGAATACAAGACAGTCACTGACCTGAGCATATTCCTGAAGTTCCCTGTAAAGGGCAAGGAGAAAGAGTTCCTGATCATATGGACCACGACCCCATGGACCATCCCCCTTAACCTTGCAATAATGGTCAACCCAAAGATGGAATATGTAAGGGCAGAAGTAGAGGGAGAGACATGGATAGTTGCAAAAGCGCTTGTAGGAATGTTTATCGGAGGCGTTACAAACAAGAAGTTCAAGATAAAGGAAGAGTTCAAGGGGCAGGAGCTTGAAGGGATGGAGTATGAGCATCCTTTTGAGAAAGAGATGGAAAAGTTCGCACAGATAAGGAAAAAGTCTTTGAAACTACATACTGTGCTCACATCAGAGGAGTATGTTGATGTCTCTGCAGGCACAGGACTGGTGCACTGCGCGCCGGGCTGCGGGCCAGAGGATTATGAGATAGGGCACAGGAATGGGATACCTCCTTACAACCCTCTTGACGAAGCAGGGGTATTTCCTAAAGAGACAGGAAAGTTCAAAGGAAGAAAGGCAAAAAAGGATGATGCAAAGTTCATAGAAGACCTGAAGAAGACAGGGAACCTTATAGCTACCAGCCCGGTGGAGCACGAGTATGCGCACTGCTGGAGATGCCACAAGCCTGTGATATACAGGGCCACAAGGCAGTGGTTCTTCAAGACAGAGGACCTTGTGCCTAGGATGATAGATTTCAACAAGAATATCAGGTGGGTCCCGGAGTGGGCAGGCGCAAAGCAGTTCGAGAACTGGCTCGAGAACCTAAGGGACAACAGCATCACCAAGCAGAGATACTGGGGCACCCCTGTGCCTATATGGAAATGCCCAAAATGCAGCGAAGTGATAGTCGTAGGCAGCGCAAAGGAACTGGAAGAGCTTTCAGGCGTGAAGCTGGATGACCTGCACAAGCCAGGCATAGACAAGGTCGAGATAAGGTGCGGGTGCGGGGAGATGACCAGGAGGATCCCTGACATACTTGACGTATGGATCGATGCAGGGACAGTAAGCTGGAACTGCCTTGACTATCCTCACAAGACCGAGAACTTTGAAAAGATGTTCCCGGCTGATTTTATACTTGAAGGCAAGGACCAGATAAGAGGATGGTTCAACCTACTGATGGTAGCTTCAACAGTTAGCATGGGAAGACCATCTTTCAAGAACTGCTATATGCACGGCTTTGTGCAGGATGCATGCGGCAGAAAGATGTCAAAGAGCCAGGGCAACTACATACTTCCGCAGGAGGTTATCGACAAGTACGGAGCAGACTCTTTCAGGTATTATTCCATAGGAGGGGCAAATCCAGGCCTGGACCTGAACTACAACTTTGACGACATGAAGATAAAGCACAAGAACCTGATGATATTATGGAACCTTCATAAGTTCATGCTGGAGCTCGTGGCATTGGCTGAGACCAACCCCATAAAGATAGGGGAGAAGGACGTGAAAAAAAGCTTCACAGTGGCAGAGAAATACATGATCTCAAAGCTGAACAGCACAGTGAGGGATATCACAAGGCTTTTTGAAGATTATGAGGTCAGCCTTGTCCCTGACATGGTCGAAGAGCTTTATCTGGAGCTGTCAAGGACATATATCCAGCTTGTCAGGGAAAAGTCAAGCATAGGTACAGACCAAGACAAGAAGACAGTCCTGTATGTGATCTACAACACCCTGATGGAATGCCTCAAGATGTTCGCTCCTATAGCGCCCATGATAACAGAGAAGATGTTTCTCAACATAAAGCATGAGATCGGCCTAAAGGAGAAGAGCATACATCTGCTTGACTGGCCAGGCTATGATGATGACAAGATAGACATAGTAGTGGAGCAGCAGATGGCGATCGCAAGCAGTATAGTGCAGACAGCGCTGGCTGCAAGAGAAAAGGCGCAGATGGGAGTAAGATGGCCCATGAAAGAGATGATCATAGTGACATCTGACGATGATGTCAAAAAGGCTGTGGATGCTCTCAAGGACATAATCCTGATGCAGACCAACATCAAGTCAGTCCGGGTCATCAAGGAGCTTAAGGAGGTCAAGCCAAGAGTCAAGACTGACTTCAAGAAGATAGGACCTGAATTCGGGGCACTGGCGCCCAAGATAATCGCTGAGTTGGCAAAGGAAAGTCCTGAGACCATACTGAAGCATATCGATAAGGACTCCAAATATGAGTTAAGGGTGGACGGAGACAAGGTTGAGCTCAGGAAAGAGCATATCACAGTAGAGAGAGATGTTCCAGAGCACCTGGCTGAAGGAGAGTTCAGACACGGACTCGTGTACCTGGAGAAGAAGACAGATCCAGAACTTGAAGCAGAAGGCTTTGCCAGGGAAGTGATGAGAAGGATCCAAAGCCTAAGGAAGAAAGCAGGACTTGAGAAAGCAGACAACATCGCCCTGGCCATAAAGGTTGATGAAGATCTCTCAGAGATGCTTATGGGATGGAAGCAGCAGATAGCTGAAAAATGCGGAGCAGGCAGAATCAAGATAGACACCAAAGGGCCAGCAAAGAAGCTTGCCAGTTCCAGCAAGGAGAAGGTAAAAGGGAAAGAGTTTGAGATATTCTTGGAGAAACTAAAGGGCAAAGGATAAGTTTTGTCATCATCATTTGATAGTTAAGACCGGAAGATTTATATACTGATGCGGTGCATCTGCAGATATTCTAAGAGGTTTTGAGGGAACAATATGGAAGCAGAAAGTATATGTGATATTGCAGGGTATAAAGAAGAGAAGAAAGAAAGGCCACAGCAGGAGGCCTGCGAAGAGACTGGATATATCGCAGGCACAGGGGCAGCGCCTATTGAAAGCTTTGTGTTTGAGGTAGGTGACAGCTTCAGGTACATCAAGGCGTGTCTCCAGAAAGGCAAAGAACTGCCTCCTGGAGAAGTCCGACAGAATGAGCAGGTAAGGATAAGATATGAATACAAGTCAGAAGACCATGCCAATAATATTGAGATATATCATGGAGTCTATGAGATAACTGTCATAGGAGATGATCCCAGAAAGATAGACCTGGGATAGCATGTTCTCAGCCTATATGATCGTATCCTACCTCTTTCGCGGCTCAATCTTATCAGCTCCTTTTTTTGGAGGGACAAAAGGAGGGGCATGACCGCCCATCCTGCTTTGGATATCAGGGCCAAAACCACCGCCTATCTCAAGCTTGGGCACAGGTTCTTCTCCGAATTCCTTTATTGCTGCGGGGAGCAGCTTCCTGAGGATCGCAGCAAAAAATATAAGCATGATGTAAAGCACCACAAGGTCAAGAGCAACCCACTGGTTGATGTCCAGGGCTCCGTGCCCCCATAGCACTGATATGTAACACAAGAAGTAGATGGGGTTGGGAGAAGCAAGGTTGAATACAAGGCTTGCACTGAATTTGTGCGTGAAAGAGATGACAGCTATGAAAAGAGCGTACAGTATAAGCGCGCAGATAATCGCGAACCTGATCCAAAAGTTGTCAGGCTGCGCCTCGAAAAGATGTCTCATTGATTCAAGGGATATCCATGCAAGGGTGAACCCGTTTGCCAGGGAGGTGTTCCATCCCAGCTTTTCCTGTTTTCTTGTTCCGAAATAGATCTCAAGCATGAACCACAGAAAGATGATAGGGCCTAGGTACCACCAGATACCAGGCTGGACAAGGTGCGCGTCCTTGATCTGCACAAGTCCGTCGAGCATAGACTGAAGGAACGGTGGAAGTGCCATGCATGAACTGAAATAATCTGATTATTTAAAGCTTTCTGCAATATTCAGCCCTAGGCAAGAGCCTTGAAAATGGAATCTGGGAAACCGAAAAGTATAAATACTAGTTAATGCTCAAAATATTTAAGCAAAGACAGGGGGGATTATTATGAGGGGGAGCACATTACTTTGGATTGTAGTGATTTCTATGATTGCACTGCCTGGAGCAGAGGCTGATATCTATGATGATCTTGAGCATGACCTGAAAGAGGTGGATATCTCAGGCCTTCCCAAGCCCATGGTGAACCTGGTAGGCAATGAGAGGATCAATATCTACATAAAGATGGATGACACCAGTGTAGTGGCTGCAGGGATTGTGACCAAGGAAGGCAGGATAGAATCTTTCCAAAAGAACGAGCTTGAAAATCCCACGCTCAAGGTCTTCACCTCTGAATACACCATAAGGAACATCAAAGAGTCACAGGATCCCCTCAAAGCAGCCCAGCAGGCTATAAGAGAGCAGGAGATAAGGTACGAACCTGTAGGGCTGGGCAACAAGATCAAGTATGGGACAGTCGGAACTGTTATGAGAGTGTTTGGCTGGGTGCAAAGCCTGTTCGGATAGAAAAGGGGGGAAATACGATTGTCAAGATATCAAAGGATACGCCATTAGCAGAGCTCACCTTAAGGCGATATGAAAAGCCAAAACAGGAAGGGAGAGATCTTGTGCGCAAGGTCTGCCTCTCTATCGGTCTTCTTCAGCCAGGTGATTCAAGGGACGTGATCGTGGACGTGTTCAACGTGATATTGAAGAGCAAGTCACCGCTAACATCCCAGGATATCGAAAAAAAGGTCATTGAGGAGCGCAAGAAGCATAAGCTGCCGATGGTGGGGATAGCATCCTCAAACATAAGAAGGCAGATCAAGAGGCTCAAGGACCTTTTCCTTGTAGAGAAGGTGGCAAATAAGTACAGGATATCAGAGGATGCAGACCTCGTGGACATATTTGACGAGAAGATAGCAAAATTCTATCTGGATTCTATCACCACAAGGGTCAGGGAGTATTTTGAAGCCTTGCAAAAATGATATATGAGCCCAGGGAGGACAGCCATCTGCTTCTTGAACAGGTAAAGAAGTATGCGAAGGGAAAGGTGATTGACATAGGGACTGGCAGCGCAATACAGGCTATAGCAGCTGCCCAAAAAAGGAATGTCAAGAGCGTGCTGGCAGTGGACATCCAGAAGGATGTAATAAGATACTGCAGGAAGAACATAAAGCACCCAAAGATAAGTTTCAGGCAGTCAGACCTGTTCTCTAAAGTAGAAGGCAGCTTTGATACCATAGTGTTCAACCCGCCATATCTGCCAGAAGACCTGCGGGCAAGGGACATCACACTGGAAGGGGGAAAGAAAGGGTACGAGATGATAGAAAGGTTCTTCCATGAGGCAGGAAAGCATCTTGCTCCGGACGGAAGGATACTCATGGTGCACTCTTCCTTTAC
>WJKB01000105.1 GCA_014729345.1 Candidatus Woesearchaeota archaeon
CAAGAGTGAACTTGTCTTTTGGAAAAGACGATGACAAAGCACTTGTGTTCAATAGTATGGACAACATCACAGAGAATGACTACTTCATCCTCTGCGATGACCCTGGAGACGACACTGGCTTTACGCATGTTCTGCAGTACAAGAGCCTGGATGCATCAGAAGACCAGATAACCTTCAAGGATGAGGGAACAGGAGACAGCATAAAGGTCTCTTACACCACGCAGACAGACGGAAGTCTCATCCTGAGCGGAAAGGAGTACAGCATCAACATCTGAACAGCAGCAAATGCAGACTCAGATGACCAGATCATCATGGTTGATCTGACAGCAGACGGCAACTATGGACTTGCAAATGTAGTAACAAGAGGAAGGGCTCTTCTGAATCTTTCTGCTGAACCAAACTTTAACGCTACGCAGAGAGAATTGGTGAATCTGACAGTCAGGACCCAGAATGACAGGATGGATGACCTTGACGGCGGGGCTAATGATGAGCTTTTAAGCATCGTGGTTGGTATCAACTCTGCTAGAGACGAGCTTGACATAGACAGCATCACAGGGCGCAGCCTTCTTAAGGGTGTGTTCAGCCTGAACCAGGTAGGTGACGAAGACAACTATGAAGAGATGACCATCTACGGCGCAAAAGTGACCAAGCAGGAGAGCTCATCTGGACCAGATACAGTCATCATCGACTATCCAGAAGAGCAGATCGAGCCATTGGTCTATGTCACAGCTGGAACAGTCACTTCCCAGAGAGTTGCTGGTGGAGGAGAGACAGTCTCAATCACACAGATTGAGGTTGGAGCAGCTGTACTTGCTAGTGAGGTTGCAGATGTCGAGGCTCAGAACTTGATCGTAGTCGGAGGACCATGCGCTAACGCTGTAGCAGCTGAAGTCATGGGCAACCCAGAAGACTGCGCAGAAGGCTTTGAAGAAGGCAAAGCTAAGATCAAGTTGATCGAGCAGGCAAGCGGCAAGGTTGCATTGCTTGTAGCAGGTTACAGTGCAATGGACACCAGGGCTGCATGCAGGGTGCTGGCTGACTACGACAGATATGCTTTGAGCGGAGATGAGGTAGAAGTTACCTACACAACGCTAGAGAGCATCACTGTTGGAGAACCAGCTGTCATGGCAGACGAGTCTGACGACTCTGACATGGAATAAAAGCTTGAAAGCTTTTTTTCTTTTTTTTTCTTTCTTATTTCTTTGAAAAAAATATTTGAAATCTCATACTCCAGATTTACCGATAGATTTTTAAATGAAAAGGGCTATACCATAGCCATAAGACATGCATGGGGGTGCAAAAAAATGAAAAAATTATTTACAGTTATCCTGCTGGCGCTTGTTCTTGGGATGATGCTGGTGGCAGGATGCAAGAAAGCAGATGACACTGGATCTGATGATGAGGTTGTGGCTGACAGTCAGGACACACAGGATGATTCAGACGATGATGTCGTGACAACTACAGAAGAGGATGAAGATAAGCAGGAGGAAGCTCCTCAGATGAGCGAAGAGCTTCAGGAACTGCTTTCAGGCCTTGACAAGGTGAAGTCATACCATTACGCATACCAGAGCGGAACGCCTGAAGCCAAGAAATACTATGTCAAAGGAGACAAGATACTTGTGGAGCTCATGGAGAAGAAAAGATGGAAATCAGGGGAGTTCTACAACAAGGTGCTTCTTGACCTTGATGACAAGACAGCCCATGGTTTCTGCACTGACAGGGATATCTGCAATGACGAACAGAGAAGCATCGCAAAAAAGGTCTCTTTTTCAGAATACATGCCTGATATTCTCCCAAAAGAGTATGCTGAGAGTATAACTCACGGAGACATCGTAGGAACAGAGAACATCGAGAACAGGCCTGCGACCATTGTTGAGTTTGAGGATGACTCAGGAAACACCGTAGATGTAAGCATCAACAACTATTACGGCATGCCTATGAGGATAGTGACAGAGACTCCTACAGGCACCAAAAAGGAGATTATGTTTACAGAGATGGGCTGGAACAGTGTTGATGACTCGGATGTAGAGTTTCCAAAAGAGATCATGACAATCGAGTAAGGGATTCCCTAAGGGATCTCCTTTTTTTTTCTTTCTTCTTTTAAGATTTTGCTGAACAATACCTCTATCATTATCGCTTTTTCTTAAGACATTTCCCTACAAATATGTTATGCTTGCTCCTGATCAGCTTGACCCTGACCTTTCCCCTTGTCCCATCAGGGCATATGACTGTAATGTTGCGGTCATCTGCAGCAGCTATCTTCTCGTTCCCTATCCTTCCGTCGCAGATAATCTCTGCCTCCACCACATCACCTTTCCTGAAAGGCAGGGGAAGTTTTTTTGTCTTCCTTATGTGGAAATCCTTCTCACCAAATATCAGCTTTATCCCATGTTGTCTTTCCCACTCCCTCATCTTTTCAAAAAAATTTGCAGAAGGCATCTGTTTGACAGGATTCCTGCCGAACCTGTAATTCAGGAAGTTCTGTATCCCTATGGCAGGGCAGTGCTTTCCTGCGCCTATCTTTCTTGCAAACCTTATCAGCTTTGGGATCTCTTGTTCATTCACTCCTGGAAGAAGGATAGGTGTGAGGATCAGGTCTGTGTCTTCCCTGGCTGCGATGTGCTTCGCTGTATCCCTGACCTTCTCAACATCATAAGCGCAGCCTGCCATCTTTGCTGCAATCTTCGGGTCAAGAGAGTTGAGCGAAAGGTTGAACTGGCTTAGGCCTGCTCTTGCAAGCTCATCCAACTTTTTTTCTGTAAGCATCGTGCCGTTGGTGTCCATCGAGACCCTCTCAACCTGGCTGATCCCAGAAATCTCTCTTACCAGCTGGCTTAAGGGCGAGTACAGCATGGGCTCTCCATGCGTCCCTATGTGCACCTCTATCCTTTCTGCCTGCTTGAACATTATCAGCTTCTTCAGCTCATCCACAATATAATCCTTTTCAACCAAAAAATCCTGCCTTCTTCTGCTGCTGAGGCCTTCATCAACACTGCAGTATATGCAGTTCAGGTTGCACCCTGTCACAGGCTTGACCTCTATCAGTGTGGAGTTCCTGTCGATGATCCCGAATGCGCTGTTTCCGATAAGAGGTATGCCTGAGTTTGCATGCACATACTCTGTCGGATGGTTGTTGATGCTGCTTCTGAGCTCAGATATACCTTTCTGCACTATGAGCCTGAACTTTCTCTCTGCTGACCTTTGTGACACGCTGCTGAAATCTACAGCGTTTTTCCTTACCTTCCAGCTCCCTATCCTGTCCAGCTCATCATCCTCTATGGTGAAATAGAAGTTCTTCAGGAAAAAGGCCTTTACATGGTTTTTCTCGCGCCTGAATTCCAGCTGGTCGTATTCTATGATTGCCATGATTCTTAGAGTGCCTGAGAGGTTTTAAAGCTTTCGTAAATCCTACTTCAGGACATAAAACTTTATATATCAGTTAGTCAACTGTCATATGGGGTGGATAGATGGAAGAAAGCGTTTCTCAGCAGGCAGACTCTTCTCATAGGGGAGATGATCAGGAAAAGATACAGATCACCTATGAGGTGCTCTATGAGTTCCTCAGGATCGAGAAGAACAACGAGGAGCTGCAGAAGCTTAATGAGGAATTTTTTCTCAATACTGTAAACTATCTTAGTGAAAAGAACTCTATCCTGACAAACCAGCAGACGCAGCAGAGCCTGTTCTCTGAGGATGAGAAAGAGAACACAGCTGTGCAGGTCAAGAACATCAAAAAGATACTCCAGGAGCTCTATGACCGGAGGGAGAAGAAGATAATAGACATGGCTGTGAACAAGTCAAGGATAAGGTCAAACATCGTGGACACCTCTGCCCTGCTTGAGGAGGAGAAGCAACTGTTTGACAGGCTTGTCTCCACCTTAGAGACTTTCAGGCAGGGAATCCTTGACAACCTTGTATCTGCAAAGGTGCCTAAGATAAAACTGCCTTCTTCTCCAGGCCAGGATGAAAGCAAGGGCGCAGATAGCGGCGGACAGGAAAGCGGGCCAAGCCCGCTGCAGCTGACTTCCAAGCTTGTCAGGTTTATCAAGCCTGTGCCCAAGTTTGTGGGCAAGGAGCTTGAGCAGTACGGGCCTTTTGAAGAAGAGGACATCGCCAATCTTCCTGCTGATATAGCTGATCTTCTTATCCAGAAGCAGAAGGCAGAAGAGATGAAGGGCTGAAAACATCATATCTGTGGAAGACATGGCTATCTGGAGACCAGGAACATGAGCGTTTTAAAAACTCTTTTCAAGGGTATCAGGCATGCTTTTTCTGCAGCATACGCCTGCTGCAGGGACAACCGGTTTCTCGCAGCCCTGGTGGTCATCTTTGTGATCCTCTGCTCTGCAAGCATGGTC
This sequence comes from Candidatus Woesearchaeota archaeon, assembly GCA_014729345.1. Taxonomy (GTDB): domain Archaea; phylum Nanobdellota; class Nanobdellia; order Woesearchaeales; family WJKB01; genus WJKB01. Next base: position 4,359 of record WJKB01000105.1, read on the forward strand.
CAAAAGTCAACGACCTCTGATGAGATAAATCACATAGCTTCAGGCATCACCAAGCTCAGGACAGGGGACTTCAGGCTCAACAGGGAGCATCCCCCTCTTGTCAACATGATCAGCGCTTTTCCGCTTCTTTTTATCCACACAGAGCTCAACCTTGACAGCCCTCATTGGGAAGCAGCAGACGGCCATGACTTTGGCGAGCAATATCTCTTCGGCGTGAATGTCCGAAAGCTTGACCAGATCCTTTTCCTTGCAAGGCTTCCTATCGTCATCCTTGGAGCGATCCTGGTCATCCTTGTCTATAAGTGGAGCAAGGAGCTCTATGGAAAAAGAGCTGCTCTTCTTGCAGCTGTTCTCTGCGCTTTCAGCCCTAACATCATGGCACATTCCAGGCTCAGCACCACTGACATAGGATTCAGCATGTTCTCTTTTGCTGCTGTGTTCTATTTCTGGAGATATCTCAAGCAGCCCTCCAGGAAAAGGCTTGTCATCGCAGGACTGATGTTCGGACTGATGCAGCTCACCAAGTTCAGCGCAGTCTATTTTGTGTTCATCTATCTGCTGCTGATATTTGCGGCAGTGATCCTTGAAAGCCGCAAGTCAGGATCAGGCAGGCTCGGCTCAGCCATGGGCCTGGCCAGGAAGCATATGGTCGGTTTTGGGATAATCCTTCTGATCACCTATGCTGTTGTCTGGGCAGGGTACCTTTTCCAGGCACAGGGCGCTTTTGACAGGGAGATAAGAGAAGACGCGCTCAAAGGCACAGCAGGCCCTCTGGGTACTGCAGCCTATCATGTTTCCAGGCTTGTCCCAATACCTTATGATTATATGTACGGCCTGAACTTTGTTGTTGACAACATAGGGATAAGGCCTGCATTCCTGATGGGAGAATATTCCTCAACAGGCTGGTGGTATTATTTTCCAGTGGCCTTCCTTATCAAGACCCCTGTTGCTATGCTTGTGCTTCTCTTGCTTTCAGTGTTCTTTTTCAAGGAGCTTAGGGGCAGGGATCTTATCGACGAGCTTTTCCTGGCTGTACCTGCGCTTGTGTTCCTGGCATTTTTCATGGCTTCGACGATAAACATAGGCCTGAGGCATATACTGCCCATATACCCCTTTATCTTTGTCTTTGTCAGCAAGGCCGCGAACATAAGGGTCAGGCGGGGCAAGGTTCTTGTTGCGGTGCTGCTCATATGGTATGTGCTCGCATCCTTGTGGATATGGCCCCATTACCTGGCATACTTCAATGAGCTTATAGGAGGGCCTGACAACGGACATCTTTACCTTTCTGACTCAAACATCGACTGGGGGCAGGACCTTAAGGGACTGGCAAAGTATGTGGAGGAGCATGAGATCCAGAACATAACCCTCTCCTACTGGACCAGGAACGAGCCTCCTGAAGCAAGGGGTTTCCGGCGCGAGCATATGAAGGCCAGCCATGATTACAGAGATCTCACCTGCAGGACAAAAACCGGCTGGTTTGCAGTATCTGTGTACAAACTGATGGCCACAAGAGAGGACGGCAGCACATGCCTTCAGTGGCTCAGGGATATTGAGCCTGTTGACAAGATAGGATACAGCATATTCGTATATTACATACCTCCTGGAGACAGCAACAGCGGCATCGCTGACAGTGAAAGCGCTGATACGATAAAAAACATGGTCGGAAACGCAGTTGCAGTTGTCTGAGAATTAATGAGGCAATGACTGTTATGCTTTATTGCATTGCTTTAAGAGCTAAATGACGCCTTTCTTGGGTTCAGCCCTGCAGCTTTTCCACCATCTGCCTGATAGCTTGTCGGTTCCTGTGTCCAAGACTCTCAGCTTTCTGCAGTGCCTGTAAGGCTTCTGCTTTCTTGCCCTGGTTTGCGTAAAGCATCCCCATGTTAAAGAACACAGAGGGGTCTTTTGGGGCAAGCTGGCCTGCTCTCTGCAGTATCTTTTCAGCTTCCTGGTATTTTTTTGCAGTCGCAAGTATCACTGCTATATTTTTCATGGCAGCCAGGTCCTTTGGATCAGCTTTCAGCGCCTTTTTCAGCATCTCAAAAGCTTCAGCAACCTGCTTTTTCCTCAGCATCAGCACTGCAAGGTTTGTCATGGACCTTGACCTTTGGTTTAGCCGGAGATCATCCCTGAAATACTGCTCTGCCTTGTCAAGCTCCTTCCTCCTCAGGCAGATCAGGCCGAGGTTGTTGTTAACATCCTTGTAATCCTTCTTCAGGCTTCTTGCCTTTTCGAATAGCTCTCTTGCTTTTTCATTATCTTTCATGTTGAGATATATCAGCGCAAGCTCGTAATAGTGCCTGGGATCTTCAGGATTCTGTTTTATCTGCTCCTCTCCAAGCCTTATGCATCTCTCTCTTTTGAGTCTTATCTGCTCCTCTCCTCTGAGAAATCCATAATGATGTATCGGTATATCTGTCGCAAGCACATGCCTGCCTGCGTTTTTGATGGAAGGCTCAACAGTCTCATGCAGCCTGAAGCTGAACCTTATGTCTTTCTCGTTCCTGAAAAGCCTGAGTATCTGGTTGTCAGCATACCCTTTTCCTTTTTCCTCGCTGTAGGCTGCCCTGTTTGGGTTGAATCCAGGCCTTGACTCGTCCTCAAGATAGTTCCTCTGCAGGAAGTAAGCCCCTGCAATCTCCTTGTTTTCAGTGATCTTCCTTATCTTGTCAAGGTCCTTCTGCGCAAGCACCTCATCAGCATCCAGCACCAGCACCCATTCGCCTGAAGCCTGCTCAAGCCCGATATTCCGCTCTTCTGAGAAATCATTGTTCCACTTGTGCCTGATTATCCTTGCCCCGTACTTTCTTGCGATATCTTCTGTCCTGTCCTTGCTGTCATCTGCAAGCGTGATTATGATCTCATCAACAAGAGGCTTTGCGCTCTTGAGGCACTGCTCTATGTACTGCTCTTCATCTTTTGCGATCATGCATAGGCTTATGCTCATGGGAAAAGAGATTTTTTCTTATTTTATAAATCTTTTGAATAGGGTCAGGATCTTTTCTAAGAGGTGGGCAGCAAAAAAACTTCCTTTTTGGTATTCTAAAACCGTGAATTTCGAAACCTTTTTAAATCCTTCCTCTTTCTCCTGTGCTATGAAAATTCCCAAGATAATGAAAAGGCACTGTCCTTACTGCAAGAAGCACACTGAGCACAAGGTTGCGCAGACAAAGAAGAAGAACACGTCCAGCCTCAGCTATGGAAGCAAGACAAGAGCGAAGAGAAGGGGCGCAGCAAGGGGTAAGGGAAGCCTTGGAAGGTACAGCAAGCCGGCAATCTCAAAGTTCAAGCTCACAGGCTCAAAACAGAGCAAGAAGACTGATCTGAGGTACACCTGCAAGGAATGCAGAAAGACCCATATGCAGAAGCAGGGTATAAGGGCGAGAAAAGTAGAGTTCAAGTGAAACTGTTGTTTATCATCTTTCTGGTCTGATAATCTATCGCGATACTGTTTGTGGTTTGTGCTGTTGGCTATGGATCTACAAAACAAAAAAAGACAAGAAAACAAGAAAAAAGTATCAGGTGTACTCTTCTACCATCACTTTTCCTCTGAGTCCGAACACTGCTTCAACATACTGGTACTCTCCAGGTATGTCAAAAGTGTAGTTCCATGAGCTTCCGTTGCCTTCCATGGGGGTTCCTTTCACGTATTCAGGTTTCTGGATAACGATCAGGTGCCTTCTTGAATTCCTGTTTATCCATCTTACAGTGGTTCCCTGCCTTATGGTTATCTCAGGCTCGCTAAGTGAATACCTGTGTACGTCGATAACATACTCTCCGAAAGCTGAGGGGTATTCTGTCACAGGTTCTGCTTCATCCTCTTCTGCAACCGGAGGCTTGATCTCTTCAGGCTCTTGCTCAGGAGGAGGAGTTTCAGGAGAAGGTTCTGGCTCTGGCTGTTCTGGCAGCGGCTCTGGCCCTGGCACTGTCTCAGGAACCTCTTCTTGGCTGCAGCCTGAAAAGCAGACCATCAACATGAGAGATAAAGCAAGTGCAAAGACAAGGGTTTTCATCAGTATCACCTCTGAGCAATACTAAACCTCTGTTATTTATAAATGTTGCTGTTTGAGGTGTTTGTCGGCTTTATCCTGCAAAGAAGTATCAAGGCAAGGAAAAATATTTAAATAGACCCTCATTTGCACCTGATATCATAGTAAAGGGGGAGTGCAAATATGGAAGCTATAAAAGAACCAAACAGCAAGTTCGTAAAGGTCAGGTGTCCTAAGTGCAAGAATGAGCAGATAATCTTCGGAAAGGCAAGCACAGAGATAAAGTGCCTTGTATGCGGCAAGGTGCTGGCAGACCCTACCGGAGGCAAGAGCAAGGTAAAGGCAAGGATCCTGGAGGTTCTTGAGTAAATGCTGCTTAAGAGGCAGGGTTTCCCTGAAGAGGACGAGCTGGTGATGTGTACAGTCACCAATGTGCAGCATCATTCGGTCTTCTGCAACCTTGATGAGTATGGAAAAAGCGGTATGATCCATATCTCAGAGGTAAGTCCTGGAAGGATAAGGAACCTCAGGGACTATGTTGTTGAAGGCAAGAAGGTTGTCTGCAAGGTCCTCAGGATACACAGGGACAGAGGGCATATAGATCTGAGCCTGCGAAGGGTCAATGAGAGCCAGAGAAGGAACAAGATAAATGACATCAAGCAGGAGCAGAAGGCTGAGAAGATACTTGAGTTTGTCGCGAAAAAACTGAACAAGGACCCAAAGTCCACTTTTGAGCGCATAAAAGACAAGGTCTTAGAGCATTATCCAAACCTTTACGTCTGTTTCCAGGATATAGTCACAGGAAATATTCCCATAAGTTTTCTGGATCTTGAAAAGCCTTTTCTGAAAGATCTTGAAGATACTATCAAGCAGAGGATAAAGATCCCTGAGGTTGAGATAGGGGGTTTCTTCACCATAAGATCATACGCTCCTGACGGCATTGAGGTTATTAAGAGAGCGCTCAAAAAGGCTTCTGGCGAGAATATCCTTATAAACTATCTGGGAGCAGGTAAATACGGCCTGGATGTCACTGCTCCTGACTACAAGCAGGCTGAAAAGAGGCTGAAGAAAGTCACTGATACAGTTACAAAAGAGGTCGAGAAGCACAAGGGGGAAGTATCTTTTGAGAGGCAGGATAAGAGATGAAGCATATCCTCAGATGCACAGGATGCGGACAATACACCATGAAGGAAACATGCCCTGCATGCAAAAATCCTGCTGTCTCTCCAAAGCCTCCAAAATACTCGCCTGAAGACAAGTACGGAAGCTACAGGAGAAAGGCAAAACAGCAGGAATACAAAGAAAGAGGTCTTGTATGAAAACCTGGCAGTTGAAGCTTGCAGGAAAAAAGCCCAAGCTGAGGGACCCTGTGCTTGTGGAAGGCCTGCCAGGCATCGCTAATGTCGGCAAGGTGGCTGTTGATTTCATGATCGACGAGCTGAAGGCAAAGAAGATATATGATATATTCTCCTACACGTTTCCTCATTCTGTTTTTGTGAATGAGGATAACCTGGTCGAGCTGCCCTCTATAGAGATCTTCTGCGCCAGGAACAAGGGGAGCAAGAG
>WJKB01000106.1 GCA_014729345.1 Candidatus Woesearchaeota archaeon
AATAAACACAGAAGAGAACTAGACAAACACAATTTAAATTTAGAAATCAAACAAAGAAGAAAACCTAAATTATCTCCAGAAGAAAGAAAACTAAGAGCCAAAGAATCAGCTAAAAAGTGGAGACAAGATAACATAGAAAAATGTAGAGAATACAGCAGAAAACACTATGAAGAGAATAAAGACAAGATCTTAACCCAAAAGAAGATATACAGACAGAAAACCAAAGAAAAGCAATATAAGTGGAGAAAACAATACAGAGATAAGCTTATACAAAGAACAAGGCTTTTAGGAAGAATCCATCACTGGAGAAGGCAACAAGCTAAACTAACACAACAAGAGCTTAAAATCAATGGATATAAACTTTATACTAATGGTCTAGATGATTCGTTTTCCACTTTTGGTCTTTCGGATCAACTGATCTTACCGTAAGCTTTTTAAATGATGGCGTACATCACTGATTTGGACGGCCATAGGGGTCTGGTTCACCCGGTCTCATTCCGAACCCGGAAGTTAAGAAGACCTCCGTACCAAGGTGTACTGCATTAAGCGGGAAACTTGGTAAGCTGTCCACCTCAAATCTTTCGCCATTTGTTAAGCGAAAAAGGTATTCTTCAGTTGAACCCAAGTGTATTTTTTTGTTTGTATTGCTTGGTTGTGTGAGTGTTGTTTTTTGCTCCATGTTGGTTTGACCTGTGCTTGAAACTGCGCAATCTTGAGTTGGAGAGATCACTTAGTAATGTTATCGATTTTTTTGCGTCTCAAAAGTTTTTCTGTCTGGAGGAAGGATTTTTTTGTAATCTTGGCGTATGGGCTTGACGAAAAACTTTATAAATAGTCCATTTTTTTTACTACTCCAATATGATATTTAAGCAGAGAAAACTTGCAGAGAGAATGGGGGAAAGCATAGGATTCCTTTTTTCATACCTGACATTCACTGCTGTCCTCTTCCTCATACTGCATTATCTTCAGAGGATCCCTGAAACATGGTCTGTTCTGCCTGTGGCAGGAATCACCCTTGCGATCGTTCTGTTGGGAACCATGATAACGAGGCTGTTGAGATGAGTTTTTTCAATGGGGTAAAGAAGGGCACTGCCTTATTTGGGCATTGCATAACAGCTATCATAAATTCAATACTGCTCACACTGGTCTATGCCTTGGGTGTAGGTATCACCGCGGTATTGGCAAAGCTCTGCAGGAAAAACTTTCTGGATACAGACCTTAAAGGCAGGTCTTACTGGAAGAAACTTGACCTGAAAAAGAGACCTATAGAGGAATATTACAGACAATTTTGAGAGATAAGGGGGGAAAGATGTACGTACTAGGAATAAGCTGCTATTACCATGACTCATCTGCTGCCCTGATAAAGGATGGCAGGATCATAGCGGCAGCTCAGGAAGAAAGGTTCACAAGGAAAAAGCATGATACAAGCTTCCCTATCAATGCGGTCAGATTCTGCCTCAAGAGCCAGAACATAGACATAAATGATGTGGGTCATGTAGGATTCTATGAGAAACCTTTCATCAAGTTCGAAAGGGTGCTTTCCCAGCATCTTCAGATGTTTCCCAGAAGCTACAAAACATTTTTGAGCAGCATGCCTTCATGGATAAACGAGAAACTGAGGGTCGTAAGGAAGCTCAGAAAAACCCTCAAATACAAGGGTGATGTCATATTTGTCGAGCATCATATGGCGCATGCAGCTACATACCTTGTCTCTCCTTTTGATAAGGCCGCTATAGTGACTGTAGATGGGGTGGGGGAATGGACCACTACAGCATATGGCGTGGGTGAAGGGAATGATATAAAGCTGATCAAAGAGCTGAAGTTCCCTTCGTCTCTGGGCCTTCTGTACTCTGCTATCACAGCATACCTGGGCTTCAGTGTCAACAATTCTGAATACAAGGTTATGGGGCTGAGCCCGTACGGCATGATGGACAAGAAAAAGAACATCTACTACAGGAAGCTCAAGAACGTCATCGACATAAAGGATGACGGCAGCTTCAGGATGGACATGAGCTACTTTGTCTACCACTTCAAAGACAGGATGCCCTCGAAAAAACTGTGTGAGTTGATGGATGGTCCTGTAAGGAAGCCTGAGACAGAGATAACCCAGAGACACAAGGATATCGCTGCTGCACTTCAGATGATATATGAGGAGGCTCTCTTCAAGATACTTAAACATGTGCATAAGGTTACAAGATCTGACAACCTGGTGATAGGAGGAGGCTGCGGACTGAACAGCGTGGCGAACGGAAAACTACTCAGGAATACCCCTTTCAAGCGATTCTGGAGCCAGCCTGACCCTGGCGATGGCGGGACAAGCCTTGGAGTGGCGGCTTATGTATATCATGCCATACTCAGGGGGAAGAGAGAGCAGCACCTAAAGGATGCTTATCTTGGTCCAGGATATACCACAGAGGATATAAGATCCTTCCTGGAGACCAACAGGATCAAGCACAAGGAGTTCAAGGACGAGAAAGAGCTGGTCAAAACAACAGCAAAGCTGATCAAGGATGATAATGTGGTGGGCTGGTTCCAGGGAAGGATGGAATGGGGGCCCAGAGCTCTCGGAAGCAGATCTATACTTTCAAATGCCACAAACCCCCAGATGCAGGAGATCCTTAACCTAAAGGTCAAGCATAGGGAGAAGTTCAGGCCCTTCGCTCCTGTAGTCTGTGAGGACGATGCGCTGACCTATTTTGACTGCGACAAGCCTGTGCCAGAACCGACAGATTTCATGCTAATGGTGTATCCAATCCTTGAAAGATGGCGCAAGAAGATTCCCAGTGTGACCCATGTTGACGGTTCCGGAAGGCTGCAGAGCATAAGGAGAGAGCAGAACTCCCTTTACTATGACCTTATCAAGGAATTCGGAAGGATTACAGGAATACCTATACTTATCAACACCTCATTCAACATCAGAGGAGAGCCTATAGTATGCACCCCTCATGATGCTTACAAGTGCATGATGGGAACAGGCGTAGATTATCTTGTCATGGGTAAATTCCTTGTAAGAAGGGAGGATAATCCACGAGACATGTGGGACAGCGAAAAAAATGCCAAAGACTGAAAAAAAAGGAAAAAAACAACAGAAGAAACAGGGCAGGAACAGCCAGGTAAAGGGCAAGGGAAAAAAGGGTGCCAAAAAGGCAAAAGCACAGAAAAGCCTTGCCGGCAACAGCATCCTGGTGAACATCGCTGTGCTTATAAGCACCTTGCTGATCTGCCTGGTACTCTTGGAGATAGGTCTCAGGCTTTTTTATCCTCAATCCTTGTCTGTAATCTCATGGAATGACGATTACGGACCTGACGTAGAGCCTAACAGGCATGTTGTCAGATATGACACCAACAGTTATAGGAGAGGGGTGTTTGTGTTCAACATAACCACAAATTCCCACGGCATGAGAGACAGGGAATATGACTTCTGCAGCAAGACCAAGCCAAGATACCTTTTCCTGGGAGATTCCATGACATTCGGGGAAGGCGTTGAAAGGCCTTTTATGGACATACTTGAAGAGGATGAGGAGATGTACGCAGGGGGCATCGAGGCTCTTAACATGGGCTATCCTGGCGCTGATGTGGCCTACTACTACCAGAAACTTAAGCACAGAGGTTACCAGTACAGGCCTGATATCATTTTCGTAAACCTATACACTGGAAATGACTTCCTTTATGAGGTGGATCTAGAAAGAACACAGAAGCCAGGCATAAGTTTTGATCCTGTTGTCCTGTCGTGCTTCCATAACCTGCACATCTGCCCTTTTGTATACGGAAACGCTTTCAAGATTGCGCACTCTTTCAAGGACAGGCCTGCGCAGCAGAACTATGACCATTTCTATGTTCACCATGAAAAGATCATGCAGTCATTCTATGAAGCAGCTTTCAGGTTCAGGGAACTCGCTGAAGAACATGACTCAGAACTGATATTTGTGATAATGCCCACAAAAGAGGCAGTGGATGATAACAAGTATCTTGAAAGGCTTGAGAGGATACATCAGAAGAGGGAATGCCATCTGGGAAGGTACCAGATAAGGGATGAGCTTATCGCTTTTTTCCAGGCAAACAAGTTTGAGTTCATTGATCTTGCATATCCTTTTGCCCAGAAAAATATAAATAATACCTTTTATTTTGAAAAGGATACCCACTGGAACCAGCAGGGTCACGAGCTGGCTGCTGAGGTAATATTCAAGAATCTTGAGGGGGATAGGAACTGATGGCAAAGAACAGGTCGCTACTGGGAGAAGCATGGGACTTCCTAAAGGTAAGGAAAGCATGGTGGCTCGCGCCGATAATCATCATGCTCATACTTGTGGGGATACTGATCATATTTGGGCAGAGCAGCGCACTTTCACCCTTCATATACGCTCTTTTCTGAACAGTTCAGGAAGACATCCTGAGATGGAAGTGATCGAAAAGAACGAGCTAGAAAAGGATTTCTGCTGCTACCTATGCACTGGAAGCATCTGATCTTGAGTGTATGTGGATCTCTTTCTCGCTGCTGAGATGGCCCTGAAGAAGCCCCTTTTCAGCAAGCTTGGGGAACACGTCTGCCTCAAGAGAATCACCCTCCTGGTCAAATATCTCAGGCTCAGCCACGAAGATAGGCGAGAAGACAAGGTATATGTCAGACTGCCTGGGCTTCTGGGTGAACTTGAGCACCTTGTTACCCTCAACCCTTACAGTGCCTTTCTCGCTGGGCTTGTTCGAGGTTGTGAGCATTATGGTAGCCATAGGATGTTGCTTAATATGGTCTTTCCAGAGCTCGTCTATATTTATCTTGCTAAACAGTAGATCTCCATAAACAACCAGAAAATGCCTGTCCAGCTTTCCCTTGAGCAGCCTGAGGCTGTATGCGCTGCCTTTGCTGATCTTCTCCTCTACATAACTGACTTTAACACCGTACCCGCTTCCGTCCTTCAGTATCTCGAAGATGGCTGTGAGGACCTTTGGGCTTGCCACCACATGGATGGACCTGAACCCTTCGTCCCTGAGCTTCTTAACAGCATGCTCTATGACTGCTTTTCCTTTCACCCTGACAGTAGGCCTGTAGGCTGAATCCACCTTTATCTTCTCTTCAGGGCCTCCCGCAAGTATGACTGCGTCCTTTTTCTCTCCCAGTGAGCTGCTCACAAGATGTTCTATGGCCTGGGACCTGTTGCGGATGTATATATTGTCCACAATGCTGTCGATATCATCAAGGATCCCACTGTCGATGGTTATAGATATCTTCCTCTTCATAACAGCTTGAGAAACATCATCCTTTATAAACCTTTTGGTAGGATAAAGTAAGATAAGGGTAAGATATTTAAAAAAGAAGGTCTTCAGAAGGGATATTCAGATCCATGCGGTGAAAACATGCCATTCAAAGACGGAATATTCACTTCAAGAGCCTACTCCAGAGCAGGGCTGATCGGAAATCCAAGCGACGGCTTTGGAGGGAAGACAATATCATTCACTATCTATAATTATTATGCAACGATCAAGTTGTGGCCTTCAGAAGGGTTTGAGATAATCCCTGGAGAAGCTGACAGGCTCAAATTTAAGGATGACAACATGCTTGTGGAGCACACCCAGGAGTATGGTTATGATGGAATGGTACAGATCATCGCTGCTGCAGTGACATCCTTCAAGAAGTATTTTGCAGAAAAAGGGACACCTCTGAGATCAAGGGGATACACCATAAAATATGATACCAATATCCCAAGGCAGCGCGGCATGGCTGGTTCATCTGCTGTTGTCACAGCAACGATAAGGGCTCTTATGGAGTTCTATGACCGCCAGATCCCAAAAAGAGAGCTGCCAAATGTCATACTTGGAGCTGAAAAAGGTGAAAGAGGGATCAATGCAGGCTTGCAGGACAGGGTGGTCCAGACATACGGCGGGATGGTCTACATGGACTTTTCCGGTGTAAAGGACACGCTTAAGGACCAGGGTCAATATGCGGAGATGGATCCTGCACAGCTTCCTCCTGTGGCAGTCGCCTATATCAGGAAAAACGGAGGTGAAGCCAGCAGTAAGGTCCACAGTGACGTGACTGCCAGGTGGGAGAGGGGAGAAGAAGAGGTTGTAGATGCCATGGGCAGGTTTGCAGATCTGACCGACGATGCAAAGATGCTGATACAAAGTGCTGATGATCCAACTGTAAAATGGAAAGATCTGGGCAGGCTGATGTGGCAAAACTGGAAGCAGAGGACCGAGCTGTATAATATCCGTTCGTGCGACCAGAAGATGATACAAGCAGCCAGAGAGGCCGGAGCATATCCCAAGTTTGCAGGCTCAAGCGGAACAGCGGTGATGACCTATGAGGATGACAGGATGTTTCAGGCCCTTGAAGAGAGGTTTGACAGATTAAGGCAGGAGGACGGGATAGAGGCAGTGATATTCAGGCCCACACTGCTGCCCACAGCAGCAAGAGTAACATAGATTTAAATAATATCGAGGTAACTCAGATATAAGATGAAGATCAGGAAAGCGGTAATACCAGCAGCAGGTATAGGGACAAGGTTCCTTCCTGCCACAAAGGCGCAGCCAAAGGAGATGCTGCCTATAGTGGACACCCCGACGATACAGTTCGTGGTGGAAGAGGCTGTCAAGGCGGGCATCAAGGACATCCTTATCATAACAGGAAAAGGAAAAAGGGCCATAGAGGACCATTTTGACGAGGCGTTTGAGCTAGAGCATTTTCTTGAGCAGAAAGGAAAGATAAAAGATCTTGAAGAAGTCAGGAGGATCGCCAACCTAGCTGACATACACTTCATAAGGCAGAAAGGCCAAAAAGGGCTTGGGGATGCAATAATGTACGCCAAAGAGCATGTTGGAGACGAGCCTTTTGCAGTGCTTCTGGGAGACTCGCTCATCGAAGGAGAAAAGCCGGTAATCAGTGAGCTTATGGAGGCTTTTAAGAAAACTAAAAGCAGTATCATGGGGGTCGAGCAGGTTCCCAAAGAGAAGGTCAGCAGATACGGGATAATCAAGCCTTCAGGAGAGATGGAAGACAGCATAGTGGAGGTTAAGGATCTGGTGGAAAAG
>WJKB01000107.1 GCA_014729345.1 Candidatus Woesearchaeota archaeon
CACCTACAAGGGCTACCTTGTGGCCTCTTTTTTTGAAAAAATGAGCCAGCTTGCCTGCTGTAGTGGTCTTTCCTGAACCGAAAAGCCCAACCAGCATGATCTTGAAAGGCTTCTCTTTTATGTCAATCTTATAACCTTCGCCGCCAAGAAACTTCACAAGCTCCTCATAAACTACATTGACAAGATATTCCTGTTTTGTCAGGGCTCCGGGGACCTCTTCCTTCAAGGCTCTCTCCTTTATCCTCTTGGTCAGCTCAAAGACCAGCTTGACGTTGACATCAGCCTGAAGAAGAGCCCTCTGAATATCCTTGACAAGCTCATTGACAAGCTTCTCATCCACAAAGACAGCTTTAGCTATCTTTGACATGGTCTGTCTCAGTGAACTTCCAAGTTTTTCCAATACCATATGCCTGAAAAAGGGTGCAGGAGTTTATAAATCTTCTGGGTTATGTAGCAGGCCTTAGGGCAGGAACAAGGACTTCTTACAACAAAAATAATAAATATCAGGAGAGCTTTTGAAAGCATATGAAACTCAGATGGCTCGGCCATGCTTCATGGAAGATAAAGACCAAAAAGGGCACTGTGATATATATCGACCCGTATGCAGGGGAATATGATGAGAAGGCTGACATCATACTGGTATCGCACCACCATCATGACCATGCAGGGGCTGAGCAGATAAGACAGGCAAGGGCTGATGAGACAAAAGTGTTCACGACCAGGATCTACGCTGCTCAGATAGACGCGACCCCGATGGAGACGGGCCAGACCGTAGAGGTGAAGGATGTCAGCATACAGGCAGTCCCTGCTTACAACGTCAGGAGGTTCAGGAATCCTGGAGAGCCATACCATCCCAAGGATGAAGCCCTGGGTTTCCTGCTGCTCATAGAGGACAAGGTGGTCTATTTTTCAGGAGACACTGACATGATCCCTGAGATGGAAGAACTTGGGCAGGTAGATCTCGCTCTCCTGCCGGTAGGGGGAACATATACCATGGATGCGAAAGAGGCTGCACAGGCAGCTGAAAAGATAGGCCCCAGGAGAGCGATACCGATGCACTACGGAAAGATAGTCGGGAATATCGAAGATGCAGAATATTTCCAGGAGCTTGCAGAGAAGGAAGGCGTAAAGGTCAGGATAATGAAAGAGGGCGAAGAACTGGAGTTCTAGGCCTTCTCCTCAACTTCCTTGAGCAGATCCTTCACAAAATCATCGGTTTTCTTCTCTCCGAGGACCTCATTGTCCCTTGTCCTGACATTTACAGTGCCTGCTTTCTGCTCTTTCTCTCCCACCACAAGTATGTAGTTTACCTTGGAAAGCTGGGCTTCCCTGACCTTCTTGGGCACTGATTCTGCCCTGAAGTCAGTCTCTACCCTCAGGCCCTGCTTCTTCATGTCATCAGCAAGCTTTTCAGCATAACCGTTGAACCTGTCAGCCACAGTAAGGATCCTCGCCTGGACAGGGCTGAGCCATGCAGGGAACTTGCCGGCGTAATGCTCTATAAGTATACCCAGGAATCTCTCCACTGAACCGTAGATCGCGCGGTGCAGCATCACAGGCCTGTGCTTCCTGTTGTCGCTTCCCTCATAGGTGAGGTCAAATTTCTCTGGCATGGAGAAGTCAAGCTGGATAGTGCCACACTGCCAGGTGCGCCCGATGGTATCCTTAAGATGGTAGTCTATCTTGGGCCCGTAGAAAGCACCATCGCCCTCGTTTATCTGGTATTTCATCCTCTTCCTGTCAAGCGCTTTCTTGAGGGTGCTCTCAGCCTTGTCCCAGAGAGCCTGGGAACCCATGGCCTTCTCAGGCTTTGTGCTGAGCTCAACGTGATACTCAAAACCAAAGGTCTTGTATACCTCATCGACGAGATCGATAAGCTCGATGATCTGCTCCTCTATCTGGTCTTCGGTGCAGAACACGTGAGCATCATCCTGGGTAAATACCCTGACCCTGAAAAGACCTGAAAGGACCCCTGACAGCTCATGTCTGTGGACCAGGCCGAACTCTCCTGCCTTTATTGGCAGATCCCTGTAAGAATGCGCCTTTGTCTTGTATATCAATAGATTGCCCGGACAGTTCATGGGCTTTACTGCAAAATCCTGCTCATCTATGTTTGTGAAATACATGTTCTCCTTGTAATGATCCCAGTGGCCTGACTGCAGCCAAAGGCTCTTGTTCAGTATTATAGGAGTCTTGTTCTCCTCATAATCCCTCTCCCTCATCTTCTCCCTCATGAAGTCTACCAGAGTGTTCCAGATAAATGTGCCTTTTGAATGGAAGAAGGGCATGCCAGGCGCTTCGTCATGCATCGAGAAGAGATCCATCTCTTTTCCGATCTTCCTGTGGTCGCGTGCCTCAGCCTCCTTTATCCTTGCAAGGTGCTGCTTGAGCTCTTTCTTGTCAGGAAAAGCGACCCCGTATATCCTCTGGAGCTGCCTGTTCGATGCATCCCCTCTCCAGTACGCGCCTGCTACCTTTGTAAGCTTGAAAGCCTTGATCTTTCCGGTAGAGGGCACATGAGGGCCTGTGCATAGGTCTATGAACTCCCCGTGCTTGTACATGGAGACGGTCTTCTCTCCCTGGGCCTTCAGGTCCTCAAGCATCTCGACCTTGTAAGGCTCCTTGAGATCTTTCTCTATCTTTATAGCATCATCCACAGGGATCTCGCTCCTCTGGAACTCCTGGTCCTCCTTCACGACCTTTTCCATCTCTTTCTCTATCTTCGGAAGGTCTTCAGGGGTAAAAGGTTCGTCCCTGTCAAAATCATAGTAGAAGCCGTCCTCGACAGCAGGTCCGATGGTAAGTTTTACATCAGGGTAGAGCCTTTTCACTGCCTGCGCAAGAACATGGGCAGAAGAATGCCAGAAGACATTCTTGCCCTCGTCATCCTTGAAGGTGAGTACAGCAAGCTTGGAGTCTTTTGATATGGGGACGTCGAGGTCCGTTGTCTCATCATCCAGTTTTGCAGCGACAGCTGCCCTTGCGAGGCCCTCCCCTATGTCCTTCTTGACGATATCTATAGGAGTGATGCCTTTCTCATACTGTTTCTCTGAACCGTCCGGAAAACTTATCCTGATTTTTGCCATTTGTCTCACCTTTTGCATGTTTTTGGTCTTTTACCTATAAAAATCTTACTGTTGTCCTGCTTTTGCATATCTGAAGTCATAAAACCCTCATCAGGTTGCTTGACCTGACAAAATCAAAAGAGCTTATCTCTTTGAATGCATCCTGCATGTTCTTCTCATCTGTCTTATGCACTGTTATTATCACAGGAAGGACATGGCTGTCTGTCTGCTTCTGGATCAGGGACATGACCGAGATATTATGCTTTGTCAGGACAGTGGTGATTTGCATAAGGATGCCCGGCATCTCATCAACATCAAACCTGAGGTAATACTCGGTCTTCAGATCATCGATGCTCTGGATCTCATATCTGTCATACTCGTAAAACATCTCCCCTCTCCTGGCAACATCGATGATGTCAGCCACGACAGTGGAAGCAGTAGGCAGCTGACCGGCCCCTTTTCCGTAGAAAAGCTGCTCCCCGATATTCTCTCCGGTCACCAGCACTGCGTTTATCTCGTCCCTGATACTGGCCAGTATGTGGCTCTTTGGGATTAGCGCAGGATGGACCCTCATCTCAAGCCTGCCTTTTTCCTGCCTGGCTATGGCAAGGAGCTTGATCTCATATCCCATCTCACATGCATATGAGATATCCACAGGCCGGATACCTGTTATGCCCTCATAGTATATGTCATCAAGACTGACATCTGTATTGAAAGCTATCCTGCTGAGGACTGCAAGTTTCTGGGCAGCATCGTCTCCGCCGACGTCCAGGGAAGGGTCTGCCTCTGCAAAGCCGAGCTTTTGGGCCTGCTTTAGGGCATCCTTGTAATCAAGCCCCTCCCTGCTCATCCTTGTAAGGATAAAGTTGGTAGTGCCGTTGATGATGCCTATTATGGAGATTATCCTGTCTGAGATGAAACTGACATCAAAAGACCTGATTACAGGTATGGATCCTGCAACAGCTGCCTCGTAGTTTATCTTTACCTTGTTGATTTCAGCAAGCCTGAAGAACTCCTCCCCATGCTTTGCCATGACAGCCTTGTTTGCGGTGACAACATGCTTGCCTGCCTTGAGAGCTTTTTGGATAAGGTCCCTGGCAGCATCAACCCCTCCTATAAGCTCCACGACTATATCTATCTGGGGATCATCTACAAGCCTGTTGTAGTCATCAGTCATAAGATAAGCATCTGTCGGCAGGGTCCTTTTTTTCTGCATGTCTTTAATGCAGACAGACCTTATGTCCAGCTCAATACCTGTCTTTTTCAGGATCTTATCCCTGTTGCTTTCGATGATCCTTGCTACTCCCTGGCCGATGTTTCCCAATCCAGCTATGCCTATGCTTATTTTTCTGTTCATCTTCTCAATTCACCTCAGAATCTGGGATATTGAACAATGAACAGCTTACGCTGTAGTCATTGTTGTCGTGGTTGTGGAACTCAAAAGTATCTTAAGAAACTCTTCTATGGTCCTGCCTATCTGTTCCACTATCATAACGATAAAGGAAAGCAGGTGTTATATATAAATATTTTGGTCAGGACAAAAGAAAATGAGAGCGTCTGTCCGAAACCATGGTCTAGAAAAAGATTTGTTCACTACTCTTGAAAAGCAAAATATTTAAAAACATCAGACAGGTACAAAGAACAGAATCATAATACTAAGGATAATATTTTGGAGAGTGATAATATGACAAGAAACATAACGATAAGAGGAAGCGTACCCCCTTTGCTGACAATGCTCAATGAAGATATGAGCATGGATGAGGATGCGCAAAGGGAACTGTTATGGCATGTCTGCACAAGAAACAAACCTTACGCTGTGTTTGTCAACGGCACCACAGGAGAGTTCAGGAGCCTGCGGGTAGGGACCCAGCTAAGGAACCTGGAAGTCTGCATCCAGGAAGTCAGAAGGATCAACCAGATGCAGGGATCAAAGATATATGTATTTACAGGAATAGGCGTCCCTGCAGCAGATGAGGGTGAAGCAATAGAATTTACAGTCAAACAGGCACAAGCCTACAGGGACATGGGAGCAGACGGACTGGTGATCCCATTTGCCCATTTCGTGTCGCATGAGGGCATTCCGGACGCGATGTCAGCCCTAAACAGCCTGGACATAGCTCTGATAGGCTATGACAACCCTGCATTCGGGTACAAGGTCAGCGATAGTATGGCATGGGATTTCTCTTTCTATGAGAATGCAAGAGCTTTCAAGGACTCAAGCGGAACCATGGACATAGCAATCACGCTCAGCGACAGGTATCCTGATGTCACAGTGCTCACAGGAGACGAAGGAAAGATAGCAGAAGCAGCGAGGAATGGAAGCGTAGGACATGTGGCAAGCATGGCAAACCTTGTCACAAAGCTGAATGATATAGACTATAGAGAGGATTTGCAGAAGTCTCAGAAAGAGGTGAATGAGCTGAAGAGCATATGCCATCCTTACGGCGATCCAGGCGGAGCGATATACATCTACAAATGGGCTCTTGGGAAGATCTATGGCATAGGCCAGCTCAGGGATGACCACCCAGTGATCTCAGACCCGCAACTGCAGCCTGCAGACAAAGGAAAAGCTGACGGGCTGGATGTGACTCTCAGTCAGCACAAGGCTTTCATGCTTGAACTGATACAGCCTTACATCTGATGAGCCTGCCTAGCAAAGGCTGGCGTAGTGTCAAGAAGATACTGTGTGTCTCCAGCAGAGATTTAAATCATAAACTTTTTATACTACTTTTTATATTTCTTTCCTTGATAGTCAATACAAGCATTAAAACACAGGAAAAAGAGGTAGTTGATGGTAGATTTCGCTAACCCACTAGGATGGTACGCTTTTTTAGCACTTATCCCTTTCCTGATAATATACCTTATAAGGCCCAGGCCCCAGGACAAGACAATACCCTCCCTGATGTTCCTCATGAAAAGCCCTGGGATGAAAAGAAGGTCATCCTTCTTCAGGAACTTTCTCAAGAACATACTTTTCCTGATACAGCTGCTGGCGCTTCTCGGGCTCGCTTCTGCAGTGATGGCACCCTACACAGAGATGCCCATCAACGTTTCCTCAGAAGACTCAGTAATAATAGTGGATGTCAGCGCAAGCATGCAGACAGAAGAGGGAAGGTCCTCGAGGTTCGAGAGGGCTGTAGAGGAGGCAGATTCGCATTTCGGAAGCAGGACTTCGCTAATACTTGCAGGAAACGTGCCTTATATAGCCCTTGAAAAAGGAAGCCAGGGAGATGCAGCAGATATACTTGACACAGTAGAGCCTACTGACAGCCTTTCAAACATAGGGGATGCCATGCTCACCTCAAAAGAGATACTGGGCAGGGGCGGGAAAGTGACAGTGATCTCAGACTTCATACAGACCCATGGGCCTGATATGTTGGTGGCAAAAAGGTCCCTGACATCATCAGAGACCGCAGTGGAGTTCGTGGACATCAGCGAGGAAGCGAAAAACGTAGGGATCATAGGCTTTGTCCCAGGAAGGTACAGGTCTGTGGCAAGGATCAAGAACTTCAACAAGGAGCCTGCAGAGCTAGGGATCAGGCTGGTGCAATGGGGAAGCACAAAGTACAGCGAGGAGACCACCATAGAGCCTGAAAGCGTGGAGGTGTTCGAATTTGAGACCCTTCCAGGCAGGTCGCAGCTTGAGATATCAGTAAGCGACGAAGACGACGATCTTGAGGTAGACAACATGATATACATAGGCTCCCCAAACAAGAAAAGGATGAGCGTGCTTCTTATCACAAACAATCCGCAAAGCTATCTCAAGACAGCTCTTGAATCTTCAAAGGTCATACAGCTGGAGACAGCCGAGCCGCCCATAATACCGAGGATAGACCATGACGTGATAATAATGGACCAAGTCCTCAGGGATGAAATGATCACAGGAACCTTCAGGGAGATAGCTGCAAGAGTGCAGAACGGCACCTCTTTCATAATCAAGGCGCAGGACAACCTGATGGATTTCACCAGGCTTGACACAAACAGTCTTTCTCCTGCATCCCTGTCAGGCATCGCCAATGATACAGAGGTACATGTAAGGATATACAACCAGTTCACCAAAGACATAGATTTCAGGCCGACAAGAAGGCATTTCACCGCAGCCGCCCTCAATCAAAGCATAGTGGTAGCTGCTGCAGACGATGACAGCCCGCTCATCGCATTCAAGGAATTCGGAGCAGGCAAGACAGTGTATTACGGGATCTTTGACGAGGACTCTGAGTTCGTAAATATCCCCTCATATCCTATCTTCTGGGAAAACCTGATCTCGTTCCTCACAGAGACTGAAGACGTAAGAGACTACAACAGGCTCATAGAGGAAAATCCCCTCATAGTCGAGACAGGATTCCACGACGCAGACGGCAAGGTGGCTGCGTTCAATCTTGTGAATGAGAAGGAATCCTCTGTAAACAAGGGGAGGAAGGAGCAGAAGCTAAAGGAGGATACAGCTGAGTTCGCGGTGGAAGAGTCAGCAGGGACCAAAAGACTGCCGCTCGACACATACCTGCTCATAGCGGTCTGCATCATCCTGCTTGCAGAGATAGTATACGTCAAGATGAGAGGTGACCTATGACTGCCATACAGATACCAGGCATGATGACAAGCTTTGGCCTCAAATACCCTCTCGCACTATTCGCCTACATACCTATAGCCATAATCATCATAGTGCTGGTCAAGAAGCAGTTCCTCAAATCAGAGGAGGTGCTGAGAAAAAGGTTTGACAGGGCGTTCCTGATATTCTCCAGGCTGCTGATCTTCCTGCTCCTGGTCATAGCCATAGCAAATCCCTACCAGTTCAAGGAGACCACTGTCACAGGGGACGCTTCTGTCCTCATACTGCGGGACAACAGCACCTCGTTCAGCCTTTTTGACAGCCAGGAGATAGACAAGCTGGTCGACAACATAAGGCAGCATATACCTGTAACTGAAAAGTTCATAGGATACGGCGAAAGAAGCGCGATAGGCGACGGCATACTTACGAACATGCAGGGAGACGACAACCTGCTGGTCATAACAGATGGCAACAACAACCAGGGGAGGGATCTGGGGGACATGGTAGTTTTCGCGTCGCTGGTCAACACTACCATCAACACCCTGAAGCTGGAGCCTGACAAGAAAGACACCTCGGTTTTCATAGAAGGCCCTTCCCAGTCTATAGTCGACACAGAATCAGAGTTTTTTGTGGAGATAGCCCAGGTGGGAGGCTCAGCCCCTTATACGCTCACGCTGAAACTGGACGGCAAGGAGATATCTTCAGGAGAATACCAGGGAGAAAGGGTCGAACAGTTCAGCAAGGTGCTGGAAGAGGGCTATCACCAGATCGTCGCCATAGTGGATGTAGAGGACCATTTTGAGGAGAACAACATATTCTACAAGACAGTGCACGTCCTTCCCAAACCCAACATCCTGTATGTCACAAACAAGGACAGCCCGATGTTCGACTCAGTAGCAAATATATACAATGTTCACATGACAGGCTCGCTCCCCTCTGACCTGGCATTCTACCATGCTGTGATCCTGGATGACATACCTGCTGAAAGGCTTGAGGAAAAGATAGATTTGATCAGGGATTACATCAGCGACGGCAATGGACTGATGGTGATCGGAGGCCAGAACAGCTATGAATACGGAGGATACCAGGGAGCCAGGTTCGAGACCCTGCTGCCTGCAAGGGTAGGCACAGGAGATGAGGATGATGACGGAGACGTGAACGTGGTGATCCTGGTGGACATCAGCGGCAGCACAGGCATAAAGTTCAGGGAAGACGGCACCTATACGACTTCTGACGTGGAAAAGGCGCTGGCCGTAGAGATAATGGACAGCCTGAGGTCGCAGGACAAGGTCAGCGTGGTCGCATTCAACACCAACAGCTACCTTGTTGAGCCACTTTCGCCTATAATCTCAAAAGATATGGATATGGTAAAAGAAAGGATTAGGGCCCTGAAGTACGACGGAGGCACATACATATACTCAGGTATGAAGAGGGCCACCAGCATGCTCAGGAACAAGGAAGGCAGCAGGAACATGATACTCATTTCAGATGGGGACACGCTGCTTCCCCAAAACGCCCTCTCAGCTGCAACATATGCAGCAGCGCTGGGAATAACCACCTACTCTGTCGGAGTGGGCCAGGGCACTGTCACAGAATTCATGCAGAGGATGGCCTCAGAGGGAAAAGGCAGCTACTTCGAGCCTGAAGAGGCAGAGAAGCTTGCAGTGGTGTTCGGAAAAGGGGAAGAGGAAGAGGTCGAGGAGGCCATGGAACTGGTGATCCTGGATGGCAACCATTTCATAACAGCAAACCTGGGCATTACAGCGTCAGTGACAGGGTACAACCAGGTGATACCCAAATCCAGCTCCAGGCTGCTGGTCAGCACAGAGCTGAACAACCCCATCCTTACTGTCTGGAGATTCGGGCTTGGCAGGGTAGCTGCCCTCTCCACAGACAGCGGGGCGGGCTGGTCAGGCCAGCTGCTCAGCGAGGAAAATGCAGCCCTAATAACCAGGATGGTCAACTGGGCCGTAGGGGACATGGGCAGGAACCAAGATTTCAGCGTGGACGTGGAGGACACGCATCTTGGAAACCCGACATATATCTATGTCACAGCAGACCAGATGCCTGAATCAGAGGACCTGGAGTTCTCAAAAGTGGGTGAAAGGAGGTATGTCGCTGAGTTCATACCAGATACCACTGGCTTCAGCAAATTCTTCGACGCATACACGGCAGTGAACTACAACAAGGAATACAGGGATACAGGCATGAACCCTGAGTTCAGGGACCTTGTAACCGTCACTGGAGGGAAAGTGCTGGACCCCTCAAAGCCTGAAGAGATAGTGGAAAAGATCAAGAAGGACAGCCAGAGAAAGAGGCTTGATTATGTCTATTACTCATGGATATTTGCAGCTTCCGCGATAGCGGTGTTCCTGGTGGAACTGCTGATCAGAAGGCTGCGTGAGAACAAGAACCTTTACGGAAAATGACGATAATATGATAACAAACCAAAGGAGAGGAGGATAAGTATGTCATTCATGAAAAGCAATGTAAACGTCGTGCTGCTGGGCCTGGTGATACTCTCGATGGCAGGGATAGTGGTCATCACAGTATACTACCAGGAGACCTTTGACCAGCTTTATGATGAGTATGAGACCAAGCTAAGGGAGCTGAACCAGACCATGATAGAGCTTGACGTGCATATGAAGCAGCTGAACACAACCCAATTCGAGCTGGAGATACGGTCTGAAAGGGAGGAGGAGCTGAGCGGCAAGTACACAGATGTCAAAGAGAAGAAGGATGATATTGCAGAGGAGCTGAACGACACTGCAGCAGAGCTCAAGCAGACAAAGGATGACTATATCCGGACCCACAACCAGCTGAGGATCACCGAGAAAGATCTGGAGGATACCAAGGATGCGCTTGAGGACGCCATGAGGAAGCTCAATAACTATGAGAACGCGGTAGCTTCCCTGGACGACAATGCAGAGGATGTGAGGACGACCATAAACATCTGGCTGGGAGATCCTGAGGACGTATGCTATGAGCTGGCAGATGATATCGACGAGGATTTTGATGACCTGGAAGAGGACATATCTGCCCTGAAGGACATCAGCTGACAAGAGAAATGAAGATGGAGACAGGATTGAGATCATGAAAGGATTCAAGAGGATACTGGATGAGGTAAGGAGGAACCTGGACGCGATAGAGTTCCTGGATATTCTACTGAGCACGGTCCTGATATTCCTGGCCTCATACCTGATGCTGATGCTTATCAGTGTCAACCCCCTTTATGCAGCAGTCCCTGCGCTGACATTCATGGCAGCAGCCGGATACATAGCGCTGAACAGGAACAAGCTCCAGATAGTGGAAGGGGAGTACGCAGAGCTGGACGAAAAGCTGAGGACAGCCCAGGATTACCTTGACAAGGACAACGAGATGGTGGAAGCGCTCCAGGAAGAGATCGCAAGGGACATAAGGAAGGTTGAAGCCGGCAGGTTCTTCGACCCGAAGAGGTCAGGCACCAAGATCATAGGGATAGTCCTGCTTTGTTTCCTTATCATCTTCGCAAGCACCCTCAACATACAACTCTTTGACTTCAGCAAGTCGGTGACAGGGGGGCTGCAGGCGGCGGAAGATGTATTCTTCAAGGATACCTATGACACTGAGGCAGACGAGCAGTTCATGCAGGGTGGAAAGCAGGAGAGCGAGCCCGGAGACGTGCCCACAAGCGATGACATCTACGGAAGCGCGTCCATAGCAAAGCTCGGAGGCAGGGCCACAGAGGTCGAGATCAGGCCGGTGAACTATGAGATCAGCATAAGGGACGGGGGAGAGGTGCAGGAGAAGCAGTTTGAGGAACTGTTCCCTGAAGAGATATACTCAGTGACATCTGAGACATACGAAGAAAACATACCCAAGGAACAGGAGGACCTGGTAAGGAGCTATTTTGAGAACCTTGCCGGTAGATAGTATCAGGATCAAAGGAGGTATAAAAATGAGCAGACAATACAAATCGACGTTTGACAGTGTATTCAAGGAGATGAACAAGGTGATAATAGGGATGGACGACGTGCTTGAGCAGGTCATGGTGTCGATAATATGCGACGCCAACGCCCTGCTGGAAGGTTATCCAGGACTGGCAAAGACCCTTGCCATAAGGACGCTCGCCCAGGTCATGGACCTGAAGTTCAGCAGGATCCAGAACACCCCTGACCTCATGCCCTCAGACATTACAGGAACATACATAATCGAGGAATCAGGGGGCAAGAGGAACTTCAAGTTCGAGCCAGGCCCCATATTCGCGAACATTGTGCTTGCGGACGAGATAAACAGGGCCACCCCAAAGACCCAGTCTGCCCTGCTGGAAGCGATGCAGGAGAAGCAGGTTACAGTAGGGACAAACACATTCAAGCTGGACCTGCCTTTCTTTGTGCTGGCCACCCAAAACCCCATAGAACAGGAGGGCACATACCCCCTGCCTGAAGCGCAGGCAGACAGGTTCCTGCTGAAGATCAAGGTTGGGTATCCGAAACCTGAGGAGGAGCTGCAGATCATAGACAGGTTCACCGAGGAGATGAAGATGCCCTCTGTCAAGGTAGTGCTCACAAAGAACCATCTTGAGCAGCTGCAGAAGACAGCCAGACAGGTGCCTATCGCAAATGACCTCAAGAAAAAGGTGCTGAAGATAATAGCCGCAACAAGGGAGAAAAAAGAGCTCATAGAGTATGGAGCATCTCCAAGGGCATCCATGGGCCTGGTGCTGGCCTCAAAGGCAAGGGCGCTGATAAACGGCAGGCACCATGTCAGCTCTGAGGACATCGAGACCATGGCCTATCCTATACTCAGGCACAGGATAATACTCAACTTTGAGGCAGAAAGGAAAGGCCTCACAGTAGATGATGCGATAGGGCAGATACTCAAATGATCGACACCAAATTCCTGGACCAGCTGGACAGGTTCAGCCTGATCATCCATAAGAGGGTGACCTCCAGCTATACAGGCACGAGGAAGAGCGTTGCGCCAGGGCATGGGCTGGTCATAAAAGACTACAGGCCCTACGTGCCTGGCGATGATTTCAGATCCATAGACTGGAGGATATACGCCAGGACAGATGATTTCTTCGTAAGGAGATATGAGGAGGAAAGGAACCTTGTGGTGCATGTGATAATAGACTCCAGCAAGAGCATGGATTTCGGCAGCGGCAGGACAAAGTTTGAGTTCGCGTCCATGATAGGCATGGGCATGACATACCTTGCCATGAAAGAGAACGAGAAGTTCCAGCTGTCGACGTTCTCAGACCAGCTTGACTTCTTCAGGCCAAGGAAAGGGATGAACCAGCTGGCGGCTGTGCTGCAGTACCTCAACACACAGAAGGTAAGCGGAAAGTCCAACTTCTTGGAAGCCATGAGGCATTACAAGAAGCTTATAAGCAACAGAGCCCTGGTCGTGATGATATCTGATTTCCTTTTCGACGCAGACCAGATAAGGGATGCCCTGTACCTCATGGGAAAACATGACATCAAGCTGATACAGGTCCTGGACAAGAAGGAGAAAGAGCTTAAGTATACCGGAGACCTTAAGCTCCATGATTCAGAGAGCAGGAGCATACTCAGGACATTCATCAGCCCGAGGCTCAGGATGAAGTATAGGCAGAAGCTTGATGAGCACAACCACAAGATAGAGTCTGTCTGCGACACACTTGGCGCTGAGTTCCACCAGCTGACCACAGATACCCCTATATTCGACGCTTTTTACCAGATACTGAAGTAAGATTTATATAGCGGCACTTCAAACCGTGATAATATGGAGACAACAAGATTTATCGAATGGCTCAAGGACAGGCAGCTTTTCCATGTTGCAAGGAACAAGTACAGCGTATTTCAGAAAGTGCTGACAGGCTGTCTCGGACTCAGGAGAGAGAAACTTCTGATCATAGGGGACATGGGATATGCCAACAAGAGGATATCCCCCCTCATGACCGCATGCTACTATCTTGCCGCAAAAGAGCTGAAGATGGACGCTGAAGTAGCTATCCAGAACCCAAAGAAATCAGGAGAAGCTGCAGACGACTTTATAGCAGATGCACTTTTCAGGCTGGAGCCATGCAACGCTGTAGTGGTATGTGCAAGCGAGAAGATAGGCAACCTGAAACAGATAGGCAAAAGCTTCAGGAGTTTCTGCAAAAAGAACGACCACAGGTTCGTATCCACAGTATCTCTGGGATACCTGGACACCAAGAAGATAGACTCTATCATCTCAGCCATAGACATAGATTATGCAAAACAAAAAGAAAAAGATGATAATATAATGAGGATACTTGAGCAAGGAAAGAAGCTCAAGGTAAGGACAGACAAGGGCACTGACCTGACCATGGATATAGGGGGAGTGCCTGTAAGCTCAGCAGACGGAGATTACCGGCAACCAGGGACAGGCGGAAACATCCCTGCAGGAGAGGTCTATCTGCCGCCCAGGAAAGTCAACGGGACCGTGATGGTGGATGCCAGCTCAAGGTCAGGGTTCGGGACAAAGCTGCCAAAGGAGCCCATAAT
Source organism: Candidatus Woesearchaeota archaeon (assembly GCA_014729345.1). Classification (GTDB taxonomy): domain Archaea; phylum Nanobdellota; class Nanobdellia; order Woesearchaeales; family WJKB01; genus WJKB01. The sequence continues at coordinate 14,106 of WJKB01000107.1, forward strand.
GATAAAGATAAAAGACAGCAGGATAACGGACATCGAAGGAGGGATCGAGGCAGGCTATCTGAGAAGAAGCTTTGAATTCGCAGAGGCAAGAGCAAAATACCCTGAAAGGGTCAGGATCATAGGGGAGATGGGGATAGGCCTCAACCAGAAAGCCAGGATCATAGGAAGCACTATAGTGGATGAGAAAGTCATCAATACAGCACACATAGCAGTAGGGTCAAACTACTGGTTCGGGGGAGATGTGAGGACCATAATCCATTATGACCAGATATTCAACAATCCAAGATTATATGTGGACGGAAAAGAGCTTAAGATAAACGCTCATGGGTGGGGGAGCATAGAATAGCCCCAAAAGCTCAGAACTCCATCACCTGTCCGCCATAACAGCTGACTGTGCAACATGTGGTGTTCTCAAAATGACCTGAAGCAGAGGCATTCCTTGATATCCTCGACAGTGTTTGAGGAAGTGATCCTCTGCCTCAGCCTGGCAGAACCTTTGAGCCCTTTTGTGAAATTACATGAATGCACCTTAAGTCTTGCCTTGTCGATACATCCGCACTTTTCCGCAAGTTCCAGGTATTGGGCAAACATCTGGTGTTTTGGAATGACCTTATTACCCTGGAGCTCTGCGAATATCGCAGGGTTTCCCATAGCAGCCCTTCCTACCATCACAAAGTCACAGCCTGTTGCCCTGAACATGTCTTCAGCATCCTGCCTGGACTGAACATCGCCATTTCCTATTACAGGCACTGAAACATTTTCTTTGACATTCCTTACAGCCTCAAGATCAGCCTTGCCTGAATACATCTGGGATGATGTTCTTGCATGCACCGCTATCGCTGCAGCGCCTGCTGATTGGACAGCTTCTGCAACATGCAGGTCTGAATTACTGTCCTGGATCCTTATCTTGGCAGTTACAGGTATGCCTACGGCTTTGACCATGGCCCTGATGATAGAGCGTATCCTATCCGGATGCTTCAGCAGGGCAGAGCCTGCGCCCTGCTTCCTGACCTTAATGTCCGGGCAGCCAAGGTTAAGGTCTATGATATCAGCGCCTTTTTTTTCCACTATACTTGCAGCTTTTGCAAGCAGTCTTGCATCTGCGCCGAAGAGCTGGACAGCCACAGGCTTCTCCTCCGTGCACACAGACGCTTTTCTGACAGCTTCCCTGTTCTCACGGATGAGAGCGATAGGGTTTACCATCTCAGAACAGACAAGGGCTGCTCCATATCTCCTGCACAAAACTCGGAAAGCTATGTCTGTGATACCTGCCATAGGAGCGAGTATGAACCTATTCTTCAGCCGAACATGTCCTATGCTGTATACCATAAGCTGGGCTTTGACAGAAAGCTTTTTAAGAGTTTCGCAAGTCCTTGTCAGCTGAGAATCTCCTGACACTGTACCCGCCTACGCGGTAGGCTGTCCTGAAAAGCATGACCGCAGAATGATTCATAGTGGAATATCCCAGTGCAAGGGCAGATGCTGCCGGAGGAGATAGTTCTTCAGATAGATAGATGAGTACAAAGCCTCTGGCGAGAGTTGAACTCGCGACCTTTACCTTTTTGTAAAAGATCAAGCCCAAGTGTACCAAGGTCTAGCGGGTAAAAACTTGGTTTTCACCTAACGCTCTACCACTGAGCTACAGAGGCACAAACAGTTATTTTACCTATTCCTATATAAATATTATTATTCCGATAGGTTTATATATCATCTTGGTAATGAAACCAGCATGGGTATAGCAAAAACATTTCTTGCGATCGGGATCGCAGTGGTATTTGCAGTGTTTGTAGCTTACGGACTTTATGTTGTTTACGAGCCTCCAAAATACCAGTATGAGAGTTCTGACTGCTACCAGAATTACGACTGCGAGGAGATGCTGGAGAAGTGCTATCCTGAGAGGAATGCCACTAACCAGACAGCGCCTATGCCTATAAGGGTGCCTTACAAGAACGAATGCATCGACGAAGTCCAAAGCAGCGAAGAGTACATCGGATGCCGGATAGCAAGGGATGAATGCGAGGATGAGTTCCTGCAGACCACTGCAAGATATAAACATTCGAGAAACTCGTTCTGGATCTTGATGTTTATCGGGATTGCAGCAATTGTGGCTGGAATGTTCCTGAACCATCTTGAAGGCATAGGCTCAGGCATAATGGCAGGAGGTATTCTTGTAATCCTATGGTCATTAGGCTATACAGCAGAGTACTGGTTCAAGCTGAACAAATACATCAAGCTGTTCATGTTAGGTGTTGTTCTTGTGCTTCTGATATATCTTGGATATAAAAGATTAGAAGATAAGCTGGATGGAAAGGATAAGAAGAGTTCTAAAAGATAGAAGAGTTCTGAAAGAATAGATAACAAAAACCGAACTAATCCCTGCCTGAATGTCAGAAATCAAGGATTGATTGCTGATCATCCTAGAAATTCACTGAATTTCTACGAGGCAGGGGTATTTACCGTTGGGTTTTTGGAACAACAAAATCTTATAAAGATTTTGTGTCCAAGAAACGCTTTGCGTTTCTTTGGATTGAAAATCTCGTACTAAAGTGCGGGGTATTTGAATCCCAATGAAAATCCCGCAAGCGAGATTTTCAATAACAAAAAGATGCGAGGGGAGGGATTCGAACCCTCGGACACACTAAGTGACAGGATATCTTAAGGTACAACCTTAAGTGTCTTCTTAAGTCCTGCGCATTTGGCCAAAGCCCTGTAAAATGGCTTTATTGACCAGACTTTGCTACCCTCGCATATAGCACATGAAAACAAAAACTGTTTATAAACTTTGCCTAATTCAGCAGAAACTGACATTCACCATCGTCAGGCTCGATCCTGTACCTTGACTTCACTCTTGTGCCGTACTCCCATTCATCATGCCCTCTCTCGTGAGCATCAACCTCATCCCAAAGCGCCTGAGCATATATATCCCTGCACATGCCCATCTTGATGCTTCCAAGCCATGTATAGCCCAGAAGGCCCTCATTGCCTGATCTCGAAAAAAGCTCAATAACCTTTAATGGAAGGTTTCCTGAGAAATCCCTTCTGGCTCTGTTCAGTTGTTTCTCATATGAGAAAGGGGCATATTCCATAGCAGGGAGAGGGTTCTTGTAACCTTTGCCTGAATAAGACCAGGAAAGATCTTTGGCTGCTTCAACAGTTTTGGCTATCTCCTGCTCTTTCCGGGACTGCTGCCTGTGTGACACAAAATCCATATTTTTCTATCAGAAGATTCCCAGACATAAATATTATCATGTGCTCCAGCATATATTTATGGGACAGAGATGCAATAAAAACAGCAGATTTAAATACTTATCCAGCCTAATACCCAAAAAAGGTGATAAACATGGGATTCAAGGAATTCTTAAAGGACAAGAACAACTGGATAATCGTACTGCTTATACTGCTTTTCGGAGCCATGGCTTTTGGAAACATAGGACTTTCTGTGGCCAGGTTTACAGGGATGGAAAAGGCTTATGCTCCAACTGCAGACTATGCAGAGGCAGCCTACAGAGGAGGAGGCTATTACCCCCAGCCTTCAGGTGATTTTGCTCCTGAGATTGAGGACAGGATGATAACAAAGACAGCGTCGCTTTCAACTGAAGTCGAAAGGGAGCGTTATCAACAGGCTGAGAACACTCTCAGGTCTGTAGTGACATCTTCTGATTCACTCATACTGAACGAGAACGTAAACACCCATGGACAGGAAAGGAGGGAATACAAGACAGGATCTTACCAGATAAAAGTGGAGACAGGCAAATACAGCTCAGTGCTTCAGCAGCTGAAGAATATAGGGGAGGTGCAGTCCTTCAGCGAGCGTATGGATGACATAACAGGACAGTACCAGGATCTCAGCGTAGAACTTGAGGCAGAAAGGTCAAGGCTGCAGAGATACCAGCAGATGTATGAACAGGCTACTGAGATATCGGACAAGATAGAGCTGAGCGACAGGATATTCAACCAGGAGAGGACAATAAGGTATTATGAAGAGATGCTTGAGAACTTGGGACAGAGGGTGACCTACTCGACCATAAACTTCAGGATGACTGAAAAACAATCAGAGTACGCAAATGTGATGTTCGTCAGGTTCTCACAGCTTGTCAGGACCATAGTCGGCAGCATAAACAGCCTACTGCAGTTCCTGTTTGCGGTGGCGCCATGGGTTATCGTGATAGGTGCTGGGGCACTGATAGTGAAAGCGGTCAAAAGAAAGAGAAGCTAAGCATTTTTCTTTTTTTATTTCTTTTATGACACAGCCTGTCATCAAGAGCACACTATCTTGAGTATCTCATCACCGTACTTCATTATCTTGGCAGGTCCTAACCCGTGGATCCTCTCAAGGTCTGCCCTTGTAAGGGGCATCTCCATGGCTATGTAGTTAAGGGTCTTGTCATGCAATATGCAGTAGGCAGGAAGACCTGTCTTTTCGCTCAGATGCTTTCTCCATCCCTTTAGCCTAGCCAGCAGATCATTTGACCTGACTACGCTGAATTCCTGCTTATCGACCTTTCCCTCTATGATGTCACTCATGCCTTCTGTGATAAAGCTTGTATGGCTTTTTCCATGATATGAAAGGTAAAGGCTTTTCCTGGCCCTGCTCATGGCCACGTAAAAAAGCCGTTTCTCCTCCTCTTCCTTGTCATACTCATCCATCTTTATCATCTCAACAACAGGATGCTCGCTGCCTCGACAGGGGAAATTGTTGGATGTGCAGCCTATGACAAACACTGCATCAGCCTCCATACCTTTGATAGCGTGGATGGTTGCAAGAGTGACATCATCCTTTGCTGCAGAGACTGATCTTTTCAGCTCATCACTCCTGATGATATGAGGGATCTTCCTCTGCTTCATGAGCGCTGAAAGCTCGTTCAGCTGCCTGTTGGTTCTGGCAAGCACGAATATCTCGCTTCCGGGCAGTTTGGAGGCACTTATTGCCTGCATCACAAACTCAAACTCAGCAGACTCTGTATCAAAGCCTAAAAGCTTGATATCCTTTTCCCCTTCTGCATCTGCCTCCAGGTCAGCGAGGCCCATCTTCCTTATCGACTCGTTGATAAGGCTGACGATGGGAGTGGTGGACCTGTAGTTCCTCTTAAGCGTGACTGTCTCAGATCCGTGATACTTGTCTCCAAAAGCGATTATATGCCTGATGTCAGAACCTCTCCATCCGAAGATAGACTGCCTTGGGTCGCCCACGCAAAAGAGATTTTTTGGAGAAAGGATGTCGATCAGCATTATCTGAGTGGAGTTAACGTCCTGATATTCGTCCACAAGGACATGATCGAATTTCGGGACCTCGGCTGGATGGGCCTCAAAAAAGGCTATGGCATCCATCAGCTGGTCTGCAAAGTCCCTGAGACCATTCTTTCTCATATAAGCATCGATATAGCTGCAGATTCCGAACATCATCCTTGCGCTGGCTGTATGCCTGGTGTCAGCGATGTCAAAGGCAGACTCTTCTATAGGGGTGTTCTTGAACTTGAAATGGTCCCTGAGGAAGAAACAGTCGTTCAGGAATATCCTGGCCAGCTGCTCGCTGGTCTTGCTTCTCTTCTGGGCAGGGCTGAAATAGGCGTCGATGGCTTTTCTCATGTCAAAGCCAAGGCTTGAAAGCGCGCGGTTGAGCATCATGACCTTGTCCCTGTATGTCACTACTCTTACAGGTCTGTCATAGACCTTGTCGTTGTGCTTTCTCAGGACCTTTTCACAGAAGGAGTTGAAGGTCTCTATCTGCACCTCATGGAAATCTGGCAGCCTTTTCATCATCTCCTGTCTCGCCTTTCTGGTGAAGGTTATGGCAAGTATCTTCTGCTGCTCCACAGACCTGTACCTGACAAGGTACTCTATCCTCTTTGCAAGCACAGTGGTCTTTCCAGAGCCGGCCCCTGCTATGCACAGCACATGGCTTTTGCTGCAGATGATAGCCTTCTTCTGCTCGTCATTATATCTATCAAGGAAATCTCCAAAAGCAGCAAAGACCTCCCTGTCCCTGTCTGTTATCTCTGTCTCTATCGCCTCATAGCTGTAGGAAAGCTTCTTCTTGTAAAGCGTGGGTTCAGATATCTCCAGCAAGCCTTTCTCAGTAAGCTCCATGACCTTCCAGAAGCGGTTGCCTGGCAGAGAGACCATCTGGATCATGCTGTTGGTGATGAGGCTGTCGATCATCTGTCCAAGCTCCTCTTTGCTGTAAGCCATGCTTCCGTAGCCGGGCAGGTTATAGAGTTTGTTCTTATCTATAGACTTGTTGCTTTCTTCACCCCTGAGAAAATCTATAAGAAGCTTCTTGCCTACTCCAAAAGGTATCTCCTGAAGTGCCTTGAGCACGAGAAGATAGTCCAGCTCAGGTTCCATGAAGGTGCGGGGACTGCCTGGATTTAATAATTTTTTGATACTGCAGGATATACTATATCAGGCGGTTCCTGGTATCAGTAGTTCACAAGCACTTCCACGTCCTTGCCGAAGATATTCTTCAGATCGTCGAAGATAGGCTGCTTGATAAAGACCTTTGGAGGGATCTCCACCTTGGCCAGGGCTTTTTCAAGCTCTTCAAGAGATGAGGACTTGACTGTGCCGAGGCTTCCGTCTTTCTGGATCTTCGCCTTTGAGATATCTTTCTCCTCGTGATCCACATCATGGATTATGAACGCATCATCACCCAGAAGGATGACCTCGCCGTACTTGTTTCCGTGCTTGACCCTTATCTTTGTCTTTTCAAGCTCCCTGCCTCTCTTTCTCTGCATGTATTCCACAAGGAACTTCATGAATTCCCTGGAGTTTTTCTTGACTGTCTCTACTTCCTGCTTTGTCAGCTTCTTTTCGTCATAGTCTTTTTTTGCTTTAAGAAGCTCGTTAAGTATCCTCAGGTATTTGGCAGGTATCTTTCCGCTGCTGATCATCTCATCCTCAAATACCTTGACGATCTCCACGTCACCAACCTTCTCGATGCCTTCAAGCCTGAGCACGTCCCTGATCATGGTGACTACTGAGTCATAGACCTGCACCATGGATTCCTCTTCCTTGGTCTTCTCTATCTGGGAGAAAAGCTTCTTGATCCTCTTGAGGTAGTTTTGGGCGTCAGCAAGCAGCTGGTCGACCTCTTTACCAGCAACCTTTTTCTTGGTGCCGTGCTCTATGTCTTTCCTAACACCTATCACGTTCTCGAGTATCTTGACATATTTGTCCTCGATGAGCTTCTCTTTCTTCACAAGTATATCCCTCATGATCTCAGGCGTTTCCCTTGGAGCAGGCGGCGGCACGCCGTATAGCATAAGAGCTGCCTGGGAAGGGGTCAGGAGGGCATAATACACGTCCTCCATCCCTATATCATTGAGCTTCAGCTGGACCCTCTTAAGCATCTGGTCCCCTGAATTCATAAACATGTCGATAGCTTCTGCAGAAGGCTTGATCTTTCCCATCCTGAGAAGCTGCTTCCAGGGCATGAACATACCCCTGTCATAGAAAGGCACACCATCCCTCAAAAGAGTGAATATGATGGGGTTGGCCTCCTTGAGGGAGTCCCAGAAGTCTGTAAGTATATAGACCTGTATGTTCAGCTTGTTCTTTATGCCGGTCATCTCGCCGGCCTCAATACCCATGCCGATTATGATGGCTCTCAGCTTGTCCTTGAGCTCTGCTCTGGTCATCTTCTTGACGTCAGTGTCGTCGATTACGATCCAGACGTCGATATCAGAAGTCTTTGTGGCCCTGCCCTGGACAAGAGACCCTGCAAGCACATAGCTTACGATGTATTTCTCAAACTTCTTCAGCACCATGGACTTGTGGATCTCAGCAATCTTGATAGCCTGCATCATACCTGTATCATGTACAGGCGCAGAAAGCGCGAGGGTCTGCAATAGCTCATATTTTCCGTCATAGCATGACTGCCAAAGCTCAGAGAGCAATACAATTTCAGGGATAAGGTTCTCATCGATCTCCTTGGCGATATTGTCCATGATCGCCAGCAGTTTCTGCTTGAGCTCAGACTTTGACATCTTCTTGGAGTCAGAATCATCCACAAGGTTCATGACCCAGAACTTGTCCTTGTCGATCTTCTCACCTTCCTTTGGCTTGGGCGGAGGTGCAAGGGATACGCCTATGATATATTTGTCAAACTTCTCCAGGGCCTTTTTCTTGAACTTCTCGATCTTTGATTTTATCTGCTTCAGCTTCTCCTCCTGCTCCTTGGACAGCTGAGGTTTTCCTCCAGGACCAAGGGGCACAGCAGGGCTGGGCCTGATAGGCGGCTGGGGCTTCATGGGCCCCTGCATGGTGGGTGAGAAAGGCACAGGAGACTGCTCTTTTCCAGAAGAAGGACTCTTTGACTTGCTCTTGTTTGATCGTTTTTTGGCCATTTTTATTACCTCTCAAGATACTTTCGGTTTACTATCAGTGTATCTTGTTGTATCAGTTATAAGTTCTGTCGACGGATAAATCTATCACTACTCTAATTTAAAGACCATATCCCTTTATAAACATTTGTAGGATTAAGCATATACAACTGTGACATTTATGTCATTGACAAGACTTATGAAAAAAAGACATGAAACTATGACATTTTTGTCTCGCAATAGTGGACTTCTTTATCTAAATATATATAAATCCCAAGATCTTACTGCATATTGCAGGATAAAAAAGTCTCACGGTGTTTAGAGCATGATGTTAAGAGTTACAGGTGGTTAGGTTTTTAGAATATCAGTCAACAATGATAGGACAACATCATGATAGAAGCAGATCATAGCAAAAAAATGCAGGAACAGCATACAAGAAAAGAACACATAAGCCAACAGGCCAAAAGCGAAAAGTTTATATAATCAGGGAGCGTAAAAATGACAGGAGCAAGCATAGCAGATTATGTAGCAGGTGACAGTTATATGCCCAAGAAAAAACAGCAGGCAAAGAACATCGAGGATATTGTTTCCGCATGGAGAGATAGAAAACCTTCTGAGCATGTCAAGATCTATGGAGAGCATATGCACACAGATAATCAGGCAGACCTTATGAACAACGTATTCACCACAGCAGTTGACGATGCTTACAACACTTTTGTCCAGCAAGTAGAAAAGGTCGGAAAAAAAGACGATGAAAAGATAAGCAAGGAAGATGAGATGTACCAGGTGCTTAACGCTTACATGGAAGCATTCGTAAAGAAGCTCAATCCCAAAGCGTTCAAGCTGTTTGAGGAGGAGGTCAAGGACGGTCTCACAAAAGAGAGCCAGAAACACGAGCAACTGCTCACACTTTACCAGAATGTAGTAGGCCAGGAGGCTGCAAGAGATATTATGCAGTATGCAGCTGAAATCAAGAGAAAAGGCTTGAAGGTAAGGGACCTGAAGACCAGACTCAGGGAATCAAAAGACGAGACCGCTAAGGCAGCCATGGGCAAGCTAAATGAAAGAGCTTTTACAATGCATATAGATCATCTTGATCCAGGATTGTATCAGCAGGAGCTTCACAAGCAGCTGCAGTCAAAAGGATATGATTTTGAGGACGCTGCCAAGAAAGCGCAGTTCTATACCACACCAGCTCAGGCACTGACAGGCTTCCATCAGGGACTTGTATCTGATGCTTTATCTGGAAAGGCGTATAAAGAGATAGGCGTTAAGAAAAAGGAAGGAAAGAAGGCAGAATAGGCTTATCATCACTGTTCTAAAGGGTGTTAGATCTGAGGATAAGATATGACAGACAAAAGACTTTTATCCGTACTGCCAGGAAAGCTCCATGCCATGGCATATCTTCCTGAAGGTGACGGTCATATGTTGCTCAAAGAGCCTGGAGAGGACGAATTCACAGGCATCGACGAGCTGGCAGAGGAGGTCTCATCAGCTTACGGCGAGCCTGAGGCAGAAGATCTACGCAGGAGCAACATCGCCATAAACACGCTAAAAGAATGGGATGAAGAGTTCCATGACAGCGGAAAGTACAGCAGCATAGCAGGATGGCTCCAGGAAAATGGATACAGGAAGCCTCAAAGGCCTGTCCTATACAGCGCATGCAATACCATGAATGAGGCTGCAGCATGGACAGCGCCTGGAACAGGGATCCTTGGAGTGCATCCCCACACCTATGACATGCTCAGGAGCTATATCGCTGACAGGTACGGTCTTTCCATAGACGAGTCCATAGAACTGATCCTTACGCATGAATATTTCCATAATGCACAGGATACATATCTTCTAGAGAACGGCACTGAAACAGTGGTTGAGAGTGATGTTGAGGCCATGCTGGTCAGGTACTTTGTCCACAAGGCTGCCAATTCAGAGATGAAGGAAGAGGAAGCAAGTTACAGAAGACTTGCAAAAGCAGCAGCACAAAGATACTCAAACATCTCCAGGGACCAGCGACTCCAGGAGCTTGTTGAAAGATATGATAGTGGCGAGATCTCTGAAGAGGATTTCATGGAAGAATCAGAAAAGATATACAGCTGCAACAGCTGCAGCGATCTTGAAAGCAGGGCTGATGAAGATCCAGGCCATTATGCACCAGAAAAGGGCCCGGACCATGACAGTTACAGGAGACAAGAGCAGGACGGCAGACAGGATTACACGGAAAAAAAGGAACAATGCGGTGATGAAGAGGATGAGGGCAGCGAAGAGAGTATAGAAGAGGAAAGCTCACCAGAAGATAGCTGATACCAGAAGACAGGGAAGAGCTCCCTAAGATGCTGCAGCCAAAGATATCCTATAGCCTGATAATTCTACAGTCTAAGTTGATACTTTGGTTGCATGATCCCTTACTATGCATGAGATATAGATCCTTGCGAACGAAAAAACTGCAAGCAGAAGAATCACCATACACAGCAAAAAGCCCAATGATATCATCAGCCTTATGTATGCGAAAAACTGTACAGGTATGAGCAACAGAAGAGGCACTGCCAGCATGGCTGCAAGTATCAGGTACATGGGCACAAACTTCCTGTAACCCCTGAATCCCATCTGCAGGGTTTTCTTCAGAGTATCGGATAACCTATATCTCATCAGCAGCGCATATGAGATGAAAACGAAATAAAGGTATACAAGCACCAGCAGGATCGAAGCATAGTTCAGGAAGGTCTGGCTCACCAGAGGATAAAGATTCTGGGTGTTCCAGAAAAGGATCTCCCGAAGGACAAAAAAGATCACCAAAAGGCCTGCAAGCCAGACCAGGTTCAGCAGGAAAAAGAGCCCGCTGTATCTGGCAAGAACCCTCCACGAGAACTTTCTGCCCCATACCACCATGTCAGTCAGGTACCAGTTGACACCCTGCAGAAGCACATATATAAGGAAAGATACAAGCACAAACACAGAAAGCAGCATCAGGAACTGGTTCATGTGAGCCATTAGCTGGGCCTCATTTCCTAGCACAGTGGCAAACTGTGCTGTGGTCATGGCCCCATAAGCCTCTACGGTAGCGCCTTCTGTCAGGTCTCTCACAGCCACAAGCTCGTCCAGCATCCTGAATGCGAAAAAGTTGAGCACAACCACAAAAAGGACGAAAAAAAGCAGATCAAACAGGAAAGGGAGCGCCAGATACCTCACCTTTTTCCTGAAAAGCTCCAGGGAGCTGAAGAACTCCCTATATACCATCGAATCTTTTATCCTGCTTATCATTTTATCAGTTTATCAGTTTATCAGTTTATCCTGTTGTCTTCCTATCCTGCTTATCAGTTTATCAGTTTATCCTGTTGTCTTCCTATCCTGCTTATCAGTTTATCCTGCTTATTGTAGTTCATAGTCATGATGTTGTCTTCCTATCCTGTTCAGGGATTGTCACGCCATATTTCTTTGATCATCTCCTACCTCTGCCTGTAAAGCAGAACATCTGTCTCAGCCTGGTTTCCGCCTGAATCTACAACTATGAGAGGAACCCTTACAGGTCCTGTCTGGGCAAGTACCCCTGTGTTAGCGGTCCAGGAAAGAGGGCCCTCAAAAATAGTGTTGCTGGTGGGCTTGTCAAACTCCTTAAGCTCCTCAGTGTCAAGCAAAACCCTCTGGATGCCTATGTCATCAGTGATCTTGACCATCAGGTCGTATCTTTTTCCCACTTCTACGATATAATAGCTATCATCCCTCTTTGCAGGCCCTGAGCCCTGTCCGTAAAAATTGATGCCTCTTAAGCTGACTTTGGGAGGGTCATCCTCCTCAGGTATATCCTCTTCTGCATAACAGGCTCCCCTGACGCAATACTGCCTTTCTTCGCCGTCGCAGTCCACTGCATCATCCGCATCCCCGTCCATGTCGCAGTCGCAGGCCTCATCATTCCTGTCATCCTCACCTGTTTCGCAAGCAGGCTGCCTGTGGCAGAGCAGGTCGCCGTCAGACTCCTCATAACAGTACATGTAGCTTCCCTGGCAGTCCTGGGGCGCTGTCCCTATCCTGCCGTCAAGGTTGCAATCACAATCATCAGGCTCTTCCCTGGTGCCGTCATAGATGCAAGCACCCTCTTCAGCGCCGCTGCCCTCATAACAGTCCTTCTTGCTGAAAGCTGTGAAGGTCAAGGTGTCCTCCTGCAGTTCTCCATTGTACTCGATAGGGGCAGAGTCAGGCTTTCCTGAATCCCTGTCCTCATAATGGAGCGAGACATCCATCCTGAAGTCATTGTCAAACTCCCATCCTCCGGGCTCTACGAGTGTAAGCCTCTCGGTCTCCTTGTCCTCGTCATCCACCGCAAGCCCTTCGACGATAAGGACAAAGCCGCTCCTGAACTCGAGCTTGATGCCCTCTTCTGGATCGTATTCACCTTCCCTGTCCTCAGCCTCGTCCTCAAGCTCGTCTTCTCCCTGGGTGACCTTATAGGAGAACTCGTCTTCATATCTTTTGGTGAACAGGATCTCGATCTTGTGGTCAAGCTTCTGCTTGTTCTCGAACGAGACTGAAAGCCCTGTGGCTTGTCCGAGGTTTGTCTCCCACCTGGGCTCAGGATCGGTCTCAAACCAGTTCTCCTCCACCTCGACGTTCGGGGGGAACCCGCCCTGGAAGTCGCTGTCATCCTGAAGGTCATATTCGCCGTCTTTTGACAGCTTAACATAAGCAGGGCCTGCAAGGCTCCTTCCTGATCCCTCCCTGTAAAGATGGTAGAATAGGTACATGTTTTCAGGGCTTTCGCTGGTCGCGCTCTGCTTGAAGATCGTTCCTTCAGTCTCCATGCTGTCCCCAAGGCAGAGATGGTCGGACCGCACAAGCTCAAGATCGTCAAAATAAGCGTATCCATAGTCACCCCATTCATATCTGCAGTGGAATGTGAGTTCTGCTATATCAAAGCTGCAGTCAACAGGAGGATCGCCTCCCACCCTGCCGATGTTGACGCTGCCGCACTCCTTGGTGACTTCCTGGCCGCTGTTGTCGGTGTAGGAAACCTCTACAACAAGCTTGTCGTACCTGTAGGGTTCTGTGATCTCCTCAAAAAACTCCTCATTAAGGACCTCGCCCTGCTGAAGCTCCCCGTCGCCGACAGCAAGCATGTATTCCTGCTCTCCCTGGTTGTTCCTCATGCAGTCGCACCTGCCTGCTGAGTCGATATCAGTATCGCAGCTGTTGTCTCCGCTGCACACAAGCTTTGCCTCGTAGATCATGTCCTCTGCGCCTGAGACTATGAATATGCCCAGATGATACATGAAAGTTGCATATCCCTGCAGCTGCGGGTTCTTGTGCTGGAACCTCCTTGTGCCTGTAAGCACGCAGGTGGTCTCGATAGGTACAGATATCTCCTCTTCCAGCAGGGTGTCAAGGTCCAGGTCCCAGTCACCGGTAAATGCGAAGAGGCATACTGCATGCATCAGCTTCCTGTCCACGAACATAGTCTGGTATATGGTGCTCTCGCCGTACCTTCCCCTAACGCTGTGCTGGACATCTTCACCTGAATTTGAGACATAGCTCATGAAACCTGTAAGGCCTCCCCTTACCTGCCCTCCGTATCCTTTTCCTGCGCCTTCTGAGATGCACTTGATAGCATAGTATATAAGGTCGCAGAGGTATATGCTCAGGACCTGCTTGCATATGCCTGCGCTGCCGTCGCCTGTGTACAGTATCTGCTGGAAGCAGTTCTTTACCATGGTAAGTATCTTTTTCCAGTGCTCCAGGTAGGCTGTCATGCTGGTGAGGCATACGCACTGGAAGCTTCTCCAGAGGCCTGCAGTTGGATCAACAACATAGTCAGCTGCCTCGGCGCAGACAAGCTCATAGACCACAGCAGGAATATAGGTCGGGCTTGTGGCGCTGGAATAAGCAGTGTTCTCCTGATATGAGAGCATCTCCTCAAGGCCTGTCTCAGAGCTCTTTCTCCTGCATCCAGAAGGGTCCAGGATAGGCTGGGCAGTCTTTTTGATGATATAGTCCTCGCGATCCTCAGGTACCTCGATGGCTCCTGGAATGGTAGTGCCCGTGGCCTGGGCAGGTTCAGCTGCCTCTTCCCCCTCTTCAGGGACACGCTCCTCATAAAGTCCGACATAATCAACCTCCCAGGCAGCGAGCCGGTCTCCTGCAGCATAACCCTCCTGCTCCTGGGCAAGCTCAGGAGTGTATTCGTCAACAAGGTAATATCTCGGGCTCCGGCCTGTAGGATTGTCCACGATGACAGTCCTTCCCTTGGCGGTCTTGTCGCAGATGCTGCCAAGGTTCCTCATGAACCCCTGCACAGTGCCGCAGGTCACGCCTGCAGCAGCCTCTTCAGACGGAAGAGGGCTGGTTATGCAGAAGCTCTCCTTGAGTTCGTTCATGCCCATGCATGCACTGTCCCACTGCCTCAGGTACTCCACCTCGCAGCAGTCAGGATCAGGAGCTCCCCAAGGGTCTGCTCCCTGGGCTGTTGGGAAACGGACCTCTACCATCTCAGGCTGGCTGCACTCATCCCACATCTCATCGTTCCTGCTGACAGTATAGTCTGGCTCGGTGTTCTTGAGCATGCAGTGGGAGTATTTCCTGTCAGAGCCTGTGCGCCTGGCCTCTGCCTTGGCATCCCTGATATATTTTTGTATCGAAGGGGCGCTGGGGCACATTATCCTGTCGCACAGCCACTGCACCTTGGTCTCCCAAAACTTTATGGTATTGGCCCTGGCTTCTAGGCAGGACCTGCAGGTCTCAGCCTGCTCGCCCCCTGTATCTGTCCTGCAGGTAGCAGGATCTATCAGGTTCATGGGATCGCTGCTCACGCAGCTGGACCATTCGCTGGCCTTCTTGAGCCACCAGATGACCCATGAGCCCATACAAGCAACAAATATCCATTTCTTCAGCTCCTTGAGGGGCTTGAGCACATGGTCTATAAGGTCTATCACGTTCTCGAGTATCTCGATAAGGGACTCCAGAAGCTCTTCAGGCACCTTGTCAGAGGGAAATCTCCTGTCTATGGCCACTTCCACGTCCCAGCACTGCCTCTGGGTCCTTGCGGTGAAGTCAGACTTGTTGTGCGGATCCTTGTAAGAGTAGTCTATCCTGAGCATGAGAGGAAGCTTGACACAGCCGTATCCTGGAAGGGCGCAGTCATCCAGCCTGTGCTTGCTGAGGTTCTCCTCCTGCTCCAAAGTGGTGTTGCCTGCAGCCTCTGCTCCGTAAGGGGAGTTCACGTCTATAAGGAAATAAAGGTTCTCATAGTCATCAGAATAGGAAGTGTCAACATGTCCGAGCCATTCCTCGTCATAATCCTCAGCTGTCTCTGCGTTCATGGGCTGGATGGTTATCATAGGCGTGCTGGTGATGGTGGCCTCCTCGTCATCTCCAGGGCCTCTCCATTCCAAGCTGACATCCAGGCCTATGGTGGCATACCCTTCAAGCAGGTACCTTGGGTTAAGGATCTCAGGGGTCGCATCTCCCACGCTGACCCTCCAATGGGTGCCGTAACCGCAAAGTGCGTATATGATCACATCCTCTATGCTGCTGTTCTGGCCGCCCCTGTCCATAGCGACTATGGTTATCCGGTTGTCCCATGCGTTCCCTGACTCAAAGTCAGCCTCAGCGCTGTAGGTTCCCCCATAATATCCATACTCAAACTCTCTCCTGAGCCTGACCTCCTGCTCAAAATAACCTGTATTGTCTGTGGCAGTGGTGTATTCAGGGCTGGTGTCATTGTTGATGTAGATATATATCTCAGCCCACTCGCTCATGTTGCCCCTGATTTTTACCTCTGATATATATGTGGGGGAAAGCTCGATGATGTTGGTGTAAAGGAACTCAGGAGGGTTAAGGTCATAAAAGACAGTGCCTCCTGCCTCATCTGTATTGCCTGCGACATCCCTTGCCACGACCCTTATCTCATTAGTTCCTTCCCTTAGGGATATGGTCTCGGTGAACTGGTCTTCAGCCTCTATGGACATGAGAGCAGCAGCCTCTTCACAGGGCAGAGCTATGCTTTCAGGCTTCTGCTGGACCGCTGTGCCGTTGGGCATGGCTGTGACAGTAACTGACGAGGACTTTGACCCCTGATTGCAGCTCTGGTCCACTGCAGTCACCTGGTAGGTGTATCTCTCGTCTGTGCTTATAGAACTGTCTGTATAGGAAGTTGTGCTGGAATAGGCGATAGGGCCGACATCTGACCTGTAGATCATGTAGAAATCCAGGTCATCATCCTCCACCTCATCCCACCTGAGCGTAACAGAGTTTGGGCCCAGGTCAGTGTAGGAAAGGTTTGAAGGCCTTGCCGGCGGAGAGGTGTCCTCCTTTTCAGTCAGGGAAGAATAGAACTCCACTGTGCAGGGCTCGCTTACAGTGCCGTTGATGGTGACGCTTCCTGCAGTGGACTTTTCAGGGATGCTGCCTATAGTCAGCACAGGGGGCTTTACGTCCACAGAGATGTTGTATGATGCATCTGCAGTGTTTCCACCTGCATCCTCTGCCACAAAGTAGAGGGAGTTGGTGGCCAGCTGGGTGTTGAGCCGGACCCCTTTCAGGGTGACTGTCCCGTCTGCTGTCGCATCCCTGCTGAGCATCCTCCTGTAGACGCCGTTCACATAGAGCCTGACAGTTGCCCTTGGCTCAGTGGTGCCTGTAAGGTCTATGCTTCCGCTGTTATGCCAGTCAGGCACCTCTATATCCAGGAAAGGCGGCTCTGTGTCAAATGCGCCTGTAACAAAAGAGTCCACAGATGATCTGGCGCAGTTGCCGCTCTGGTCGCAGCTTTCTGCCATGAAGAATATCTCAGTATCGTTGGTCAGGCCTGAGATGGCTGCAGAATGTTCGGTTACGTATTCCTGTATGCTGAAGTTCTGTCCCAGCGCTGAGGTATTTCCGTAGAGCAGAGTGGTGGTGGAAGGCTCGTCTGTCTTCCAGGATATTGTCGCAGCTGTCTCTGTTATGGAGGATCTTGTGATGTTGGAAAGGGTGGGAGGGGTGGTGTCAGGAGGTGCGGTGCTGACTGTCAGTGCAGCCTTTTCACCTTCTTCACCGTCAGTATTGACTGCAGATACCTCGTAAACATAAGAGGTTCCAGGCTCCAGGCTGGAATCAGTATAGTAGGACATGGACACAGAAGAGATGTTCGCAGCGACCTGGCTGTCCCTGTAAACAAGATAATGGGCAAACACGTCAGACCTGCTCTGGTTCCATTCAAGCTCGACCTCTGTACGGGTAAGGCTGACGTTCCTGAGGCCGGCGACCTTTTCAGGAGGAACAACACCAAGGGTGGTGAAAGACCTCACATCTGTCTCTGAGCATCCCTGCGGAGAAGCGCTCTGGTCGCAGCTCCTGATCCTGTAGAAATACTGGGCCTCCATCTGAAGACCTGTCAGCGAGGCAAGATGACCCTCACTGTAGCCCCCTCTAGCCTCAAACTTGTTGAGATAGTCCATATTTGCAGAGTATTCAACATAAGTAGAGGCAGGTATGTCAGTGGTCCAGATAACATCAGCGCTGGTGCTCCTGACATCCACGTTGATGTTGGATATCTTAGGCTGCTGGGCCCCGAAAACATCTGCTGCATGGAAAGGCAGGAATAGCATGAGCTCTATGCAAAACACTGCTACAAACTGCCAAAACATGTTCTTGGTAATCATGGTATCTTCTTTGCGTGTTCTGTCCTCTTTTTGACC
>WJKB01000108.1 GCA_014729345.1 Candidatus Woesearchaeota archaeon
CTGCAGAGCCTGACAAGCTTCTCCTGATCATTTTCAGAAAACTTGTCCAGCGCCTTTCTGATAATCAGGGAGACCCAGAGCTCCCTGCCTATCCTTTTTCTCCACTCTTTTTCATAGCCCCTGCCTTTCAGCAGCGAATCAGCCAGCGCGCCCGCAGCTGCCAACCCGGGGACTATCCCTCCACCTGTGGTCGCCTTTACCTGGCAGGCAGCATCTCCCACCAGGAAGGCTGCCCTTTCATCTGAGACAGTCTTTACGTTTTCATCATAGATGGGAACTATGCCTCCCTGATATTCCAAGACTTTTCCACCGTATCTCCTGATAAGCATCCTGAAATGCGACCTGAGATCCTTTGATGCCAGCACGCCCACCCTCGCGGTCCTGGAATCCTCAGGGACCATCCATGCGAAAGTCCCGATGTGAGGGAAAAAATCGACTGCATTGTCATTTTCCACCCTGATCCTTGCCTGGACACCATGCCAGAAGCGCCTGTTTCCAAAGATTCCGCATGACCTTGCCACTGCTGAGAGCGGCCCGTCTGCTCCGACCAGGCTTGAGAAAGGGCTTTTTTTCAGCTCTCCGGAATGCCTTACCACTATCTGCTTGCCTTCCAGCCTGATAAACCTTGCTCCTGTCTTTATCTCTGCTCCCAGGTCCATGGCTTTTCCTGCAATATGCCGGTCAAAAAGAGTCCTGTCAATCACAAGGTCAGGTTTCCTTAACTCAAGCGCCATCACTTTTCCGGCAGGAGAATATATCCTTATCTGCCTTGTCTTGTTGATCACAAATCCTTTCCTGATGTCCACATGCTTCTTCAGGTTGTCTGTCACAATGCCGGTGCACTGCACAGGCTTTCCCACAGACTTGTGCTCCTCCAGTACAGTTACCTGCTCTCCTTGTCTTGTCAGCAGTCCTGCTGCATAGCAGCCCACAGGCCCGCCTCCCACTATGGTTATCATCCTTCTGCGTGAGCACAACAGATATATATTGTTTATTGATATTGTCCGCCCAAGATGCCTGCAGCAGGCTTCTTCCTCTAGGATCCAGCTCTCATAGAAGCCAAAATAAGTTATCACGGACTGATAGTTACATAATCGAAACATTTATATATGAGTTGTAATAACTTATGAGTAATACGTATTATCGTTTGGTGGTTATCACAAAAAGAGATGATTCTGGACTATATATAACTGGATACTGTCTAGACAGAGCAGATACTTTATACTTTCCCAGGAGGTACTTCAAAAAATGGTTTCCTTACGTTATGACAGAGCAAAAGCTGAGCAGGCTGCAAAAGAGCTGATAAGAGGCATCCACGCTGATTACCAGGCAGACAATGACGTAAATTGGGATAATTTCTACAGGGATATTGACGTGACAAACAGGCAAGGCCTGGTCGACCATGCAAAAGATTTTGTCCAGAGCAATTTCGGAACCACCAAAACTGATGCAAAGAAGATAAAGAGGGCGCTAAGCTGGAGCTATACAAGACAGGATCATGACGCATGGCTTAGGCAAAAAGGATATATTGAAGGAGTAGGCGACGATGGAAACCTAGAGATTTCTGACGATCAGTACGTAATGATATACCAGGATGCACAGGGAACCAGGGCAACCACCAAACTGGAAGCAAGGGTGCATGACGACTACAGGGATGTATCAAAAGCAAGAAAAGCAGCAAGATGGGTCAAGGATGCGGCGCCTGTAGCAAGACACATAAAACCGGCTCACAGAGACACGCAACTGATCCAATTTATCGCACAGGCATACAACCAGGCAGAACTGGACGATCCTGAACCCACCCCTGCGGCCGAAAGATACACCACCAAAGAGGCATTGTATGACTCTATGTCACAGGTCAGGAGTCTTGGAGCAAGAAGAAAGGCAAAAGGGCTTGTAGGCCTTCTTGAGCAGGAACATGCAGCCGCAGCAGAAAACTCTGCCCCCAGGCAGAAGCTGGTGGTAAAAGACCAGCAGGGCAACAATGTTGACCACAACGGCGCAGATGGATGGACAAGAGAAGGCTTCAAGAGCTATGCTGGAACACTGTTCAGGAGCGACCTCGCTTCATTGGCGCTCGATATCGGACTTATAGGAACAGCTTTCACAGGAGGCCTTGCACTCGGAAGCGTAGGGGCAGGAGCAGCACAGGCAGCCCAGTCAACAGCACAGCTTACAGCATACGGTATCGGATCAAGATCATTATCACTTGCAGGAACAAGCCTCAAAAAGAGCAGCCATGCGTCAGTCAAGACCATAGGTTATGCTCTTGACTATGCGGCTCCTGTAGCGCTCATGGGAAGCATGTATTTCTCAGCAGAAGGGCTTTCGAAAGCACTGGTCGGCTTCAGGACAGGATCCCTTGGAGCCATGGCAGGAGCAACCATCTATTCAGACCATGCAGAGAACAGCTCCCAGAAGCTTAAAAGGAAAGCCCAGACGACAGATGATGCTGCTGAAAAGGCAGAGCTCGAGGGAAAGGCCCAGGCCATGAAAGGAAGAGCAAGAAATTCCAGGGCTCTTGCAGGCTATGCATCAGACGCCATGAGAGCAGCTTTCATGTTGAGCATTGGAAACAACGTCGCAAAGACAGCAGGATGCGACATGGACAGCAAAGCTTCAGAGTATTGGGACAGGCTGCAGGAAAAGGTCTCAGATTGCGAGGCAAAGGCAGATGAGATAGAAGCTTCTGCAGCTGAATACGTCGACTCAAAGACAGACAGCATCAGGGACAAGATTGGGAAAAGATGGGCTATCTGGCAGGGTGACAGGGATCCTGTGCCAAGGGATGAGTATGCAGACGCAGAGGTCATGGCAATCCTGAAAGATGCTGAAGATACGCTTTCAGGCATATTCAGGGACGATGTACACCAGCCAGACGACCTTTCAACAGACTATTTTGACCTTGTTGACAAGGACGGAGAGACCTATCTTGTATTCAACGCAGACGGATCAAAGGATGTGAACCAGATAATTACAGACTTCAATAAGATACTTGAAAGACACGACGGCTTTGAAGGCAGGATCGGACTGTCAGATCTGATTGAGAACAATCCAGGCATGGAACTGAGAGCCGAAAAGGGACCAGGATCTCCAGCAGAAGCCCTTAAGATCGAAGGACAGGTTATGCTTGGAGAAGCTGATGAATACATCAACTGGGACAGGTATGCTGCCTCAGACAAGCAGTGGGAAAGGACATTCGAAACACTTAACGAAAGGTTCCTTCAGTTCTGGAACAAACCAGACAGAGTAAGCATAAGTCCTGTCACAGGCATGATAACTGCAGACAATCCTTATGACAACCTTGGAAGTTTCATAGACAAGCTCTGTACCAGGTTCGGTGCAGATCAGGAACTTGCTGAGAGAGGGTTGGTATCCCTTAATCCGACTGAAAGGCTCGTATCAGGAAAAGACATCTATCTAGGCACAGATGAGGATCCTTTTTTGAGGAGCAGTCCCGCATTCCACTGGGAAACGCCTCAGCCTTATGACGCAGAAACAGGCCAGACTGATGCAATAAGCGCTACAGCAAAAGATGAGGATGCAGCCTTAACAACAGAAGATGCAACATACGCACCAACCATCGATAGTGACGTCAGCTCAGCTGCAGGCCATCAGACAGTTTCAGGAAGTGCAGCAGATGATGCAGGCAGCCCAGGAAAGGCAGCTGATGCACAGACATCATCTGTAAAGGCCCTGGACACGGTGGAAGCTGACGATATCAGATATAAGGTCCATATCTCTGACTATGACAACGACGGAGACAATGACCTTTTCCTCAAGGTGCACAGGAGCATTGTAGGAGATTATGAAAATCTCAAGGCCCAGGTAAAGTATGACGGAATCACCATTGACAGGGCATTCAACGAGGACGGGGTTGCAGTGTTTGACAATTACAAAGATTTTGATGATGCATGTATCACAAAACTCAAGTGGGAAAAGGATGGACAGTACTTCAGCCTCGACCAGGACAGGAGCATTGACCTGACCCTTGAGTCTGTGGCAAAGGAAGCTCCTGTCGACGCCAGAGAACAAGTTGTTCCTGCAGAAGCTGGATCCGAAACTGCCGGTGAGGAGGACAGCAAGCAGGAATACAAGCAGCCTGCGCCAGAAGCGGTTTCCGCAGTCAGCCAGCATGCAACAGTCGACAATAAGCCAGAAAAGGACCCAGAAGGTGCTGCAGGATCAGGCCCAAGAACAGCCTATGGACAAGAGAACCACACCATCGGACCTATGTATACTGATTTTCAGGGAGAAGACCTTAGGGTCGGCATAGTCACAGACAGCACAAGCGATGAGCTGGACCAGCTCGGCCCTGACAACTATATCAGGACAGAGAGGACAGCTGATGGTAGGGTCAAGATAACCAACATCTTTCCTCTTCCTCCAAACAGTACAGACCATGCCCAGCATTTCACCTTTGTCCTGGGAAATGAGGACGGTGAGATATCAGACCCTATCAGATATGAGATATCTCCTGCTGCCCAAGAGCAGCCCTCTGCAAAGCTTTGGGATGATGAAAACGCAAGGCTTTACTTCAGGATAGATAAGAATATGATCGACAGGGAATCTGCGGTTGAGCCAGAGGCTTTTTCAGAAAATTTCATCGACAAATATGGAGAAGGCATAGCAGAGGAACTGAAGGATGCTCTGTCATTGCAGACAGGCACAAGGTTCAACAAGATAGATTATCTTACCCTTGAGAACACCCTTGGTGATGAGCTTGCCCATGAGATCATGGCAAAAGATATCGACGGCGAGAGGGTGCTTGACCTTGCCAAAGAAAGATTCCCCAACCATTGGAAAGATCCGAGGGACGTCAGGCTTTCAGATATCATATTCCATGCCCATACCAATGATGAGTTGAGGTTCGGGGTGCACGGCAGCCTGGAGCCTGGAGATGAGTTTACCCTGTACCAGGATGGCCAGGAAGCACAGCTTGTTCCAAAAAGGAATATTGGCGCAATCTTCGGCCCTAGGCATAGGA
>WJKB01000109.1 GCA_014729345.1 Candidatus Woesearchaeota archaeon
ACATAGCTCTTAAAAGCTCTTTCATTCTCTTTGGATCTATGTTCAATCTCTTCTAATAACTTTTTGTCTCTTTTAGAGAGCCATCATTCAACATCTTTTTTTGATGTTGTTAGCATCTGAACTATGGATAATTTTTTTATAAATTTTTATAAATTTTTGCCAATTACCATGTCACAGTATAATCCCTATATTCCAAGTATCTTTTTCCTTCATCTCATGTGAAGCTCCACAACATCATCATCCGCAAGCCTGTGGTTTAGTCCGACCCTTTGGGCCTCAAACTTGGCTGACTTTCCCCAGACCCTGGCGAACCTGAATTTTCTGATGAAATCCTTGTGTATGTGCTCTGCCATGTCCTCGATGGTGCTGCCTTTCTCAAGGGTCAGCGGTTCTGACATCTTTGCCTTCTTTCCAGGCTCTTTGGTGTATATCTTGACAAGTCCCAGATGTTGCCATATCTCTTGCTTCAGCCTGTTCAGCCTTTTCTGGATGCCCGATACCCTGACAATGTCAAACTGGTAATACTTGCAAAGTCCCTGATAAGTCTTGTCTGAATCCGGAAGCTCTGTCTTGTTCTGCACGATCAGGCCAGGGATGCCTACCTTGCCCATCTCCTCATCACCTTTCTCGTTCAAGAGTATGTTGGCTTTCCTGAATTCTTTGAGCAAATTGTCCAGGCCAGGGATGTGGGTAACTATAAGTATGAGATCTGCTGTCCTTGCGATAGACATGAACTGCCTGCCTTTTGCAGAGGATGAGTACCCTTCTGTTATCGCAGGGATCTCCACCATCTGAAGCTTGACATCCTTATACTTCATCACCGCCACCTCAGGCTTCTTTGTGGTGAAACAATAGGCTCCAACCTCAAGCTTGCTTCCGCAAAGGGCGTTGATCAGAGAGCTCTTTCCTGAGCTTGGAGGCCCAGTGACCATGACAGTGGCAGCACCTTCTTTCTTGACAGCGACGCTGTGACCCTTGGCTTTCTTGGCAGCTTCTTTCTCAATATCTGCCCTGAACCTGGAGAGCTTGGTCTTTATCTGCTGCCTGAGCTTCTCAGTACCCTTATGCTTGGGCACGGTGGCATACATCTTCTCCAGGGCTTTTACCTTCTCCTCCTTGGTGGAGGCTCTGCTGTATTCAGCTTCTGCTGCCGCATATTCAGCGGTTACGTTTGTAGGCATGCTTTTTTTTGAATTTCCCAAAATTTATAAATGCTTCCCTATTATACTGAAGCATGGCCAACAACAGCATCGCATCAGAGATATTGTCAGAGAACGTGTGGTACCTCAACCAGATGTTCAGCCAGATAGCCACAAAGACAGTGGTTTCCCTGATAATCCTGCTGATAGGCTTTATAATCGGACGGCTTGTGGGAAGGGTCTCACAAAAGCTGCTGCATGAGCTGGAGCTTGACAGAATCCTGAGGAAATCCGCAGGCATAAAAATATCCATGGAAGCTGTCGCAGGACATGGAATCAGTTATCTCATATATTTCTTCTCGATCATTACAGCTCTTTCGCAGTTGGGACTGACGACCACTGTGCTCAACATGATCTCTGCTGGCATAATCATACTGATAATCGTGTCTGTATTCCTCTCGGTCAAGGATTACATACCTAATTTCCTGGCTGGGCTGGTGATCATCAGGAAAGAGCTGGTCAGGCCAGGTGAATATATCCGGACCAGGAACCTGGAAGGGAGGGTCATACACATAGACATTTTCGAGACAAGGCTTGAGACAAAACAGAAGGATGTCATCTACATACCCAACTCCTTGCTTGTGAAGAATGAGATAGTAAAAGTCAGAAAGAAGTCTAAGCAGCCTTCTCCAAAAGGCTGACCACGTTCCATATCTGGGTTCTTGTATAGGCCTGCATGTTTGCGTCATCGCAGATCTCTTCAAGCTCATGCAGCGCACGGTTGACCCTGATAGATAGGGGTTTTGAGCTGTCAGAAAGCGATGAGATAGTCGTGTCGATCCTTATCTTGACGTTCTTGGGCACTGTTGAATCATCTTTGAGCTCTTTCAAGAGCTCTACAACTTCCTGGATATCATCTTCAGCACTCATCTTGATCACTCTTTCTCTTTGATGTTACCCAGGACCTCTGTCTGCGTCTTTTGAGCTTTCTCTTTGAGGGAAGCTTCCTGCTTCTCTATGGTCTTGATCCTCAGCTCTGCGACCTCTTTCTTCTTCTTAAGGTCTTCTTCAAGATCTTTTTTGTCAGACTTGACCATTATATTGCCCACCATCTTATAAGATTCTTGGCTCTTGCCCAGCTCTTCCAGAGCAGATTCAATCTCGTTAAGCTGCGACTGGAACTGCTGCTTCTGAGTGACCAGAGCCTGCATGTTCTGTTCAAGCAGCTGGAGCTGGCTCATCTTTTCTTCCATTTCTTTCTTATCCGGCATTTTTCTCAATCCCCTTCATCTTTTCAAAAACTGTCAGCAGCTTGAGCACTGAGTTCACTGACGATCTCAGGGCAACGGCATCATCAGCCTCAATGATGACCATGAGCCTGCTGTCCTCCTTCTTGAGCCTTATCTCGGACCTGCCAGCTTTCTTCGCTTCCGGCAGAAGGCAGTCATATACCTTTTCAGCATCATCCGTTACGCTGATGCTTGCTGATAATCTCATCTTGCTTTTATCTTGGTGGAAGTGTTCCTAGGCTTGTACAGCATCTTGCTTCCGCAGTAAGGGCACCTTACCCTCTTGCCTATCTGTTCACTGGAGATCTTGTGGTTGCACATGAAGCATTTATATCTTGTCATCTTGTTCCTCCTGTCCTTCTTCAGGGGCCTCTTCACCTGTTTCTTGTTCTTCAGGCTCCTGTTCTTCTGCCTGCTGTCCCTTTTCAGGTCCCTCTTCTCTCTGTTCCTCTTCCTCATGTGGTCCTTCTGCTTCTGGTTCTTCTTCTCCTGAATCCTGTTCTTCCTCTTCAGGCTCCTCTGTCTCTGCAACCTCTTCCTTTATCTTGACCTTTTTTGCAACATCATAGGCCCTGCCTGTGAACTTGGCCTCGCATTTCCTGCATTGCCATATGCCTGCAGCCAACCTTTTTGCAGCTGGGCTGTGGCAGTAAGGACACTGATGTTTCCCTTTAAGAACCCTCTCAATATCATCTACCTTATGCTTGATCCTTCTTCCATACCTTGCTCCGAATCTTTTGCTTCCTTCAAGTTTTTTTACTTCTGCCATTTTTTTGCTTCTCTTATCATGATGCGGGGCTGCCCGGACTTTCACGAGTCATCTGCTATTGCTTGCGATCTTCCTTAACAGAGACTGTTTTGAACCGGGGTTGTCTGGTCCCAAACCAGAAAGGATAAACCAAGCTACCCCACAGCCCCTTACCTGTGGATTATTTTACTCTCATTTATAAATCTAACTCTTTTTGATGTAAAAACAGGCCAAAATTTATAAATGTTACTCATTCTGGTGTGATGATATGATGATAACTTCCAAACAAAGGTATGAGCTCAAGAGGTTCATAAAGGAGCTTGAAGGCTACAGGGGCAGGCACACAGAGCTTGTCAGTGTTTACGTTCCTCAAGGATATGACATTGTCAAGATACAGCAGCACCTGTCACAGGAACAGGGTACAGCCACGAACATCAAGTCAAGCTCCACGAGGAAGAATGTTATAGACGCGCTTGAGAAGATGATACAGCACCTCAAGCTCTTCAAAAAGACACCTCCTAACGGCCTTGCCTGCTTCTCAGGAAACGTCTCAGAAAGAGAAGGGCAGTCTGACGTGAAGGTCTGGAGTATACAGCCTCCTGTGCCTATGAAGATGAGGCTTTACAGGTGCGACAAGGAGTTTGTGCTCGACAATCTCAGGGAGATGCTGGAGACAAGGGATGTCTACGGCCTTGTGGTGATGGATCGCAGGGATGCCAATGTCGCACTTCTGAAAGGCAAGTCCATCGTCCCGCTGCTTAAGACGCATTCAGAGGTGCCTGGAAAGTTCAAGGCAGGGGGCCAGAGCGCGCAGAGGTTTGCCAGGCTCAGAGAAGGCGCTGCAAAGGACCATTACAAGAAGGTGGCTGAATACATGAAAGAACAGTTCCTGGGAAACAAGAACCTCAAGGGGATAATCGTCGGAGGTCCGGGGCCGACCAAGTATGATTTTGTGGAAGGCGGATATATAACCACTGAGGTGAAGAACAAGATCGTGGCGATAAAGGATCTTTCATACACAGGAGATTTCGGCCTGCAGGAACTTGTGGACAAGAGCCAGGATGTTCTTGCTGAGGAGGAGATCGCTGATGAAAAGAAGATAATGAACACTTTCTTTGAGCTGCTCAGCAAGAAGCCAGGGATGGTAAGCTACGGAAAGGAAGAGGTGCTCAAGAACCTGAAGATAGGGGCAATTGATACAGTGC
>WJKB01000110.1 GCA_014729345.1 Candidatus Woesearchaeota archaeon
TAGTGATGCTGTCTCTTTTTACAGGCATATTTTTCCTGTCTTACAGAAAAGCGTCGGCAGGTATATTGGGCAGCCTTGAACCAGGATATGTCACCTTCCTGTCAAGCTTTGTCTCTGACCTTGGAGGCATGATATCTTTCGGAATATTCAACCTGTTACTATGCGTAATAGGGATAATCTTATGGAAACCCAGGAAAAGGCCCCTTAGCCTATATGTAGGGACAGTGCTCTTGATATTCCTGTTTGCATATGCTGACGTATCTGCCAACTTGTATCTCTGCCTGTTGGTATCTTTTTTCGCAGCCAAAGGGTTCTTGTCACTTTACAGGATGAGATGGGACCTGCGTCTCATAAGGAATCTTTCACTGCTGGTCATCGTCTGCGGACTGATCTTCTCAACCCTGTCTTTCAGCAGCAGGCTGGTAAACTCGCCGCCCAC
The DNA here is from genome assembly GCA_014729345.1 of Candidatus Woesearchaeota archaeon. Taxonomy (GTDB): domain Archaea; phylum Nanobdellota; class Nanobdellia; order Woesearchaeales; family WJKB01; genus WJKB01. Next base: position 440 of record WJKB01000110.1, read on the forward strand.
CACAGAAAAATACATGAGCCTGCTTTGGTTGAAAGAGAATTCAGGTCCAGGAGCCGGAGTACTGTCTGACGCAAGCGAAGGTTTCTGGATAGAAAGCATCGCTGAAAGAAAGGCGCTTACGGATCCTATGTCCTTGAGTAGGCAGGGTGTTGAGAAAAAACTGCAGGACACGAAGACAGTTTTCAGCTCCAGGAACCTGGAAAAAACCACTGTGATACTTGACAGGTACAGCATAGGATATGTATATATCTCTCCTGACATGCGGGAAGATATATGGGACTCAGACGATGACGGTCTTCTTTTTTTACTCAGAATCAACGAAACATTTAAAAATGTCTATTCTAAAGATGGTTTCCAGATATGGAAATATATCGGAGATGAAGAATGAATATTTTCGCCACAGTGCTCCTTTGGTTTGCTTACCTGACTTCGCTTTATTTTGCGATATTCTGGTTCCTGGTCTTTCTGAGTGATGATAACAAAGAGTCGAGAAAAAAGATAACCAAGTTTCCTATGGTGACTGTGGCTGTACCATCCTATAATGAGGAGAAGACCATAAAGCCTACCTTGACCTCTGTGCTCAAGCTGGATTATCCCAGGGAAAAGCTTGAGATTATCGCTATCAATGACGGAAGCAGGGACAAGACCCTGGATAAGATCAAGGAGGTTATCGCTGAGTACCCTGGATTTGACATAAAGCTTATCAACAAAAAGAATGGGGGCAAGGGAGCTGCCCTTAACTCAGCCCTGAGAAAAGCCAAAGGAGAGTTCTTTGTCTGCATGGATGCTGACTCTTTTGTGAAGCCGAATGCCCTCAGGAAGATGCTGCCTCATTTTGATGCTGATGAGAAGATAGCGGCAGTGCTACCATCACTCAAGGTGAAGAATCCAAAGAATATGCTCCAAAGGATGCAGTGGTACGAATATATCGTCAACATGTATTACAAGGAACTGATGAGCAAGCTGAACTGCGTCCATGTGGCTCCGGGCCCTTTCTCAGTATACAGGACAGGGATAATCAAGAGGGTAGGGTATTTTGACGCCAACCATAATCTTACAGAAGATCTGGAGATGGCTTTGAGGCTTCAGAGCAGGCAATACAGGCTTGTACAGCTTCTTAACACAGACGTGCTGACCATAGCCCCTGAGAACCTAAAACAGCTTTACATGCAGAGGAACAGATGGTATAAGGGCGCAATAATCAACGCCATAAGATATAAGTTCATGATGTTCAACAGGAAATACGGTGATTTCGGGATAATACAGATGCCTACCATCATACTGTCGGGAATGATCGCACTGATCATGATAAGCTCGATAATATACTACTCAATAAAGCCTTATGTCCAATACTTTTACAACATGAGCTTTGTGAACTTTGATTTCATGACTTTCATAAGGAATTTCTCATACAGTTTCCATATACTTGACCTGAACTACATGACACTCTTCGTGGCAGTGGCTATGCTTACGATATCACTGGTTATATTCAAGAAATCACATGTGTCCACCAGGGAAAACATACTTAAACACGGTACTCCTTCCCTGTTCTTCTACATATTCCTTTATTTCCTGGTGCTTGGAACAATGTGGATAGGGATAGCGTTTGACCTGATAAGAGGGAAGAAACAGAGATGGTGAGACAGAGATGAGAAAAGTAAGCAAGGACAAATATTTCATAGCAGCGATCTTGACAGTAGGCATATTCGTGCTTGGACTCTTTATGGGATTTGTGATCGAAGGGGAGCGCGTAGGATACCTACAGACTGAGGCGACGATCGACAGGCTGGACTACACCAGCATGCAGCTGCAGTACGCTTATATAGACCAGCTTGAGCAAGAAGGCAGCTGCTCTGCGGTCCAGGAGACCTTTGAAGAGAACATCAAGAACATCGCAGAAGCCAGGCAAAGACTGGAGAACTTTGACGAGGATGCCACCATAAACAAGGAAGAGTTCAAGATACTGCAGAGGGAATATACCATAGCACAGCTCAGGTACTGGCTCCTTGCAAAAAGGACAAGAGATATCTGTGATTCTGAGATGACAACCATCCTTTATTTCTTTGCCACAGACCAGCTGTGTCCAAAGTGCGAAGAGCAGGCTTTTATACTGGATTACCTGAAGAAAAGATTCCAAGAAAAGCTGCTGATATTTGCTCTTGATTCCCAGCTTAGCGAAGAGCCCATGATACAGATAATAAAGAATACGCATGAAATCACCACTTACCCTACACTTATCATCGAGAACGAGGCATTCCACGGGTTCACGGAGCAGGAGGATATCCTGAGAAAGATATGCCCTTACTATGAGTCAGAGATGGAGGATTGCATAGGATACATACCTGAACCTGAGGTGAAGAATGAGACAGCTAAAATGCAGGCTTCCCCGGAAAACCATTCCCTGGTTGATGTTGTTGCCGGATAATCTGGGTATCATTCTTGCGCTCCTGTTGCTGGGAACCTTCTATTTTCTTTGGTACCTTAAATCAATGCCGATATACTGGGACAGTGCTGTTTACGTGGGCATGGCCAAATATATCTCATCATTTGGTGCAAGTGGGCTATGGGAAGGTCTCCGCCCTGTGATGCTTCCGATACTGCTTGTGCCTGCGCTGATATCAGAAGCAGATGCGGTTTTGTGCGGCCAGGCTCTGCAGCTGTTCTTCACCATCGGGAGCATCTTGATGATATATGTCCTTGGCAAAAGGATATTCTACAAAAAGATCGCTTTTCTGGGAGCTGTCCTTGCAGGTATCACACCCCTGTTCATGAGATACAGCTCCATGATACTTAGCCAGATGCCCTCCATATTCTTCGGACTGCTGGCCATCTACGTATTTCTGAAAGGGAAGATGTTCTGGTCAGGACTGCTGGCAGCCATAAGTTTCCTGTTCAGGTTTCCCCAGGGTATCATAATAGCCATACTCCTGATGATCCTGACAAGAAGGAAAGACCTAAGAGGGGGAATGAGGTTCTTGGCTGGCGCAGGCCTTCTTATAGCGCCTTTCCTGCTGTTCAACCAACTCAAGTACGGATCTTTCCTCGAACCTTTTTTTGCTGCAAACCTGGCTGTCCACGGAAATTATCTGTGGCTGTATGAGAAAGAGGCATGGTTCTATTTGGCCGAGACTATGAGGCAAAACCTGCTTTTTGTGTTTGCTGTTCCTGGAATAGTGATGTTCTTTGTCAACAGGGATTACAGGAAGGATGCCAGGATCATCCTGATGGCATGTCTATTGGCGACATCAGGCTATTATATGTTTCTTGCACACAAGGAGACAAGATACCTGATGACTGTCATACCTTATGTAGCGCTATTTTCAGCATATGGGATAGCTTCTTTTTTCAGGCAGAAGAGCCAGAAGCCTGAGAGGAACATGACAGGAGCAGCCTGGTCATGGATCAGCCGGAACTACTGGCTACTGCTGGGAGCTGCTATGCTCCTGCTGTTTGCGCACGACACCTACAAGGATATGGAATATCTGCCTGACTTCACCCAGGGAGATTACCTTGAACAGGAAAGGTTCTTCAGGTATTTCCAGGAAAATCCTGTGGAGGGCCAGATACTGGTGACTGATCCCAGGCCTGCGCTTTATGTGGACAATCTCCTTATACCATGTTATGTGGATGACTGTACTGCTACATACGAGACCTACAAGAACAATATTTCAGGGATAGTGTATACTCCAAGATCATTTCCGTGCAGAAAGGACGATGAGAGATGCCGGGCTAAGAATGATGCCCTCCTAATAAGGATAAAGCAAGACAACAAGCTGGTCTTTGAGAAAGAGATATTTGGAAGCAAAATGTATGCGTTTATCTCTTCTTGATGCTTATCATATCGCCTATGGTGAAGGTCTCTGTACGTCTTTTGTTCTCTGTGTCATGCTTCTCCTCATGCTTCTCAACCAGGGTGATATTAAGCGCATGCTCTAGCTTCCTTGCCAGCAACAGGCTGGGCATGTATTTTCCTGTCTCAACCTTGTGAAGAAGCGCCTCCTTCTCGCTGAGTTTCTTGGCAAAATCCTTCTGCTTGAGCCCAAGCCTTTCCCTGGCTTCCTTCACCTTTTTGGCATAATCATCTGTTATGACCTCGATTATCTCAGGCTCGGGAGAAGCAGGCTCTGCAGGCTTAGGTTTTTTCCGCGGTTGTGGAGCGCTGGGTACAGGCCTGAGAACCTTGCCATGCTTAGCACAGTCTCTGCAGACCCTGAGCTCTGTTCCTTCTATAAGGGATATGACCAATTCAGTGTCCCTGCCGCACATCTCACATTGCATAATATGAAGTAATGTTTATATAAATAAAAAACTTTCTGTTGTATGATGGAAAAGACAACAAGAGAAAGGCTGCTTTTTGCAGGAGCTGTATTGATACAGCTTGTGCTCGGCCTCTACAGCTTTACTGCCTATCCTATCGAGGATGTGGGGACCCATGCACGGACCGTGGAGCCGGTGCTGAGAGAGCAAATCTATCCTCTTGATTACATGCCTGTATCAGACACAGGACTCACTTATCCTGTGCTGTTTCATTACCCTGCATTGATACTTAATATACTGGGCTTGAATGCTGTTGTGGCTGTGCGTGTCATAGGGCTGGCCGCATTTGCGGCTTTTCCCTTATGCATGTATCTGCTGGGCGGGATATTTGACAGGAAAACAGGATTTTACTGCCTAGGAACATCTGTGGTGGTAGGAAACCTTGCTGTACTGCTGGCGTTCTCTGCTTTCCCACAAATACTTGCCTATGACCTGCTTTGCATGATGCTGTTCTTCTGGTTCAGCAAGAGATTCTGGATTTCGGGGATCTTCCTGGGACTGACCCTGCTTGCGCATTCCTTTGTCGGCCCGTTTGCCCTTTTCTGCACGCTGATATTGCTGGCAACGTACAGGGAATACAGAAAAGACACTCTCAGGGCCATAGGAACAGGATTGGTGGTAACTCTTCCCTGGGCATTCCAGTACTTCAGGATCTTTTTCAGCGCCCTTGAAGGAGAGTGGCATAATACTGTCTGGTACGGTTCCATGCCTGGATTTATCGACCTGGGCACTGCAATATCATACCTGATAAGGCTCAATCCTGTGGTGCTTGCAGCTGCTTTCGCTGCTTTGGGTTACAGGCACAGGAAGAAGCTTTTCTTCTCTTTGCTTTTCCTGGTCTGCCTGGCATTCACAGTATATCACTACACACCTGCACAGTTGAAGTTTTTGGACACTCTGGCCTTTCCGACAATCCTACTTGCCTCTGTCTCCATGGCAAGGATAAAAGATAAAAAGCTTGAGCTGGCTTTGGTTGTACTGCTGGCGGTATCGATTGCAGTTCCTTTCTGGATACTACATGACTACAATTCCATGTTCTCAGTGATAAGTGAGGAGGAGATTGAGGCTGCCAGATGGCTGAGAGTGCATGACAAGGATTTCTCAAGGATTATTGTGGCAGGAGAGCCTGCAAAAGAGGTGATGTTTGCAGCGATCGCTGACAAGTATCCTATGGACGCGAAACTGAGCGATCTTGAAGTGTATAGTGATGCTTATCTGCGGCAGATAGCGAACAGGAAAAGGATAATCGACGGCAACTACAGCCTTGCTGCAGGATACGGTGTAAAATATATAATTTATGGAGAAGAAGGATGCAGGGGACTGGACCAGATCTACAGTGA
>WJKB01000111.1 GCA_014729345.1 Candidatus Woesearchaeota archaeon
CAGTAAAAGATGGTCGTCAGGACAGTCTACGTCCGCATCTATTAGCAAAACATCCTTGTTTTTTGAAATCAGCGATGCCAGAGCAACAGCTATGGTGCTCTTGCCTGTGCCGCCTTTCCCTCCTGTTATAGCTATCTTCATGGCATCTTTTTTCATAGAATCGGATGAGTCAGTAGTCTATCCCTTTCTCCCCTTTCAGTTTTTTTTTGCCTTTAAGCATCTTTATCTCGTTGGCGTAATCAGCCCTGTTGATCATGCCTTTTGTGGCGCGCCTGCCTGTGAGGTAGACGTGCGTTTCTTTAGGCACTGAGTCCACAAGGTCTATCACTTCTTTCTCCTCCAGCAGACCGGCTGCGACCGCCACATTTATCTCGTCCAGGACCAAAAGGAAAGGCTTTTTTTTGGCAGCTTTTCTGGCAGCTTCAAGGCCTTTTTCAGCCAGCTGTTTGTCTTTCTCTGTAGGTTTCTTCAGGTTCACAAATCCTTCCCTGCCGAACTGCTCTATGTTGTACTTAGGGCCGAGCTTTTTCCTGATCCTGTACTCGCCTATCTTGTCTTTCCTGCCCTTCATGAACTGTATTATCTCCACTTTTTTTCCGTGCCCAACTGCCCTGAGCGCGGCCCCGAACGCAGAGGTACTTTTCCCCCATCCAGGACCTGTCCAAAGGTATATGTTGTTTGCCATGCTGACCTCCTTCTGTTTTTTCAAACTTTTATCTGCTGTCTTTGACTTATCCTGCTCCTGAACCTCATCTTTCGCCTGTTGTTCATGCCATCTTTGTGAGGACGATCACAAGCGCCAGCGCAACCCCTGCCAGGAATGCCCATTTGGAATGCTCTTTCTCATGCTCTCTCGCCTCAGGCAGCAGATGTGAAGCAGAGATATATATCAGAACTCCCACAACAAAACCTAGGGCAAGACCCAGAAGAGAGCTGTCCAGCATGCTCACGAAAGGATAGGCTATGAACGCTCCAAGAGGGGTTGTTAGTGACGCGATGAAGAAAGCACATAACGCAGCTTTCTTTTTCTTAAACCCCGCCTTTATCAGCACTGAAAAGATGATCACCCCCTCTGCAAACTCATGGATGACCAGCCCTAATCCTGAAAGGAACCCTACCAGTATGCTTGCGCTGAAAGTGACCGCATATATGACACCGTCAACAAAGGAATGGATGCCAATACCTTCTGCTGCAGTGATGCCGAAAGCCAGGCTCTGCTGCCTGGTCCGGTGCTTTATCACGTTGTTGCTGAAAAACATGAACAAAAACCCTACAAGCCCTGCAAAACCTGCGTAAAAGTTCTTCTCCACAGCGTTCGGAAAAGCGAATACCAGCGGAACAGATATCAACATGCCGGCTGCAAAACACATTAGATATGTCTTTGCCTTCTCAGCCCAGCTCTTGTTCTTGTATATGGCGTATATCCCCAGGCCGTTAACTATTGCAGAAGAGACTGCGAAAACTGCCATCCATATGAAGGTATTGTCTGATATCATGTTTTTTCCTCCTTTTTGAAGTTTCAAATGTTTTCTGTATTATTTTCATGTATAATATGCATAATATATATATGTATCGCACGAACTCATCCAATGATGATGGTGCTGCCGACCCCTGTCTGTATAAAGTCATTCCCATACTCTTTGGAAAAAGCCTGGACAGCTTCATGACCTGTGCAGTGTGAAGGCGCTGCCTTCTCCACCCCCATGTCCCTGAAATCTTTCACCACAGAGACATGCGGATGATGGAATCCTCCCATGACCAGGTAGATATCCTCATCAAGAAGCTCCTTTGCCTTCCTGACGATATCAGCTATGCCAGGATGGGCGCAGCCTGTGATCACGACAAGACCTTTTTCTGTATTAAGTATCAGGGAGTGCTCTTTTATCATGGTCCCGAGCTCTCCTGTAGAGTATATGCCTTCAGCAAGCTGTGCAGGCTCCTTGACCTCAACCAGTTCAGCCCCTGCAGATACTATCTGATCCTTGAGATTCCCAGGATAGCTTTCAGGCACACAGACCTTAAGGTCGCTGTTCTTTTCAAGAAACCCAGACAGCCCTCCGGTGTGGTCTGCATGGATGTGAGAAAGCACCACCATATCAATATCCTCAGGCCTGAGACCTGCTTTTCCAAGGTTTGTCAGCAGTGTGGGAGCATCCCCTCCTGTATCAAACAGGATATTCATGTCTGCCAGCTTCATGACAGCTCCAAATCCGAAACCTGTCCTAAAGCCAGGATCAGACTCAACATTATCATAGACATCTATGATTGTTATGCTGCCTTTCAAAACAGTCTTTTCCATTTTTCATTCCATCATTTCAGTTTGTTCAGCGCAGCAGGCCAAGGAGATAAAGGCTACTGCAATTACAGCCAAAGAGCATGTGGGGCCTAACCTGCATCCTAATCATGCTGCTTGTCTTCTTTTTCAAGACCATAACCCCTGCCTTTTCCAGGCTTGCAGAGGCTTTCTCCCTTCTTCAGCTCGCCCGCTGCAAATTCTTCTATGACATCATCCACTTTGCCCTGTACTCCTGTTATCAGCCTGATGCCAAGCTGGTCAAAGAGCTGCTGGGCCCTGAAACCGGCTCCGCCTGCGATCACACAACCAACATCTTTCTCTTTCAGGAACTTTGGGATAAATCCTGTGCTGTGTCCTGGATTATCGATGACTTCCTTCTTTTGGACCTTTCCCTCATCAATATCCACTATAGTGAACTCAGGGCATCTTCCGAAGTGCTCTGAGACCATATCATTGTCTGTAGATATTGCCAGTCTCATCTTTTCCTACCTCCCTGGCCTTTGCCTGCTCCTCTTCCGCTGCCTCTGCCCTGCCCAGGATCCTGCGGGGGTTCCTGGCCAGAACCATCATCTTGGCCAGAACCCTGACCAGCGCCAGAACGTCTGCCCTGACCTGCTCCAGATCTTCTTCCCTGGCCAGGACCGGTGGCTCTTCCTGCACCTGTGCCTTTTCCTCTGCCCATGCCTGCTCCTGCGCCCATGCCCATCCCGATATGGGAAGGGCCTGGAGAGCTTACCTCCTGTAGTTTTCCGTCGATATAATCCTGAACTGCCTGCCTGACAGTGCCTGAAGCCTGGTAAACCTTTATGTTAAGCCTCTGGAACACCATGAAAGCGTTAGGCCCGACATTTCCGGTGATGACAGCTTCCACCTGCTCATCCCCGACTGCCTGGGCGGCAGCGATGCCTGCACCGCCTGCCTGCATCTGGGCAGGATTCTCGATGGTCTTGTCGCTTTTGATCTGCTTATCCTCTATCTCGACGATGACATAGGCAGGGCATCTGCCGAATCTCATGTCAACCTCGCTTTCCATGCCTTGGCCTGCTGAACTTACTGCAATCTTCATTTTTAACCTCCGCCTATTTTCTAGGCTTCTTTTTCCTGTTCGGTCTGCTCTTCAGTTTCCTGGTCAGATTCTTCTTCAACATTCTCTTCTGGGTTTTCCTGCTCATTCCCGGAGCTGCCGCGGCTCTCATAGTCATCTTGGTAGCTGCCTTCCTGTCCCTCTTCAGCCTGCTCTTGCTCAGACGGCTGGGTCTTCTTTATCACATACCTGCCAGAAGCCTGGTTCTTCAGCTGTTTGGCGACTGTACGCACCCTGTACTTGTCGATGAGCTGGTCCACATGAGTGCCCTCTTTCTCCAGGATGATCTTCACATCCTTGTCTGCTCCTTTCAGTCCTCCTCCTTCACCGAAGCTCTCACCCAGTATGACCCTGTCGACAGTCTCAAGCTTATCATTGTAGCTGATGTAGTCATAAAGGTCCCTGCCGTTCTGTATGTTGAGCTTGGGATCCTTATGCTGCCTGTACTCTCCTGTCCTCTCGTCGATAATGTAAAGCCCGGCGCCTTCCTTGATATGAGACGGCACCTTGTACTTTGAGTCCAGAACAACAGCTATATCTCCCATCCTGGTCACCTATTCTCTTTCTTGAGCTCTTCGATCCTCTTGTTTATGGACTCGAGCTCCTGCTTCAGATATTTCTGCTCATCTTCGACCGCTTTTGCCTCATCCTCAAGCATCTGCAGCTCCTGCTCTGTTGCGGGCTGGCATGGCTTCTGGACAGCTGGCTGCACCTGCTGCACAGGAGCCTGCTCCGGATGGACAGCCTGCGGCTGCTGGACATATGCTGTCCTTCTCCAGGCAAAGCCTCTGCCTGCTCCTGTACCTTTTCCGAAGAATCCTCGTCTGAAGAATCTTCCTCCTCTTGGCGCAGAGTTTGCATATCCAGGCCTATCAGAGCCTGCGCAAAAACCTGCTGCTCTTCCTGTCATGGGACCCTGTCCTATGGGTCCTGTTCCATCTCCTGCTGGCATCTTATCAATCCTCCGTGTTTTTTATCATGATCTTTTTGTTTTGATATCTTCTACTCTCTTGCCCATCTAACTGTTATTCTCCCTTTTCATCCTGCTTCCGCATTCCGGGCATTTCATGGAAGTGCAGGGGACCCCTCTCTTATGAGGGGCAGCCTTGCCGCACTCAGCGCATACACATTGCCCCCTGGGCCCGAGCGCCTTCCCTCCCATCCTGCCTCTCCAGGTGAAGCCTTCCCCTATGGGAGGCTTGTAGTACTCCTCTTTGATATCATGCGTGCTGATCTGTATCACAGTGTATTGCAGTTCAGGCAGGGACCCTGTGAGCTTCTGCTGGAGCTTCTTTGTAATCTTTGAAGCCTGATCTACCTTAAGTTTTGGGTCCAGTTCCACTTTCAGCTCTGCAAATACTTTGGGTCCAAGCTTCTGGGTCCTTATGCCTGACAACCTTATGCCTTCTTTTTCCACAAGCTTTCGCACCTTTTCCTCAAACTCTTCTCCGGCAGTCACGTCAAGGAGGCTGTCTGTGGTCTCCCTGCCGAGGAAAAATGACCTAATCAGGATATAAACGCCGATCGCTATAGCGATAAGCGAATCTATATGCGCCCAGTATCTCACCAGGAAAAGCCCTGCGAAAACTCCTGCTGACACGAACACATCTATCCTTGAGTGCTGGCCGTCTGCTATCAGTGCCATGCTCTCGTAATTTTTTCCATAATGGATCTTTATCCTTGCCATCAACTCATTGATCACTGCGCTGGCAGCCATGACCCCGAGGGTCAGATAGGTGACCTGGATCTCCTTGACTGTAAAGAAGTCCGTAATCCCTCCATATATTATCCACAGTGATGTCAGAAACAGCACTATGGTTATGAGGAAGCCTGCAATGACCTCGCTCTTGTAATGACCGTAAGGATGCTTCTTGTCAACCGGTTTCTTGGCCAGCTTTATTCCGAAAAAACTGATCACGCTTGTGATGATATCCATGCCTGAATGGATACCTTCTGCGATAACAGATGCAGACCTGCTTAGGATACCCACAGCTATCTTTGCTGCAGACAGTACCAGGTTGATCAGTACCGCAATCATGGATATGGTCTCTTTCTTTTCAGCCATCTTATTGTCCTCTTATCATGGGTGATTTGCATTTAGGGCATGCTAGGGTTGAGCAGGGTACTCCGGGCTTTTTGGCCGCCTGGTAGCTGCAGCTTGTGCATACACAGCTTGCTGCAGGCCCTCTGAAACCTCTTCCTCTTCCCATCCCTCTGCCTCTTCGGGGTTGTGCCATCTTATAGTTACCTCCTTGTATCCTTATGGCCTTGCCGTTCACCAAAGCTTCTGCAACCTTTTTTCTCGCAACCTTTATCAGCCTGTTGAATGTAGGCTGGGAAATACTCATCTTTTTTGCAGCCTTGCCCTGCTCCATGTCTTCAAGATCATTCAGCCTTATGGCCTCAAACTCGTCCACTGCAAGGACAGTCTCACCGATAGTGCTCAGTCTCACTCCGGCGGGCTTGAAATAGGTGACTCCAGGTTCAAACCTTACCCTTCTCATACTTATTGGTCTTGGCATTTTGAATAATAATCCATTATTAATAATGAATATATATTCATAATTATATAAATGTTTCGGTTTTTTTCACTTAAGAGCCTATGTTCAGAAACCCAAAAGAACAGAAGAACATCTGCTCATCTCATGATCTGATACCACTGGTACAGTGCCCTTTCTGCTGCCCTTACGATCTCATGGTCCTCTCCCTGCACTATAAGGCAGTTGCCCTCAAGAAGCACCCTCTCATGGGGAGCAGACCTCAGAAGTATCACAGAGGAGTTGGTGGTAGAGCAGTTGAGGATAGGCCTTTCCTCGCAGTCAGGGTGTTCGGCAGTGCATGCAGCCACAGGGTATTTCTGTATAGCCTTGAAGAGGTTCAGGCTCAGCTCTCCTGCAGCCACAGCGATATGGCCGAGATCCTCCTCATAAGGGTCAAAGGTTATGAATATCCTGTCCTGATGGAACCTCTCGTCCAGATCCCCCACCACAGTAACATTCTCAAGCTCCCAGGGGCCGTAATGCATCCTCAGAGTATACAGAGTATCTCCAAGCTGCCATTCGGTCCTCCAGAGACCCATCTCTTTCACAAAAAGAAAACTATGGTATTCCCTTGTTTCAGGCTCAGGAGGCTCCTGGTTCTTCATGACAATATAAGATCCGACAAAGAGGGCGACAAAAACTCCTATAAGGACAAGTATCATTATCACAAGCTGTTTAGTGTCCTTTTCCTGCTCCTCTAAAATCTCGCGATTGTCCTCAGGGGCCTGCCTGTCAGTGTCATCACTGGCTTCATGGTCTTTGGGTCTAATGTCTTTGTTTTCAGGCGTCTTCTCTGTCATGTTATCATCCTACACTTATACCTATCAACGAGTACATCAGCTTGTCCCTGAGCTTGATAAACCCGACTGAAGAGGATGCTTCTGCGATCATGCACCCATCCTGCATACTGAACACTGTAGAATTGGCAGTAGCAAGCTTCAGGACAGGCACAGAAGATGTTGCATTAGCGCAGCTGATAATAGGCAAGTCAAACTCGTTCTCTTCAGTAAAACCCTGACGCAGGTAGATATCCATGGAATCCAGCAGGCCTGCGAGATCATGCTGGAAAAGAGCGATAGCCTCCTTGTTCTCATCATCAGGTGCAGAGGTGGTGTCTACCTCATAGGTGTTCCTTATGCTCTCAACCGCCTCCTGACCGATCTCAATGTCCTGGAGCTCTTCAGGAAGGTACCTGAACTTCAGCTCATGCTGGTTCACCTTCGCGACCCAGCTCATATCTCTCTGCACCAGCACAATATCCCCATACTTCCGCTTTTGTATCTGGTCGCCCTGGAGTATACTGTATCCCAGAACAGATGCTATCATGATAAATGCTATAAAAAGCGTCAGGATCATCTCCTTTGAGACCTTTTTTTCTTTTTTTCTTCTTGGCATGTGCGTCAGGATTGGGCGAAGGTATTTATATTTTTTGATTACAGCCATGCAGCCATGGATGCAGCAAGATACGGGTAGTCATATAGAGTTATATATAAAATTATATATAAAAATATTAATATAAATATTAGTTTTTATTTTTTTTAATTTTATATATAGAAAAATTTATATAATACCTTTAGAATTGGGAAATAAGGTTTAATAAAAGTATATATAATTATACTATCAAAAGCAAACTAATCCGGAAAGACATCAAATGGGAAACAAATCAATACTCCAGTACCCTAACAAGAAGCAGTATACCATAACGATACCTAAAGGTCTTGTGCTGGCAAAAGGATGGAAGCATGGAGACAGGCTGGAGTTCCTGGTGGACAACAAAGGAGACATAGTGGTGAAGAAAACAAGATGAAAAAGGCAGTCATAACACTGGAAGAGGTATGGAAGACATACACTATGGGGGAAGTGCAGGTGCATGCACTGAGAGGGCTGAGCATGGAGGTCTATGACAAGGAGTTCGTGGCCATAATGGGGCCGAGCGGTTCAGGCAAATCAACATGTGTGAACATGGTGGGAGTGCTTGATATACCCACAAAAGGGAGGATACTTCTGGACGGAAAGGACATAGCATCCTATGAAGAGTCAGACCTGGCCCAGATCAGGGGAAGGAAGATAGGGTTCGTATTCCAGCAGTTCAACCTTATCAATACGCTTACCGCAAAAGAGAACGTGACGCTTCCCATGATATTCCAGAATACCAGCAGGAAAGACAGGATAGAAAGGGCTGAGAAGATACTGACAAAAGTGGGTCTGGGAGAGAGGATGGACCACAAGCCCACTGAGATGTCAGGAGGGCAGCAGCAGAGAGTTGCAATAGCAAGAGCGCTGGCAAACGATCCTGAAATAATACTTGCTGACGAGCCCACAGGAAATCTTGACAGCAAGACAGGAAAGATGGTCATGGATTTTCTCAGAAGTCTGAATGACGACGAGAAGAAGACGATAATAATGGTAACGCATGATCAGAAGCTGGCCAGGTACGCTGACAGGATAATATGCTTGAAAGACGGCCAGGCCATAAAAAGGATGAAGAGCTGTAAAAGGAGGGCGAAAATATGAGAAAAATAGTTTTAGTCATGATATTGGTATTGTTGACATTAGGGATGATGGAGCCGGCAGCTGCTGTTGCAGGTTCAGGCGACATCTCCACAGGGCAATATGTGGATGTCCTTGACGAGGATGAATGGGAACCTGTAAGGATAGCCAACAGCCAGGTCAACCAGCTGCCTGACCCTGCTGAGCCAGGAGGGTATGTAGAGCTCAGGTGGAAGGTAGAGAACCTGGGATCAGAAGAGGCTGAGAACGTGATATTTGAGCTTGTCCCCTCATATCCTTTCTCGCTTATGCCTGGAGATGAGGCAGAAAGACGGGTGGGATCAGTATGGGGAAGGCAGATAGGAGACCATGGAGTCATACTGTACTATAAGCTCAAGGTGGACGAGAATGCAGTAGAAGGGGATAACGAGATAAGGATAAGATACAGCCTGGACAACGGAAACAGCTGGACTACTTTTGACTTTGACATCAGGATACAGACCCACGATGCAATACTTGCTGTCAATGAGGTTGAGGTAGAAGAGGACAGGGTCTCGCCCGGAAAGGCATCTGAGGTATATATCACTGTCACAAACCTGGCAGATTCCCTGCTCAAGGACCTTAAGTTCAAACTGGACCTGGACGATATCCCTTTTGCACCCATAGGAAGTGCAAACGAGAAAGTCGTCGAGATGATGTACGCAGAAGAACAGTCCACAGTAGCCTTTGACCTGATGGCCGAACCTGACGCAGAATCAGGACTGTACAAGGTGCCCTTGGAGATCAGCTACCAGGACGAGCTTGGGACCACATACACAAGGGACCTGACAATGGGGCTGATAGTAGGAGACAGCCCAGAGATCATAATCCAGATCGAGGATACAGAGAGGGAAGCTTCAGGAGACGTGACTGCAACTGTCAAGATAGTGAACAAAGGGGTTATAGACATCAAGTTCGTAACTGTCCATATCAAAGATACAGGTTCTCTGGACCTTGCCAGCCCTGAAGAGTACTATGTGGGGAACATAGATTCAGACGACTATGAGACCGCCGAGTTCACATGGAAAGATGACAGAAAGAAAGAGGTTTCGCTTCCTGTGAAGATAACCTACAAGGACGCGAACAATAACGAGTTCTCAGCAGAAGAAGAGCTTGAGGTAAAGGCTCCGGCAGCACAGGGAGGAGGCAGTGCCCTTGTAGGCATCCTGATAGTAATTTTGATAGTAGGAGCAGGTGTCTGGTTCTATCTCAGATGGAAGAAAAAGCAGAAGGGCAAAAGCAGCAAGAAGCAGTAGACCATGATCAAAGAATATCTCCTGCTGGCAGCCAGGACTATCAAAGAGCGGCGGATCAGATCATGGCTTACCATGATAGGCATATTCATAGGAATAGCCGCAGTAGTGGCTCTGATAGGGCTCGGAGAAGGCCTGAGGGTGACAATAAGATCGCAGTTCGGCTTTCTTGGCACTGACGTGCTGTCTGTCCAGGCCTCAGGCATTGGATTTGCAGGGCCTCCTGGCACAGGGGTGGTAGATCCCCTGACCAGCGACCTGGTAGACAAGATAGAGCAGATCCCAAATGTTGAGATGGCGCTGCCAAGATACCTGGAAAGCGGCGGCCTGGAATACAATGATATCCAAAGCATAGCTTATGCCATGTCTATACCCTCTGGAGAGAAAAGAAAGTTGGCATATGACACAGTGAATCTGGATGCTGAAAAAGGGAGGATGCTGAAGGATGGGGACAACAGAAGAGTAGTGCTGGGATCAAGCTTTGCAGAAGACGACAATGCATTCAAAGAAGCCATAAAAGTAGGAGACAACCTGCTCTTCAAAGGACAGAAGTTCCAGGTCATAGGGATCCTTGAAAGCAAGGGAAGCTATCTTTTTGATGCAGCAATCCTGATGAACGAGGAGGTCATGCTTGACATACTGGGCACAGAGAAGGATGAGGTAAATCTGATAGCTGTAAAAGTGGAAGACGAGCAAGAGATGAAAAAGACCAGGGAAGATATCGAGAGGCTGTTGAGAAAAGAGAGAGGAGTGAAAAAAGGAGAAGAGGATTTTACTGTGGAAACACCCCAGCAAAGCCTTGAAAGCCTAAACTCAACTTTGTTCGCGGTTCAGCTTTTCGTCTACATAATCGCAGGCATATCACTGATGGTGGGAGGCATAGGGATAATGAACACCATGTACACAGCAGTGGTGGAAAGGACAAAAGAGATAGGGATAATGAAATCCATAGGGGCAAGGAACAGCACCATATTCACGCTTTTCTTCATGGAATCAGGATTCATGGGCATGGTCGGAGGGATAGTAGGGATAATCATAGGGCTGATGATGGCATACGGGCTTGCTGCAGCAGGAAGGGCAGCGCTTGGAGTGGACATAATCCAGGCGCATGTGAGCATCTTCCTGATACTGGGATCTTTGCTGTTCTCGTTTGCAGTAGGAACCTTTTTTGGAGTTCTTCCTGCAATGCAGGCCTCTAAGCTAAATCCTGTCGACTCTTTGAGGAGCGCCAAATGATCGAAGAGATAAAATACTCGCTGCAGAACATCAAACATAGGAAGCTGAGAAGCTTCCTGACGATGCTTTCTATCATGATAGGCATCACAGCAATCTATGCAATCATGAGTTTTGGGATGGGCATCAACAACTACGTGAACGAACTTGCACAGGAGATGGGCACAGACAAGCTCTGGATCAGCCCAAAAAGCGCAGGGGTCCCGGGGATGGATGATAATTTCTATCTTACTGAGGAGGACATGGACTTTGTAAGCAAGATCAACGGAGTGGATAAGATATCAGCATGGTACATAGGGGTGGCAGAGGTTGAGCATAGGGATGAGAGAAAGTACAATTTCCTGGCAGGGCTAAACCCTGAAGACTCTGAATTTGTGGAGGAACTGGCCACCATAGAGGTCATAAGCGGAAGAAGGCTGAAGAAAGGTGACCTGAAGAAAGCAGTCCTTGGATACAACTACATGGAAGAGGACAAGATATTCAGAAGAAGGGTCAGGCTGGGAGACAAGATAGAGATAAATGAAGAGAAGTTTGAAGTAGTAGGGTTCTATTCAGAAGTGGGCAATCCGCAGGATGACGGCAATATTTACCTTACTATGGAAGGCTACGAGTCCCTTTATCCTGACCAAGAAGGGAAGTATGGGGCGCTAATGCTGAGTTCAGCAGGAGGGGTCGATCCCAGAGACCTGGCTGAAAAGATCGAGGACAAGCTAAGGAAATTCAAGGATCAGGAAGAGGGCAAAGAAGACTTCTTTGTGCAGAGTTTCGAGGATGTAATCGAGACTTTCGGGGCGATATTCAGTGTTATCGTAGGGGTCCTTATACTTGTGGCGCTGGTGTCAGTGGTGGTGGCATCTGTGAACATCATGAACACCATGTACACCGCA
>WJKB01000112.1 GCA_014729345.1 Candidatus Woesearchaeota archaeon
CTGTTTTCTTGATCTCTTTCTTTTCTTCCTTATCCTTTTCTTCTTTGGCTTTCTTCTCTCTCTGCTTTGCTTTATCTTCCCTTTTCTTTTTCTCTGCCTGTTTTGCTGACTTCTTTTCCTCAATCTTCTTCTCGATATCCTCTACATACTTTATAGGATCCTTGATGCTGAGTATACTGATGTTTTTTTCCTGCGCTTTCTTGATAATTGCTATCTTTTTCTTTTTTCCGGTGACTTTTGATATGATTATGCCTTGTTTTTCACTGTCGATGCTCTCAAGATCTGCAGGAGTGTATACCATCACCGGCAGCAGTCCTGAGCTGTGCAGGAACCTTACTGATGCAGGGCTTCCGAATCCTGAACTAACCTTCTTCCTGTGTCCTGCTTTCTGGAGCCTTAGCTTTGACTGAAGTCCTTTTGGCTTTCTCCATTTGTTCGCCAGCCTTTTTTTCTTGTGGTAGTCCTGCCTGAGGAAATTAGGTTTCTTTTTTTTCAGTTGCCTTTTCAGCTCGTTCAGTTGTTTGGTGTCAGTCATTTTTCCTGTTCTGGCGATGGTGATATCATCTGATCTCTTTGCCATCTTTGTTTATTATGTATATCCCATCCTGGAATATCCTTCGGTCATAATCGTTCCTTCTGGTTATCTGTTCGATATCAGCTGCTGTCTGACCAGCCAGCTCCTTGCTCGTGCTGCTCACGGTTATCTGGTCATTATCCAACTTGACTTCCACTTCTGGCTTTAGCTTCAGTTTTCTTGGATGCTTTTCTCCGATAAAGTTGTTGATCACCAGCTCTTCCTTGCTTGCGGTGACTTTCATCGGAAAGTGGCCTGAACATATCTTCAGCACATACTCATGTCCCTGGTTGGCTCCCTTTATCAGGTTGTTGAGATGGGACTTGAAAGCTCCCATGAGCGTTTTCTCCCTCTTTGATGCTTTTTCGCAGCTTAATATGATGCTGTTGTCTTTTATCTCAGCCTTTATCTTTGGGTTTAGCAGCCTTTTGCTGACCTCCCCTTTGCTCCCTTCGACAGTGAATATCCCTTTGTCTAGCTTGACCTTGGTTTTTTCCGGAATCTCTATCTCTTCTTTCAGGTCTGCTCTCATTTTTCTTTTTGATCTTTTCTTATATGGGCTTAGCTGCACTGTCTCAGTAGCAGTAAGCGATCATCCTTCCTCCTATCCCTTTTTCCTTGGCTTGCTTGTGGGTCAGTATGCCCTGTGATGTTGATACTATCAGCAGTCCGAAGTCTTTCGCTGGAAGATATCTCTTCTCGAAAAACTCGAATTTCTCCTTGCCGGAGTTAAACCTCGGCTTTATTGCTCCGCATTTGTTTATATGGCCTATAAGGTTAACCTTTATCACGTTACCCTTGCTGTCGTCGATCTCCTTAAACTCTCCCAGGTAATGGTTGTCCTGCAACACCTGGAACACTGATTTGATGGTATTTGATACTGGTTTTACCAGGACCTCAGTCCTGCCCAGCCTTTCGGCGTTCATTATTTTCGACAATGCGTTTGCTAATGGATCATTCAACATTTTCTCACCTAACGATATTTCTTGAATCCAAGCTCTGTGGCTATCTCCCTGAAGCACTGCCTGCAGAGGTCAAGTCCGTATTTCCTTATATGGCCCCTGATCCTGCCGCATCTTTGGCATCTTCTCAGGGCTATTCCGCACTTTCTCTCTTTTGGCTTGTTGTGCTTGATATATTTGTTGAGTTTTGCAGGTTTTGCCTTCAGCTGCTTGAAAACCTTCTCATAATTGCTGTAGCTCATTCTTCTTCCCCGATCTTTACGTTGAACTTGTTTTTCATAAATTCCATCGCCTCTGCTCTTGATATCATGTGTCTCTTGTTAAGCTTTCTTTTCTGGAGCCTTCTTTTCTTGATCCTGAATCCGTTTCTTTCAAGGGTCACGCATACCTCTAATCCGATTATTCCTATTTTTGGGTCATATTTCACTCCCTTGATGTCGATATATTCAGGTATGCCGAAGGAAAGGTTTCCGTACTGATCGAACTGCTTTTCCTGCAGTACAAAACTCTTCGCGTCAAGCAGCCTTGAGAGTATCTCTTCTGCTTGTCCCTTTCTCACAGTCAGCTTACATCCTATAGGGAGTCCAGGCCTGAGGCCCCATCCTGGGATCCTCTTGCTGGTGCTGGTCTTAACAGGCTCCAGACCTGTAATGCTCTTGAGCAGCTGCATGCCCTTCTCAAGTCTGTCCTGGTCTTTACCTGCCCCAATGTTCAAGGTGAGCTTCTCTACCCTAATATCTCTATTCCTGTTGTTTTTCATCTTTGTCTGCATTTGTCGCGGTAATTGCTGGTTTCTCTTTTCCTATTACCAGCACATATCTTTTTGCGGTCTCAAATACCTTATCATCTGTCTTGAATATGACGCTTCTGCCGTCTATCTTCTCGATCCTGGCGATCGTGCCTGCATGTTTTCCTTCAAGCAGCAGTATGGTAGCCCCTTTTTCCAGCTTAAGTAACTGCTTTATCTTGTTCTCAGGCACCTCAATCAGCAGGCTGTCTCCTATCCTGTAC
>WJKB01000113.1 GCA_014729345.1 Candidatus Woesearchaeota archaeon
AGAACATGCAGCATTTCGGCAGGCTCTACGGGGCTGAGAAAGGCGCTCTCAGAGACAGGATACCTGATCTTCTCAGGCTGGTGGAGCTCTATGATGCCAAGGACACGCTTGCAGGCTCAATCTCAGGCGGCATGAAGCGCAGGCTTGGCATCGCTATCGCCATGCTACATGATCCTCAGCTGCTTATCTTTGACGAGCCCACTGCAGGCCTTGACCCTATTCTCAGGAAAAAGATGTGGCGACTGGTGCAGAAGATCAACAAGAAGGGCAAGACCATACTTATCTCATCACACGCCCTCAGCGAGATAGAGCACCTGTGCACAAGGATAGGCATAATCAAGGGAGGCACTATCCTTACGGTCAATACACCTGGTAAGCTCAGGGATCTCTATTCCAAGAATGAGGAGATACATCTTGAGAGCTTTCCTGGAAGATATGACATCATCAAGAGAGATCTGATCGCTGCCAAGCTCCCTATCAGCTACATGAACAATGTGGAGCACAAACTCATAATCTACACAGCCAAGGCAGAGACTGTGGTGCATAATCTCATGCACATACTTGAGAAGAACAACGAGACACTGCTGAGCATAGATGTCAACAAGCCCACCCTTGATGAGGTGTTTGAGGCCCTGACAAAGCAGCCCCTGCCTGTTGGGGAAAAGATGAAGCAGTGCATGGATTATGTGGAGAGCGCCAGGAGGCAGGGCATATCTGTCCGCGAGATAAAGAAGGCCCTGGCCAGGCAGGGATGGCCCAAGAACATCATCAAGGAGCTGACAGGATGAGATTTTTCAGCATACTTTGGCAGCTGGTGAAGAAAGACTTCAAGATACTCCTTAGGTCCAGGCTTAACGCATTCCTGGTGATATTCGGCCCTCTTATATTCATATTCATAGTCGGCTCTGTCTTTGGCGAGTACAGCACAGCAAACCTGAGGGTGGCTGTGGGTGTGTATGCTCCAGGAGAAAACAACCCCAACGTCAACTCGCTCATAGACCGGATAGAGACCAGGGAGATAAAGATATTCTATTATGACTCTGAAGATGCCTGTGCAAGGGCTGTGGAGACATCTACCATCCATACCTGCGTGGTGTTTCCCTATTCTATCGATCCAGGCGTCGAGAACGAAATAACCATGTACTTTGATTTCTCCCAGATGCAGGTCCCTCTTCTGCTGGTGAGGATCATGAGCGCAAGGGTAGAACAAAAAGAGGAGGAGCTCAGCCTGGAGATGACAGAGGTTCTTCTTGAAAAGATAGAAGAGACTGTCAGCCAGGTGAAAGGCAACGGGCAGATGCTTGTCCAGATGTCCGAGTCCGGCAGCCAGATGAAGGTCAGGATAAACGATATTTATGAAGAACTGTCAGAATTTGACATCTCTTTCAACAAGAGCGGGTTTGACATCTCTGAAGTGCGCTCCAGTGTCAACCAGACCACCAGCAGGCTGGATTCTCTCCAGACCCAGACTCAGGACAGCATCGAAGCCAACCTGCAGACTGTCCAGGATTTCAGGCAGCAGGTAGACTCGCTTGACCAGGACCTTGCAGAGATGGAGGATACCCTGGCTCAGTACCGCGAGAACGTCTCCAGGCAGAGGCAGGCATGCGAGAACCTCTTTGCCCAGACAGAGAACTTTTCCGGCACTGAGATAGACTGCGCTGATGTTGAACCTCCTGAGGCAGAGAGCCGCCAGGACTATCTTGACCTTATAGAGTCCGACTACACCAGCGTCATGGTCTATTACCTCTGCCAGTGCATCTCCACCACTACTGACCTTGAGGAGAATATGGATGATATCTCTTCAAGCATAGATACCAGGCAGGAGCAGCTCTCAGATGCCAGGGAAGGGCTTGAGGAGGCTGAGCAGGACCTTGAGCAGGCAGGTTCTGCTCTGAGCGAGTTCTCAAACCAGAGCAAGGCTGACATCAATACCACCATGCTGCAGCTTGAAAGCCTTGACCAGGGCCTTAGCAGGGCAGAGTCCCAGGTGAGGCAGGCAAACCAGCTCAAGCAGGCCATGCTCTTGGATGTCTCAAACATACAGGAATCTATCGACCAGAACCTGGACATCATCAGTTCCATAAGGGAGCAGGTGGATTCCATGTCAGCTAACCTTGAGGAGTTCACACAGGTTGAGACTGCTGACGTCATCAATCCCATAAGGACAAAATACGTGCGTATGCATGCTGAAAAGACCACTCTCCACAGGCTTTTTCCCACCCTCATGATGATGATAATAACCATGGTCGGCATCCTGTCATCTTCTTCCATAGTTATAGGTGAGAAAAATTCCCCTGCATACCTGCGTAACTTTATCACTCCTGTAAGCGATTATATGTTCCTTCTCGGCACCTATGCCACAAACCTCCTCATCATCTTTTCGCAGATAATATTTGTCTTCATCATCGGCTGGCTAGCTTTTCAGATACCTGTGCTCAACCATCTCCATCTGGTGGTCATAGGCCTGTTGATTATCTCTACTTTTTTTATCCTGCTCGGCATGGTCATGGGTTTCTCTTTCAGTTCTGATGAGGTGGCTACTGTCGTGTCAGTTCTGCTGGCGCTGCTCATGTTCGTGCTTTCCCCGCTTCTCATCCCTATAGAAGGACTTGGCTCAAAGATAGCGACGCTTTTGAGCTATAATCCTTTTTCCATAGGGGACAGGATCATCTCCAACATCATCATAAAAGAGATCGGGTTAGGGGGAAGCAAGATAGGCATTGCAATAATGGTAGGGTTTTCCCTATACTTACTGATCTTGCTGAGGAATGTCCAGAAGCTAAGCAAGGAAAGGGCAAGCAAGTGAAACACAAAAAATAAATAGCTAAAGAACGAAAAGGAAAAACATACAGGAAAATACAGGAAGAAATAACAAAAAGAGGATTGAAAGCTATGGCAGACCCTTTGATATACCTGACTTATGTCGCGATCATACTTCTGATAGGGATAATCTGCAGCCTGATATCCAGGAAGCTGGGCATACCCAACATACTGCTCTTGCTTCTGGCAGGTATCGGGCTCAACAACATCTATTACAGGGGCGAGCAGCTTATAGACTTTCCTCCAGTTTTCCTCACATCCATCGCGATACTTGCGCTGGTCATGATCGTTTTTGACTCGACGTCAAGGTTCAAGATAAAGGAGTTTGACACCTTTTCCCTCAAGGTGCTCAAGCTTACAGGCATATTTCTTTTTTGCAACCTTGCGCTCTTCACCTTCTTCACAAAATGGATCTTCCAGATACAGAACGTGCTCCTCTGCCTGATATTCTCAGCCATGATGGCAGGAACAAGCCCTGATGCAGTGATGACTGTACTTGGGGGCAGCAAGAACAAGGTTATAGAATTCCTGGAGATAGAGTCCATACTCAACACCCCCATGATAGTACTTTTGCCGTTCATATTCCTGGATCTCATGCAGACAGTAGCTGGGGAGATAGTGTTTGAGCACCTTCTCGAGCAGATACTGCCTTTCCTGCTCCAGATAACCGCCGGAATCGGATCAGGAGTGCTGGTAGGCCTTGTCATCTTCAAGGGGATGAGAAAAAAGTACAGCGAGACTGTCTCCCCCCTTGCCATCATAACTGCAGCTTTGATATCATACATACTGGCTGAGAATCTTGGGGGCAACGGCGTCTTATCGGTTACGACCATGGGCCTTTTCTTCGGAAACATCTATGTAAAGGAGAAAGCCCAGTTACAGGAATTCTCCTCTATGTTCACCTCTGCTCTTGAGATAATCGTGTTCATCCTTGTGGGGCTGACTATAAAGCTTCCCCTGGACATGGGTTTCTATTTCAGGTCCCTCATGCTTTTTGCTATATATCTGATCATCAGGCTCACAGCTATAGAGATCGGCTTCAGAAAAGAGTTTACCTTCAAGGAGAAGATCTTCATGACCCTGAATGTCCAGAAAGGGATAGCAGTGGCTGTCATAGCGTTCACACTGGTATCTTATTCCATAACAAGATCCAGTGTAGTGGTGGGACTCGCTCAGGAAGAGTCGATCCTTCTCACAGCCCTGCCCGGAGTGGAGACTGTGCTTAACCTCATACTTATCTTCATGCTGTACTCTATCATACTTTCCACAGTGATCTCAAAATTTTCAAAACGGTTCATCAGCGTCCAGCTCGAATCTGCAAAGGAAAAATGATAAGCATAGGTCCTGCAGGCACAGGTGGAAACACTCTTGAAGGGCTGAAAAAGGCTTCTGCGTGCGGCTTCACTGCCCTTGAGATACCTTTCACCCACGGAGTAAGGATGGGGGACGAGCTTGCTCAGGAGGCAGGCAGTCTCGCCAAGAAGCTTAAGATCAGGCTGTCTGTGCATGCCCCCTATTATATAAATCTCGCCTCTGATGACAGGCTCAAGATAACTCAGTCTGAGAAGAGGATCCTTGACAGCTGCGCAAAAGGCCATCTTCTCGGAGCTGACTATATCGTCTTCCATGCAGGATTCTATCAGCAAAAGACAGGGGACAAGACCTACAGCATGGTCAAGCAAAGCATCATCCGTATGCAGGAGAGGATCAGGGATGCAGGATGGAAGAAAGTCATCCTCGCTCCTGAGATCACAGGCAAGCCTTCCCAGTTCGGGGACATGGATGAGCTGCTGAGACTTAAGAAAGAGGCAGGGTGCGGCATCTGCATCGACTTCGCACATCTGGAGGCTCGACAGGCAGGAAATCTTGACTATGATGAGGTCTTCAGTAGGCTGAAAAACCTGAAGCACATCCACTCGCACTTCTCAGGCATAGAATATTCTGAAAAAGGTGAGAGAAGGCACGTGCTTACACCGGCTGCAAGGATGAAAGAGCTTCTGACATATGTGAAGAAGCACGGTGCTGACATAACTGTCATTAACGAGAGCCCTGATCCCTTCGGGGACAGCGCAAGGATGCTTAAGGTTCTTGGAAGCATCTTTTGAGCCTTTGCCTAGATTTTTCATACTTTTTCAAAAGTTTCTCTTCATTGATCCACAGTCTCTCATTTGAGGAAAGTATTAAATAACATTTGTTTTTGTATTGACCTATGAAGAAAACAGTCTCTTTGTCAATAACTTTTTTGTTCTTGACCTTGGTTTTCATAGCCGGTTGTGTTGTTTATGAAAATGCTGATGATAAAAGGATAATCAGCAATATAGGTCTTACTGAAGAAGCGAACTTACCTGCTCATTGTATTGATGGTAAATATAATGAAGGTGAAAAAGGCTTAGATTGCGGTTGGAGTTGCCCTAATAAATGCAAGTTTACTGAGAAGATAGGTAGAATCGAAAGAGATGAAACATGGTCTGGAAATGTTCACGTTCTCGGAGCAGTCGTTGTTCCAGAAGGTGTTACTCTTACTATAAAACCAGGAACAGTTGTCAAATTCAAACACGACAGAAATTACAAAACTTATGATAAAGGAGCTTTATATGTGGAAGGCGGAATTGTAAAAGCAATTGGAACAAAGGATGGCAGAATCTGGTTCACTTCTGATGCCCCTGCCCCGATAAATGGTGACTGGCAGTATATCAGAATTGAGGACTCAGATGAAAGTGAATTTGATTATACTGTCATCGAATTTGGTGAAGGGGCGTTGTGGCAATTTGATTCTCAAGCAAAGATTGCTCATTCAATTATAAGATGGGCCTGTTATGATGCTCTTTATGCAGAAAGATCCGGTCCTATGGTTAAAAATAATCTATTATATAGTAATGGTTATCATGAGATAGCATTAGAACAATACAATGATGCAAAGATTTTAGATAATGTTTTTAAGAACGGAAAATTTGGAGTTCATCATGAGAAAACCACTTCTTATTTAGAAGGCAATTTATTTATTAATTATAGCGGACCTCCGGTAAGCGGAGGAATGGAATCAAATCTGACCGTTATCGGGAATATGTTTGTAAATATAACTAATCCAGGACCTTACATCAATGTGTATGAAGGATCTGTTTTGGAAGAGAGGGATAATCACTATGGAAATAACACCCTTTTAGCACCAAAACTTGGGTTTGAAGATATCAGAAATTTTGAGATTGATTATATGCCAGGAGACCCGGAAGATAAATTTCAATATGTTTATGATGATGTAGATGAAACAAGAAAGATATTAAAAAAAATTGGTACAAACTTATCATTTGGCTGGACTTTGGAATATGTGGATGGTTATTTATATAGATTTAGCC
>WJKB01000114.1 GCA_014729345.1 Candidatus Woesearchaeota archaeon
ACCCATTCTATCCTGATGTCCTGGATGTAAGGCTTTACGTCAGGGTCACTGTCAGTCCTGACCTCTATCTCTTCAGCGTGCAGGTTCCTTGCGACCTCCTTGATCTTTTCAAGGTCGCTTCCAGGGCTTGCTGTCAGTCCAAGTATCCGAGGGTATCTTGCTTTTCTCGCATACTGCTTTGCGATAAAGACATATGCATAATCCCCCACAGTCCTGTGGGCTTCGTCAAATATCAGCAGGCTTACATCTCCAAGGTCTATCCTGCTTGATATGACATCATTTTCCATGCCCTGGGGCGTCGAGAATATCAGCTGTGCGTCCTTCCAGAGCTCTTCCCTCTTTTCTGGGCTGATCTGGCCTGTGAACAGCGCAAACCTCTCCTTTGGAAGATCCATCACTTTCCTGAAACTGTTCATATGCTGCTCTGCCAGAGGTTTTGTTGGGGCGAGCATGAGTATCTTTGAGCCTGGGAACCTCTTTAGCCTGTTGACTGCAAGCATAAATCCGATCGCGGTCTTTCCCATCCCTGTCGGAAGCACTACTAATGTGTTGTGATCAGCAGCTGTTGCAAGGATGGTCTCCTGATAAAGCCTTGGCTCAAACCCCTTTAGCATAGGCAGCATAAAAACCGTCTGATTTATATGTTTTTTCTGCGCATGTCCAGTGGGGAGTGGGTTTTGGAAATCAGTAATCATGCCCAGGACATATCACTTTATAATTATAATCCAGCATCTTTTCAAAGCTTGCTTGCATCTTTTCTGGAGCTGAGGTTGGGAGGTCTGTCCTTCCCATCTTTCCCCTCCTGAAGAATGTGTCGCCTGAAAATATCACTTTTGCAGGTTCATAGAGTATGCATATACTTCCCCTTGTATGTCCTGGCGTCTCTATGACCCTGAATCCTTCAGGTCCTCTCTGCTCTATCAGCTTGGCGTCTTTCAGGACTATCTCTGATCCCTTCAGCTTCTGCGCTATCTCCTCCTTGAGCACAGCTCCGCTCGGGTCTTTCCTGAAATCTTCTATCTCAGCCTTGCCTGCAAAGAACTCAGCATTTGGAAAAAGGTCAAAATTGCCGATATGGTCGAAATGCAGATGCGTGAACATGACTTTTTTTACTTTCTCAAAGGGCAGGACCTTAGGAAAGAAAGTCTTAAGGATATCCCTGTTGCTCCTGTTTCCTGTGTCTATAACAACAGGTTCATCTATGTTCAGCAGGTAGACATTTGAGTCGCAGTCAAACTTCCATATCTCTGTTTCACCAGTCTGTAGTCTTGATAATTTCCTTTGCATGAAGATAATAGCTTAGGATCGCTCCTATTATGAACAGCAGTATTATGACTCTCTTGCTTCCATAGAAGCTACCTATCACATATCCGAGCAGGAAACCCATCAAAGCGAGGAACCATGGGAATTTCAGGTTGTTTTTCTGCCTGTACCAGAGCCTTCCGGCTGCCATCCCGCACAGGAATATCACAATGTAGCTGATAACAGCGCTTCCTGCTGAAGCTGAAAATATGAATCCTATTATCAGCAGGCAGAAAGCAAGCAGTTCTGCCCAGTTGTCCCATATGTTGATCACTCCTTTCTTGTTCATGCTCCAGGCCCCTTCCATGCGCTTTTTTCGAACATTATGTAGAACACCAGCCATGACATTCCTCCCAATATAAGCGAGAAAAGGATCGCCAGTATCACATGTATCTTTATGGTCAGGAATATCGCGGCTCCGAGTATGCTGCCGAACACATATGCATATGTAAGCCTGGATGTGAAGAACAGCCTGCTCCCATCGAGTGGGGGTATGGGCAACATGTTAAGTACAGCATACCAGAGGCTCACTATCATTGCCTTGTATAGCAGAATGTTTGTGGGCATGAAATGCAAAAACCCTCTCAGGATTATCGCCAGTGCTATGTTTGCAAGGCTTCCTGCCATTGCTACAAAAGAGAACGCCAGCATGTTCAGGCCGTACCTGAAATATCCCAGCCTGTGTACTGCTAAGTGATGGGCGAATATCCCCCCTGGGATAAGTATCCATACATAGCCTCTTGTAAGCAGGCATACTACCAATGATATGACTACGCCGTAAATCCACAGCTTATATTCAACCCTGAACCCTACGTGCAGTCCCATGATCCTCTGTGCTGATATGTGGATAAGCACTACAAGCGCTGAAACCAGAAGCGCGTTGAAGAAATTGTATAGTCCTGCGCCGAACTGGATTTCAGTTCCTGTGCCCCATTCCCTAAAAGAGACTATAAAAGTGACTACGAGTATGGATATGATTACTGCCTTGGTCTCTTCCCTGCTGAAGCTGAAGTACTGTCTTATCTTGTCCTTCAGGTCAACCCATCCATACATTCCCATTTTGTTTTTTCTATTAGGACCTGTATATATAATTCTTTTTGTTTTGTTGTTGTTATCCTTAAATGGTCAACTTAAGATATGATTCTGGCCCTTGACTATGATTCCTGGACTTTTTCCTCTCTTTTCTTCAGCTCTTTCTTTACGAGCTTGATCATCTCTTTTTCATGGCCTGCGCCTATTATCACCAGTATCTCTTTTTCAGGGTATCTACTCATCAGTTTTGCCAGGTTCTTTGCCATGTACCTGTTCCTCTCTACCACAAGTACCTTGTAGAAGTTGGGGTATCTCTTCTTGACCTCTTTCATCATCTTTTTTATGATCTTTTCAGAAGGCACCTTTGTAAGGTCAAGGTCCACGATTCCAAGTCTTTTCATCTCTCTTTTCTTGAAAAAAATCCCTTTGAATATATCAACGACTATCCTTATCTTCTCTTTCCATGTGAACTTCTGCGAGAATCTTCTAAGTGTTACCGCTATGTCCTGGTCTATCAGTGCGACCATCGCGTCTGTCTTTTTTGCCAGTCTCACTGCAGTGACCATCTCGCTTCCAGGCTTGATACCGACAGATTTCCCCAGCTTTTCTTCTGCCCATGCCCCTATTATGCTGAACAACCATCCTTTGATTCCCACATATCTGATATCCCTCAGCCCTGCTTTTTCTTTCTTTTTTGTCAAAAGCGCGTAAAGTCTGCGCTTGTCAAGCTCCAGGGCGATTATCTCAGGTTTTTCCTGGAGTATGCGCTCCTTGACAGTATCCATGCTTTCCCTGGCTATGTGGGATGTGCCTATGATGCTCAGATTCCTGTATCTCATGCTCTCAGGTATTACCAAAAACTTTAAATACTTAATCATTTATATAACAGTATACACTTATTTATCACGTGGAGGGATATCTATGCTGAAGATGAAAAGGATTAGCGAAACTTACGATATGCGTGTTTTCACTGATACAGGGGAATATTTTGGTGATGTAGAGGAGTCTATAGTCACTACAAACAAAGTGTTCGGCTGGAGAGTAAAGGCCACAAAAGGAAGTTTTCTAAATAAGGTCCTGGGCAGTGCCAAAGGTGTCATAGTTCCGCACCAACTGGTCAAGAGCATAGCCGATATAATGATAATCAGCAAGGCTGCTGTCCCTTCTTACAGTCCTGAAGATGATGAAGAGGCAGCTGCTGCTGAGGCTTGATCATCTGTAGAAAAATAAAAAGAAAAAATTGTTTCTGGTTCTCAAGGCTTTTTCTGTGTTTATAGAACTGGGACTATGCTGTGGACATGCAGCTTCCTGTTTGCCACATAATCCTTCTCCAACGACCTCATCCTTTGCTCTACTGCCTCAAGCGATACAAACATCCTATCACTGTCCCTTATCAGACCGTAGCCCTTGACAGCGGGCATCTCCTTCCTGACCCTCTCATGGTCTTGCATACCATAATAAAAAATGATCATCTCCCCGATGTTTCCTTCCAGTTTTTTCCATGTCTTCAGGGATCTGGCAAGGCTGTCCTCATAACTGTCTAGGACCTCCATATAATTTTTCGGTCCAGGTACCACTGGAAAACCTCTGCTGTCTTTTGCCCTTGCTTTTACCGGAATCTTATACATGAGCTGCATGGTCTTTCCAGGCTCTCTTCTAGGTGAAGAGATGCTCTTTGCCAGGAACACTTCCTTTTCCAGCTGTTTCCAGTACATTCCGGTCTCGTCCTGGTCAGCTCTTGCTTCCATCTCTTCTTTGTAGGGCTTGACAGTATCTGCCATGACCTCTTCATAGAATCTCCTGCCAAGGTGCCAAAGCTCTGCAGAGCCCTCTCTGGTTATGTCAAATCCCTGCAGCGCTTCTACCGGAAGCACCAGGCAGTCCAGGTTTCTTTGGTCAAGTTCCCCTGTTCCTGAGACAGATATCTCTGTCTTTTTCCCAACCTCTGTGACCTCTGATATATGCGAAAGCACCCTTCCCATAAGATAGTGCCATTCCACAAAGGGGGCGCTTCTGGTTCTTCCTGTATCTGATCTGGTATTATACGTCCTTATGTTGTCTCTTCTTATGCCTTGTTCCCAGTCGTCCGCAAGCACTTCCAGGAATCCTAAGGTCCTGTCAAAAGCTTTCTGGTACTCTGGATTGTTCCTTCTCGCCACTGTCTTCAGGGTGAAATCAATCCCATCCAGTGTTACTTCTGTTTCAGAGGGTGATTTCTCCAGCGGCTCAGGTGCCTGCGCCTTCAGCTGTTCTGTTCCAGGATCCAGCATCTTTTTCTTCAGGGTTGCCAGGCATCCGTTCTTTGCCTCAAAATATCCTTTTGCAGAGCTCATGTTTTCAGGATCATAAGCTTCTGGTCTTACAAGCACTACAGCTTCAATCTTGTCTATTATGCTCATCTTTGTCGCCTCCTGTTGCTTTTGTGTTTATATACTTTCACAGTAATGTGTATTACGACAATATACTCCAGGAATATAAGAATATTTATGGTGAGGATAATCACCACACTAATGGAAAGGTTTATAAGCTGCAGCCTTTTTGTATCCAGTATGGTTTCAGAACAGGCAAAGACAGAAGTTCTCGAGCGGGTAGGACTCACAAGGACAGAATCAAAAGTATATCTTTCTCTTTTGGATCTGGGCACTGCACTTGCAGGCAAGATCACCGAAAGCTCAGGTATCCACAGGAGAAGTGTGTATGATGCCATAGAGAGACTTATGCAGAAAGGGCTGGTAAGCTATGTGATTCTGAACAACAGGAAACATTTCGAGGCAGTTGATCCCAGCAGGATCATGAAGATGATGGAGGAAAAACAGGACAGCCTCAGGAACCTGATGCCTGAGCTTGAGATGGATTTCAGGATGTCAAAGGAGAAGCAGGAGACAGTCTTCTACAAAGGAAAGCAGGCGCTAAAGAGCATCTTTGACCAGCAGATACAGGACAGGAAAGAGATCCTTGTTTTCAGCGCATCTTCAAATGCAGAGGAGATAATAAGATATTATTTTCCCAAGTATGACCGGCAAAGAAAGAAGAACAAGATAAAGGTCAAAGCCATATTCAACTCAGAGGTCAAGCATGATCCTCCTC
>WJKB01000115.1 GCA_014729345.1 Candidatus Woesearchaeota archaeon
GCCTTAAGAGCCTCTCCCAGTCCTATCTCCTCTTTTGCAACTCCAACCTTTTCCACTGCTAGCTTGAGGCTTGCAAGTATCCTGTTCAAGGCATCCACAAGGCTCTGGACCTCGTCAAGGTTGCTTTTCTCAAGCTTTACGTCAAGGTTGCCCTTGGATATCTTTTCGATAGAAGAGACCATCTCCTCCAGGGGCTTGGAAATATAGTTTGCGATTATTAGGCTTATCGCTGTGACCAGTACGAATAAGATTGAGATCGATATCAGCAGCATGATATTTGTCCTTTCCCGGAACCTTTCTGAGTTTTGGTAAGATTGTTCTGCTATCTCTGAGGATTCTGAGATGATCTCATGCGAGATGATGAGCATCTGTGCTACCAGCCTTTCCTCAAGATATGGGTTTTCTTCTGTTTCTGCGTTCTGTACTATCTCTGCAAAAAGATTCTCCATCTGAACATAATTATCTCTTATTTCCTCAAAATCCTGGTATTCCTCAATCTCTTCAAGTACATCATGCAAAGAAGAGTACTTGATTCTCCATTGCTCTTTCATCCTGTCCTGCCTGTGAAGAAGATAGTCATACATCAGGATGTCAAGTTCTGCCGCAGAGACATACAGCCTGTTGGCTATCCTCTCCTTCCTGCTTTCCTCAGTCACCTGGCTGAAACTGGTAAACACCATGGCTGAGAAAATCACTATGAGTATTATCACTGCTCCCCCTCCGATCAAAAGCTGGTTTCTTATCTTCATGTTAACACCTCAATGGATTATTGTGATCCTCGCTGGCTCTACATCCTCCAGTGCATTGAAATAAATGTATTCAAGGTAATTAGGAACCTCATCAGCTTGTGTCAGGTTGTAATGTATCGCCCATCTCGCCTCCTCTTCCAGGGCGACCAGAAGGCTCTGCTTCAGTGATACTTCAAAGTCAGTATTTTCCCAGAACTCCCTGGATATGCTGTTGCCCTCTAGCTGCTGTGATACTGTCATAAAAGCTTCTTCCCTGTCCTTCCTGATGATGTCTTCAGCTTTCAGCAGCGCCCTAAGGAGGCCTCTTATGGTCTCTGGATCATTTTCTGTCATTCTTTCCCATCCTACCAGGTTAAGGGTGTTGGTGTAGATGCCCGGCGCATAGAGCTTTACAAGATTCTCTCCCAGCGCTTCCTCAGCATCGGAAACAAAAGGATGCCTTACGCTGCCTGCGCTCACATTCCCTGTTGAAAGGGCCTCCACAAGCTGCGCATCAGGCATATAGACAATCTCAACGTCTGAACGGGAGACCTTGTTGTGCATCATGAACATGTCCATGAAAAAATGCGCTGATGAGTCTTTTTGCACCCCTATCCGCTTTCCGGCAAGGTGGCTGGGATCATGTATGCCCCTATCTTTTCTTGCCAACAAAAATAGACCGTCATCTGTACTGGCCACAGTACTCAGTATCCTGATGTCATATCTCTTAAGGCTTTCAGCCATGAAAACAGCGTCTGACACCACGCATAGGTCAATCCTCTTGTCGATCATGGCCTGCATGGCCTGGCTGTCGCTCTTGTACCTCTTCAGCCTTATCTCCAGGCCTTCTTTCTCAAAATATCCTTTTTCTTCTGCAATCCACAGCAGCGCTGGTGCAGTACATTCCTCGATCCCTATGGTCAGGCTTTCCCTATTTTCGCTGTCCTTCTCTTTTCCGTCTTCACCAGGGCTTAGGAGGATGTATCCGTAGAAAGTTATGTTGAACACTATCACTGCTATTAGTGTCCAGAATATCCATTTTTTGTACTTGATTCCTTTTTCCTTACAGCCTTTCTGTTCCTTGCTGTGATGTTTGCCTGATCCGGAGGTTTCTTTTTCCTGTCCCTCTTTTTTCTTTTTCATCTTATATGGACCTTTTGTTATCCTTTGTTTTTTGCTACTCCTTTTCTTGCCATCCCAGGATACTGGTTTTATGTTACATGCCAGTGCTTATAAGGTTGTGTATATTGTCTTAGTGTATGATAGTGACACTTCCTGGCTTTTGCGTATCCAGCGCGTCAAAGTAGATTATATCCACATAATTGGGTATCTCTTCCCAATCCGCTGCCTTGTCCTGCACCTGCCATCTTGCCTCATCTTCCAGCGCCAGTATCATGGATTGCTGCAGCTCTACCTCAAAGATATAATCATCCCACACTGTTTCCAGGTATTGCATGTAATCAGGATCATTGCTGACTCTTTTGGCCACTATCTGCATTGCCTCCTTGGGGTGCTCTTCCACAAAATCCTCTGCCTGGATAAGGGCCCTTACAAGCCTGTCTATCTTTTCAGGGTTGTTGTGCACATAGTACTTGTCAGCGAATATCACCCAGTAAAGCGCCATGCCTTTATGCGCAGACCAGCTGACTGCATCATCTCCCAGCCTTTTCGCTATATCGTAGTTATGGGGATGCCAGGTGATAGCAGCATCAACCTCACCCGCTGCAAGCATGTCAGGCATCTCAGTTGGGTGCGCATGCACTATCTGGACATCATCTATGCTAAGGTTGTTCAGTATCAGGGTCCTTCCAAGGTAATACTCAGACGAGCTGTCTGCTTTGAGGGCTATACTCTTTCCTTTCAGGTCCTTCACGTTGCTGATACCTCTGCTTTTCTTTGCTGTTATATGGTTTATCACAGCCCTGCTTGTGGATGCGACCACCAGAAAATCATGCTTTTCTGCTGCCATTGTGGATATGACAAAGTCCACTGTATCTCCGATCTCGATCTCTCCTTTCAATAGCGCGTCTCTTGTCTCGATACCGGTGTCATATGGTCTTACCTCAACGTCCAGCCAGTTGTCTGCAAAGTACCCTTTTTCATCAGCTATCCAGATCAGCGCTGAAAGCTCCTGTGTGGTTGCTCCTATGGTCATGTTCATCATGCCCATACCTTCTTCATGGTGGCTGTAAAGGAAAAGCCCATATACAAGGTTAAGTATGATGACTGCTACCAGTACAACCAGTATCCCCCTCAGGCTCTTGTCTTCTGTCCTGATGACCTCTTTTTCACTGCTGGAACCTTTCCCTGCTTTGCCCTTAGATCTATCTTCATGTGATCTTGTTTTGGACACTTTCTGTGTCTTTTCCTTTCCCTTCTTCTCTTTTTTTCCCTTGCTGTACTTTTTCATGTTTCCTTTATCATGTTTTCTTTATGACATCCTTTTTGTCTTTTGTTGCCCACCTTTTGATCAGCATATAGAACCCTGCTGCTGCAAAGACATACGCCAAAGCGTAGCATATGTCAGCAGATGCTCCTGGTATCCCATATATCTCGTTCCAGTCATGGTAGGTGAACAGGAATTCTCCTGCAACATCAGAGCCTGCTGCCAGCGCAAAGAAAAACAGCGCCCTGCTCATCTGGGGCACTTCC
>WJKB01000116.1 GCA_014729345.1 Candidatus Woesearchaeota archaeon
AGGTAGCCCTTGTAGGTCTTGACGTTCACAGGCCTGCTGCTATGGACCAACTTGAGCAGATTGCGAAAAAGGTGAAGGTCCCTGTCTTCCTGGACAAGGAAGAGAAGGACCCTGCAAGGATCTACAAAGATAATGAGCCTGAGCTTAAGAAGTTTGATATCATCATCATCGATACAGCTGGAAGGGATGCTCTAAGCGAGGATCTTGTCCAGGAACTTAAGGAACTGAACAGTACAATCAGGCCTGTCGAGAACCTTCTGGTGATATCAGCTGACATAGGACAGGCTGCTGAGAGCCAGGCGCAGAAGTTTCATGACACCTGTGGTGTGACAGGAGTCATCGCCACAAAGATGGACGGAACTGCAAAAGCAGGAGGTGCGCTTTCTGCATGCGCTGTCACTGAAGCCCCTATCAAGTTTATCGGAACAGGAGAGAACATAGGCGATATAGAGCCTTTCAACCCAGAGGGGTTTGTGGGAAGGCTGCTGGGGATGGGGGACATAGAAGCTCTGCTTGAGAAGGCCAAAGGGGCTATTTCAGAGGAAGAGGCAGAGGATCTCAGCAAGAGGTTCCTCAAGGGAGATTTCACGCTTATTGACCTCTACAACCAGATGCTTGCCATGAAGAAGATGGGCCCTCTCAACAAGGTCATGGAGATGATCCCAGGAATGTCACAGATGAAGATTCCCAAAGAGGTCCTTCAGGTCCAGGAAGGCAAGCTTGAGGTCTGGAGGCATATAATGGATTCCATGACAAAAGAGGAGCTTGAGGACCCTGAGAAGATCTCTGCGTCAAGGATCGACAGGATCGCCAAAGGCTCAGGCACCAAACCTTCTGAGGTCAGGGCGCTTATGAAGCAGTACAGGCAGGCAAAGAAGCTGACAAAGATGATGAAGGGTAAGGGCAAGAACATGGAGAAGATGATGCAGAAGATGCAGAAAGGTCAGATCAAGATGAAGTGATGTTTTCTAACATCTTAAAATAGTTTTTTTGTATACTCATAAAATCTTCCTCTGCGCGAAACAGAGATTCTGCAACATCAAAAACAATCCTGAATAAAGGATAATATGCTGCTGACTCAAGGGGCTCCTCATCACCTGCTGCTACGCAGATAAGGTAACCGCGGCTGTCTCGCAAAGCAGATGGGCATCATAACGGACAAAGCATCTCACTTCTTCCTTCTGGCTTTATACTTGTTGTTTTCAATGTCCCTTATCACGCTGTCAGGTTCATAGACCGTACTGACATACACAGCATAGCCAGAGAAGCTGCCCTTCCCATCCGATGATTGCAGAACGGTTCTTGAAACCAATAACTATAAAAACAACAGCACCATCCCTCTTTATCGACTATGAAAATAAAGACTTGGTCTATATTGCTGGTTGTGGCTGTCCTGCTCTTTGTAAACCTCTATTATAACCATTCTATATACGGCTCAGTGTCAGGCATGGCTGCTCCTGAATGCCCTGAGATCACTTGTCCTGATTGTCCTGACTGTGTATGTACTTCAGTGGAGCCCGCAGCTGAGGCTAAGCCTGCACAGACCATCACAAGATATGTCTGCCCTGACGGCACTGTCGTGGATGCAGAAGATGAGTGCACAAAGCCTGCGGCAAGTTTTGAGGAGATTCCGACTCCTGGATCAACAGACCTTATCGAGAAGATAATTGTCAGGCCTACCTGCGTGAAAGAGCATGCAGGAGGCCTCATATATTATGTCGCAAAGACAATACCTGATAATGTAGCTGTCCAGCTGAAGCAGGGCAGCACTTTCACTGACATCTATGAGGTCAACGGCAACAAGTTTGAGAACTATATAGAGTTCGGAATGACCCCTAAATCATGGGTCGGATCGTTCCAGCTGGAGCCTGGGAAGATCTACACTATAAAGGTCACTTTTGACTTCACCTCAACCTATGGTACAGAGCAGTACAGTTCTGAGTATGAGGTCGATGCCAGGAACCCTTCTGATTATCTGCACCTCTGCAACAGGATGGGAATCTATTGAAGCTTTCTGTTACAGGTCATGGCAGATTTGTACAAAAGTGAAAATCAGCCGCTTTTTCTCTTCAGTATAGAAGAGGCATTTGTCCTGTAATCATTGTTGTTTAGGCTCCAGCTATGTTCTGAAAACCAATAATTTTTTAAATCAATATAAGTTTTTTTGAATCATGAAAAATATGATATTGCTTGTGATGATACTAGCTTTCATGGCAGTTTTTTCCGGCTGCAGGGCTGTCCAGTGTCCTGCGTGCCCCGATTGTGTCTGTCCTGAATGCAAGGAGCCTGTATGCCCTGCGTGCAACCCTTATGTTGAGCAGGAAATTGTCACCAAGTATGTCTGTCCTGATGAAAGGGTTGTGGAAAATCTTATTGAATGCAGGCAGGAGCCTATAGAGTTTGAGCCTGTCACCACCAACGAGCAAGGCTCTATCATAGACCTGGTTGAGGTTTATCCTGCATGCGTGTATGCGACCACCGGCGGAGTGATCCATTATAGGGTAGGGACTGTCCCTGACAGCGTTACTGTGCAGGTAAAAGACAGCCCTGAGGGGAACTGGCAGGATGTTTGTCAGGGCTCCAAAGAGATGGAAGGCTATGTTGATTTTGCTGTGTGTGAAAGCAACTGCCACTGGAAAGGTGAATTCCAGCTTCTCAGGGAAAAGGTATATCTCGTCAGGGTAGAGTTTGACTTCAGGTCTGTGTACGGCGAGAAACAGTACAGTAATGAGCACATCGTGGATGCAAGATCATATTCTGAATATACTGACAGGGTATGCAAGAAAGAGTAAAGTACATCTCTTTACGGAGATTTCATCTATGCTGATAAGATTATGATAAGATATCTTCTGATAAAAAGGTCAAAAAATTCAAAAATTGCCCTTACCCTCTTGACCGGGCTCAGCTGCGAGCTTTTCAGGCCTTTCCTGGCTGGATTCCTTTTTCTCAGCAGGCGACCTATGGATGCTGGCAAAAGACGGGGTGACCACGATATAGTCTTCCCCAAAACCAGCTATCTCCCCTTCGATAGCATCCGTAGTCTTCTTCAGCTTGTTGATCGCTCTCTTTAGCTCGACAAGATCCTTGTCCTTAAGAGGTTTTATGTTTATGAGCGCGATGGTATAACCCTCTCTCAGTGCGTCAAGGATGTCTTTTACATCTTCAAAATCCGT
The DNA here is from genome assembly GCA_014729345.1 of Candidatus Woesearchaeota archaeon. Taxonomy (GTDB): domain Archaea; phylum Nanobdellota; class Nanobdellia; order Woesearchaeales; family WJKB01; genus WJKB01. The sequence goes on from WJKB01000116.1 coordinate 3,174, forward strand.
AATCGTGTACGGCCTGACGATTATCTTTGACTTTATGGATTCTACAGCTTCTGTATCAAGCTCAACATACCCCTCCTCGGCGTCAGGGATCTCCTCGATCTCAGAACTTTGCATCTTTTTCTTCATGCGTGAAAAAAAACTATCCATGTTAAACCCTCCACAACTTTTTTTCCTTGGATTGACAATCAGATAATTATAGGAATATATAAACTTTTTGTTTTTTTGCTCAATTATATCTACTCCAGATAAGTAACTTTTTTACCAAAACATTTATATAGGGATATGACTATTTAGTTTTGGTTAGTCTGTAAAGTTTTTGACGTATCAAACAGAGGGTGGTTGAATGGTAAAGAAACTAGGCACTTTCAGAAGCAAGACAAGGAATAAGCTGAAGAAATCCTTCAGGCAGAAGGGCAAGATAGGCCTGAGCAAGTATTTCCAGGCTTTTAAGCCAGGCGAAAAGGTCGCTCTAGTGGCAGAGCCTGGAGTACAGAAAGGCATGTATCATCCAAGGTTCCGCAACAGGCCAGGGATAGTGGAATCAAAAGAAGGCACATGCTATAAGGTCAAGATAAAGGATAGAGATAAGAACAAGACAGTGATAGTGCATCCTGTGCACCTGAAGAGGTTATGAGAATGACGATGGAAATATTATCTGAGACATCTATACCCATGGCAGAGCTCAAGGACGAGCTTGCCAGCATAAAGAAGAGGGATGAAGAGCTAAATTTCAGGGCGTCAAAGACTGAGGAATATCTGAACCAGTTCGTGGAGCTGGATGCCAAAAAGGCCAAAGAGCTTTATGACAAGATCGATAAGCTAAAGGTTCCCAGGCTCAAGGAACAGCACATCAACAAGGTTATCGACCTTCTGCCCACGACAGTGGACAGTCTCAAGGTCCTGCTCCAGGGATACACACTTACAGTGAATAGTGAGAACATGAAGAAGATCGTCGCTGTGGTGCAGGATTTTGTGAAATAGGGAGTTCAGGAGAGATTTTCAGCTCGAGAGGCTGGCTCTAAGGATATTAGATAACTTTAAGGCAGCTTAGGGGTTTAAGATAAGATGGAAGAAGACATGCCAAGGAAGATAAAGGAAGAGAAGGCCATTGTCTTAGATTTTCTTCCGAATGGCTATCCTTTTGACAAGACTCCCTCCCATAAGAAGACTCCGATAGCCCAGGTACTGGGCAAGGACCATTTCACTCTTCTCGAGCTTGCGCCTAAGAAAGAGGTGAACCTTCAGCCAAATGATGAGGTCTATATAGGCGAAGGCAAGAGGGACAAGATTCATCACATAGTAGGCAAGCTGACGGTCGACAAGCTTACTGCCACTGCAAAAGCAGAGCTGGAATTCATAGTCAAGGAGCTGGTCGACAAGGATGAGCAGAGATTCATAGATTTCTTTAACAATGCGCAGCCGCTGACCACAAGGATGCACCAGCTTGAGCTGCTTCCAGGGCTTGGAAAGAAGCATATGTGGGAGATCATAGAGGCAAGAAGGGACAAGCCTTTCAAGAGTTTTGATGATATAAAGAAGCGCGTCAAGCTGATGCCTGACCCTGAAAAGGCTATAATCAGGAGGATCATGGCAGAACTGTCAGGGAAAGAGAAACATCACCTGTTTGTCGAAAAATAAGGATTATCACTCTCAAAAACAAAACATTTATATATGACCTTTTTTCTATACTGGGATATTGTAGTTTGATGGTTTTAACAAAAAAACAAAGAGGTTGATGCAAAGTGAAAAAGACCCCCTTACTTATGCTTTTTGCTATGGTTTCTGTTGTTTTGTGTGCACAGAATGTTTTGAGTTCTCCTGGTGATCCTTTCAACTGCACTTATGGAGATAATTATACTGGCGGCACATGGACCATCAGTGAGGAGACTTGGTGTGACGGTGTGAGCGGTGATATCGCAAACAACGCCAATATCATAATTAATGCAAAGCTCATCCTGACAGGTGGATCAGACATCTCCATGGACTCATCAGGCGACCATAATGCATATGTTGAGGTAAATGCAGGCGGATCCCTTTATCTTAACGGTTCTTCTCAGATAAACAAGGGCTCAGGAAGCTACTCTGCTATCTATGGAAAGGCAGGTTCTGTCATAGATATAGACAGTTCTACTGTGACTGGCATGGGCAACGATGACACCTGGCCTTATACAGGCCTTGCCTCAAACGGAACATTAAACGTGAGATCTTCAACTTTGGATGATATTCACACAGGAGCCTTCTATACAAGAAATGCAAATGGCACCTTTTCTGGAAATATTGTTACTGACTGCCATCGAGGGCTTGAGATAAAGACACAGGGCGCGACCACATCAGCTATAGGACCCATATCTGTGACAGATAATGTTTTCAACAGGATAACAAGAGGAGGAGACGGTGGAAAAAAAGGGATAACTGTTGAGAGAGCTCCTGCTGGCAGGGTTGAGGTACTTAGGAATGTAGTAAACGATACACAAGGTAACGGCTTGACCATAAGTGACAGTGTTGATGTTGATGTGATCAACAATACATTTAGTATCCTGAACTTTACGACAGGCTTGTCGATCACAGATGTCAACAGCAGTAGTTTCCTGGACAACAATATATCAGACACCACAGGTACAAATGCTTTCTGCATAGGACTTATAGATGACGCTAATGATAACCTTTTCCAGAATAACATCCTGACCAACTGCGAGGACTACGGTGTGCTTCTTGTTGATGCGACCGGCAGCGGAAGTCCGGATAACAACTATTTCAAGGCAGGCAAGATAGATTCGACTGTAAATGAGGGTTTTACTATAAGCTCAACCGGTACTAACTATCTTGTTGATGTTGTAATCAACGCTGATTCAGCTGATGTATCCACTTCCAACTCTTACACTACTGGAGGTACTTTGTATGTTCTTAACAGTACTTATACCAATGATACTTCCCCTGACCATACTGTCTATCGGCAGTGGTATTTTGATGCTACTGTCTTTAACAGCAAGGGTGGAGGCATCAGTGGTGCTAATGTTGCTGATTTTGCCAAGAATGATACTTTGTATCAGTGGTCTGCTACTGCTGGCGGCGGAGGCGTTATCGATACCCAGAACGCTACTGAGTATGAGCTTTCTGCTTCTGGCAGGGACGGTTATAATTATCATAACCTTACTGTGTCTTATCCTGGTTATGATACTTTTAACAACGGCACATGGGTTGATGCCAACAAGGACATCTCTATCACCTTGACTGGTCTTGGTGTTGTTCCTGAATTTTCAAGTGTGCTTATGGTAATCGTCGCCCTTGGTGTTGCTGTCACCGGCATCGCAGCCATAAGGAAGAGGAACATCTGATCCTTTTTCCTTTTTTGATATTTTTTTTGTTTTCTTCTCTGTTTCTTCCGCTTGAATTTCATCTTTTTTCCTCTTTTTGACTGTTCTTTCATCTTCTCTCTGCCTGCTGTTGCGCTCCTGAAAGAAAAGTTTTCCTGAAAGAAAAGTTTTAAAGAAAAGTTTTAGAAAGAGAAAGTTTTAAATAGGTTCTTGACACCTGTCTTGATCATGAGACAGGTTTATAT
>WJKB01000012.1 GCA_014729345.1 Candidatus Woesearchaeota archaeon
GCATCACTATGAGGCCAAGATCACTGGCTTCAGAACGTCTGTGCCACATGTATGAAAGCAGCAGCAGGATCGAGGATACAAGAGGAATCAGTCCGAATACAGAAGATAAGGTGAATAGCAGAACTGAAAGCAGGTAAGCATACCTGTTCTTTTGCAGGTACAGCAAAAAAGCCAGCAGGATAAGCGGCAGGGCTACTGCATGGCTGTTGGATACTGTAAAAGTGTATATGAATGCAGGAGTAAGCAGGAGCAAGAGGCATGCTGCAGTCCTGGGTTCAAGACTGGCTCCAAGTCTCTTAAGCAGGCTGTAGAAAAGTGCGATGGCCAAAACACCTCCTATGACAGGCAGCAGCTTTGAAGCCAGGTCTACGGATATCAGTTTTCCAAAAGACGCCAGCACCGCGTGGTATGGCTCAGGCATGTAAGGCCTTCCCCCTATGACCATCGTGTCTCTTTCAGGGAATCCTTTCTCTATTATCTCCTGTGATATTCTGCTGTGATAGTATGGCTCATCCTGCATGATCGTAGAGCCCTGGGTGTACATCCTGACTGCCAGAGGGCCTCCCAACACTGTAAATGCCAGCAGTGCAATCAGTGCAAGATAAAGCATGTCTTTTTTGTCATCCATCTTTCTGCTTCTCCTCCATCACGCAGATGGACTCATATACCCTTGTGTTTCCGTTCCTGACAAGTTCAAAACATCTGTCCCTGGGATAAGGCAGCTCCTCAATATCGAATATCCTGCCTGCTGCAGGAGATACAAGGATAAAATCGACATTGTATTCTGTCAGCAGAGTTACAGCTTCAGTCAGGTAGGCAGTAGTGTACATTGTCTCGATGTCCTTGACTGTCTGGGATGCGTCCTCTATGAGCAGGAAGTTCGAATCAGCGACATTTCTTCTCTCAGCGTAGTATGACACAAGATGCCCCTCCTGCACAGGTGCAAGCACAACAGAATCTTCTCCGGTGTTCTCTTTGATCCACAGGAGCGCCTCTATCTCATCCTGTTTGGGCACAGCGCTTATCTCCTGGTCAGCATACATCACTGAAGGCACAACTGAAGTCAGAAAAAATGTGATTCCCATAGTCACTATGAATATATTTCTCATCCTGGCTATCTTGGTTTTTTTCAGGTAACCTCTCTGAGACTTGAAGTGCTGTGAATAAAGGACAGAGAATGATGCTCCCAAAAATATAAGCCCTGTATCAAGAGTCATAAGTTTCAGCCAGAGCAGGATGATTACAGGGACAGAAAAAGATATCAGCATATATATCTTTTTTTTCTTTTCAAGGAATATATACCTGTACATGGTTATCACTCCATACACGAATGGCACTACCCCTATCTTATAAATGGCTTCCAGTATGTTGAAGTCTCTGAAATACGAACTCAGCAGAGCAGCAGGAAGGTTCTGCCATATCAGCAGCGGACCGTGGAAGAGAAATGCCTCTTTGTATAACAGGAAAAGCATCCATAAAGAAAGAAGCACAGTAAAGAGAGTAAGCTCTACCTCAGACCTTTTCAACCTGACATCTTCAGTCTTTGCCAGCGCAATGTAGAATACCAGAGTAAGGACAAGAAGCAATACAGAAGGGTGTATGAAGGGGAATATAAACGTCAGTAATATAAAAGGGTAAACATACTGCTTCTCCTCTTTTTCAACCTTCATGAATATGTATAGCATCAGGAAGGTTAGAGGTACTGTCAGGGAGTATACTGATATCGTGTTTACTGTCTCTTTGAAGTACACAGGGATGAATCCTGAGATGAATGCTGCAAATATTGAAGCAGAGCTTTTCCTGGTGATCTCATATGCGATCAGATACGCTATAAATATAAGCATGGATGCGAATATGTTTGGAATCAGTTTGCCGACCACTGTCAGGGGCATGAACAAGTCAAAGAATGCAAGTATGTAGTAAAACCCCGGCGAAAACACCAGCTCATTTCCGCTGTAACTGAACGGATCCTCATAAAGAGGTATTCCATGATCAGTGATATGCTCTACCTGCCTTAAAGTGAAATATGCATCATCAGAACTGAAATACGGTGTCTGGAAAGCGAAGAAAAGCCTTACAGAAAGCACTACAAGGAATACAGCTCCCAGCCAAAGGTGATGCTTTTTCATGACGTGCAAAAAATAAAATCGCTTTATAAATGCTTTCCTTTTTCATTCCAGGAGAGTAGTATTTTTTGTCTTCCAGCTCATTACAGGCTAACCATTACCATGCCGTTGATTGGAAAAAAATATAAACACAGGAACCTTCAGCCTGGAGATGGAAAAGATATCCGCAGGCAGCAGGATCATTGACAGCATGTTTGGGGGATATGAGAAAGACACTATCACCACTGTCTACGGTCCTGCAGGCTCCGGCAAGACCTGTCTTGCGCTTCTTGCAGCGATAGCTGTGCTTCGCAAAGGCAGCAAAGTGATAATGATAGACACTGAAGGCAGTTTCTCTGCTGAAAGGTTTTCCCAGTTGAGCCAGGATCATAACCTTCTGAAGAATCTTCTTATACTTAAGCCTGTGAGTTTTGAAGAGCAGAAAAAGGTTTTCCAGAAGCTCAAGGACATGATTGACCAAAGCGTAGGCCTAATCATAGTCGACACCATCAGTATGCTTTACAGGCTTGAGCTTGGGAAGAATGAGGATATCTACGAGACCAACAAGGCTCTTGGCAATCAGATATCTTTCCTGAGTGAGATAGCAAGGAAAAAGCATATCCCTGTATTCCTGACCAACCAAGTGTATTCAAGCTTTGAAGACAGGGATCAGGTCAAGATGGTGGGAGGCGATATTCTCAAGTACGGCAGCAAGTGTCTTTTAGAGCTGCAGAAGATGCACAAGAACAGGAGAAGGGTTGTGCTTAAGAAGCACAGGTCCTGTCCTGAAAAGTCAGTCATCTTTGAGATAACAGAGAAGGGGCTTGAAAGGTCGGACATACTGTTCTGATCCAGCCTCACTCCTCTGTGAAATCATCTGCACTCTGCTTGAGTTCCTCTTTCTCTCCGATAAGGCCTCTCTTTCTCATGTACTCCCTTGCAAGTATCCAGAATATCAGTCCAAGGCTCTTCTTACCCTTGTTGTTGCATGGCACCACCAGGTCGATGTTGTTGCTCTGGTTGTTGGTATCGCAAAGGGCTATCACAGGGATCCCTATTTTGATAGCATCATTGAGGGCGTTCCTGTCAGGCCAGCTGTCTGTGACCAGTATCAGCTTTATCTCCATGAAGTCCTCAAGCATAGGGTTCGTGAGTATTCCAGGAGGATATCTTCCAGGAAAGACGTTGATCCCGGTGACTTCCCCAAAGACCCTTATCGATTTCCAGCCGTTCTCTCTCCTGCTCACCACCAGTATCTCTTCAGGAGCATAATGGGACAGCATGTTTGCAGCCACTTTCAGTCTTTCATCTATCTTCTGCAGATTGAGTATGCTGAGCCCGTCAGGCCTGGTCTTGTATATGAACTGGTCCATGTATCTTGTCTTGAACTTGGTGCCGATATGCATCCCTGATTTAAGATATGTCTCTTGTGGAACCAAAAACTGATCTTCTGTCATCTTATTCCTCCATTACCTGCGCGTGCATTTTTATTACCTCATCACGCTTCTGCCAGCCTTCAAGTATCAGACAGGCTTTTGGTAATACCTCTAAAAAAAGAGTTTCGGTTTAAAAAGCTTTCGATTTTCAGGAGCAGCAGGCTTGAATATTTGCTTCTGTTTCAACTGACCACCAGCTCTCCGCTTTGCAGCAGTTCAGGAGTCATGGCAACATCCTGCTGCTGGGTTGCAGAAATCCCTCTTTTCCATGCATAGACATTGTAGTTTCCTGGAGGGATGTTCTCTGCAACAAGCTCAAGCTCTGTGAAGCACTGGCAGTCACTGCATCCAGGACCTGCCCATATCTCAGTGATGTTGAGATATCCCTGGTCGATCCTTGCACCTAGAGCGACGTTCCTGCAGCAATGGTGCTGGACTGACCTGGTATAGGTCAGCTTATCCCCTTCAAAACTTATCTCTGCTGGTTTCTCTTTGCCTTCAGCAGGCATCCTGAGGTCCTCAGCTTCTCCGCATCCTCTGATGCTCACATCTGTGGTCATCCCCCTTTCCTCTGGGGCACATAGGAAGACCGCATCCACCACATAAGCCCCTGAGCTGTGGGCATCTCTTGGATCTCCTATAATCATCTCTGAGGGACTGCTATCAAACTCAATATCTCCCAGTTCAGCGCACATGAATCTCGCAGGCACTGGACCATACTTAAGAATGCCATCCTCTGGATCGATATAAGGTAGAGGCCCTGGATCTGTTATCCAGTACTGGGATATGTCATATATATCTGTCTGGTCCTTGTGCAGGACCACATACCTGGCCTGGTTGGTCGGCCGGTACTTGTTCGAGTCAAAGCTCACATATACCCTATAGATGCCCGGCTCTAGGTCATATTTCCCTATCTCCCAAACAGCCCTCTGGTCAGGGATCCTCCCATATCCCAGTGATTCCATCTTGCTGCAGTACAGCTCTGTCCCGGCATATGTGTCGCTGTCAGCCATCAGCTGCCTGCCCAGCGTGCAGAAACCTGCAGGGTATGAATCATCTATCACCATGCATCCGTCAGGACAGCCCACGTCGGTACTCAGGACCATCCCGCTGCTCAGGGCTCTGGGCTTTGGAGTAGGCATGCAAAAGCCTTCTTTGCAGCAGTTGTTTCCATAATCATTGCTTTGCACAAACTCTCCGTCATGGCATATCCCCTGGCAGGGAATCCCTCCGAGCTCTGAACATCTCCTGGTCTCATCTATGCACATGTTCTCAGGACAGCAGCTTGCTGCAGTGCCGGCTCCGGCCATTTTAGGAAATGAGAAGCTTATGAGGCAGCCCTTTCCGCTGCAGTCGCTTCCCCCTATGCTCTGGCAGAATTCCTGCCCTTGTTTCCAGAAGGGTGTTATGTAGTTGGTGGAATCCGCATGGTAATGCCAGTTGGTGGCATTGTTCCAGGGAGAGTCTTCATCACAGGCGAATCTGATATGCTGGAGGTCAAAGGCCCTGAACCTCCTGATCTCAGCATACACCCTGTCATTTATCTGGTCGGTCTCTGTCTCTATGAACCTCCATATCGCCATATGCTCGTCAAAGTAAGCCAAGTAGGTATCGCCTTCAGGATCGACCATCTCTCCGTCGTACCTGACAGTCAGGCTGACTCCTGGTTCTGCCACAGAACCTACAGGGAGCAGCTTATGGCCAACCCTGTCTGTAGAGTTGCCTGTGTATATGCCTATAAGCTTCAGTGATATCTCATCCACAGGCCTTCCTTGGGGGGAGGTGATCCTTGTGCCTTTTTTCACGGTCACAAAACTATCCTCTGTGGTGCTGTAAAAGGACACAGAACGCACTACCTTTCCTTCAGCATCAAGGTCCAGCTTCTGGTCGGCCGTGAGAGGAAAAGACACCTCAAACTTCCGCAGGCTCCCTGATTCCTGACCCCTTCTTATCTCAAGAGGATATTCCACGCCAGTGACTATCTCCTTGTCAAGCACATCAATATCCGCATCTATATCCTTGTCCTGGATCATGAAACCCTTTGAATCAAAAGTGCTGAAATCTATACACGCAGGAAGATTTTCCTCCAGATACAGTTCCAGGTCTTCACTGTAAAGTCCTACCCTGCCTACCCCCTGCTTGATGGTGGCGTAGATGCATGCATCTACGTGATCCCGGATATGAGTCATGTCAAGCTCTTCAGCAGGCTTTTCAGGCTCAGGTCCCACCTGGTTTTCCTGGACAGCTGAAAGCAGATAAGCAAATACTCCAAATATTATCAGTATGACTAACCCTAATATAATAAACAGTGTCACCTGTGCTTTTTTCATCTTGGATAGCTCTGGATCTTCTCATATACAGGTCCTTGTTTTGTCAGGGTGCTTTTGATCAGGCTGAAAGATTTGACAGTGAATTCAGGGGACATTATCCCTGTTGACCTTATTTTCTGGACAAACTTTTCCTTGTCATCGACATATCTCACTCTGGCCAGCGTCAGGTGAGGCTTGAAGTTCTTCTCTTTCGGAAACATCCCTTCCAAAGATCTGTCTATCATGCTCTGTAGCGAGATAATCCTTTTTTCAGGCTGCAGCCCTGCCCATACTACCCTTATATAATCCTCTGAAGGGAATACCCCTATGCCTTCAGCTCTTGCCTTGAAGGGCTCAAACCTGACCTTTTCCAGTCTTTGTTTCAGTTCAGGCACAGCCTTTTCCTCCACCTCTCCCAGAAATTTCAGGGTAAGATGGAATGATTTGGCAGGCTTGAGCTTAGCATCAGCTGTCTGGATATCGTTCTGTGCAGAGAGAAGTATTTCATGCACCTCCGGCGGCACCTCAAAAGCTATGAAAAGCCTCATGAGCAGGAACAGGAGGATATGATATAAAAACCTTGCCAAAAATCAATAAGAATCAATAAAAAAATAAGAAATTGTAAGGATATCTACTCTTGTTTCTCCTCTTCGCCAAAATCCTCTGTGTCTTCAGGGTTTTCAGGAGGAGCCTGCGTCTCTTCAGCTTTTTGCTCTGCAGCTTCTTCAGCAGGAGCCTTTTCCTCTTCTGGAGCAGCTTCCTGTTCTGCAGGGGCTCCCTCAGACTGCGCCTCTTCAGATGAAGCTCCCTCTCCGACAGGTCCCTGGGCTTCGCCGACAACATCAGCAAATCCTACTTTTCTCAGGACCTTGTTCACTCTTATCCTTACTTCGTCTCCTTCTTTCACGCCAGGAATAAAGAGAACAAACCCTTCTATCTTGGCGATGCCGTCGCCTTTTTCGCCGACAGCCTCTATCTTCACATCCAACTCATCTCCGACCTTTACCGGAGCAAAACTTCTAAAACCTTGTCTTTCCATTTCTTATTTCACCTTTGTTTACCTAATTTCATCTTGCCTTACGGCAATAAACTCAACAATAAAACGCTTATTTATAAATCTTTTTGAAAAAATAAAAAATTCAGGACATCTTACTTGACATCCTTAAGGCCTTCTGTTTCCACAAAGAAGTTGACCTCTCCGTCAGGCATGTTTGGACTGTCAACCAATTTTGCAACCCTGCTGCCCTTCTTGCCTTTCCTGAGGTATACCCTGAAGGTTGAGGCATGAGCTACTATATGCCCTCCTATCGCC
>WJKB01000117.1 GCA_014729345.1 Candidatus Woesearchaeota archaeon
GGATTCTGTTAAGGAAGGACAAAAGGATGCAGACAAAGGCAAAGGTTCAGAAGATAAAGATAAAGATGAGGATACAGCTGAAGATGAAGATGGGGATGAGGACGAGAAAGACAGGTAGTCTGCCCCTAAACTGCAGGTTTCAGCAAGCGATCATGCGCAGGTGTTAAGGATATGGCAAAAGGAAAAAAACAAAAGGAAAATCTTGGAGAGGGCAAGGGCAATGATACAAAAGAAGATGATGGCAATGGAAAGAAGTCAAAGCAGGCAGCCCAGGAATCTGGAAACAGTGGAGGAATGCTCAAGACCGAAGCGCTCCTGAACATGCTTGAGGACATTAGAGAATCTAAGCAGAAGAAAGCCCAGAGTGAAAAAAGGTACAGGTCTGTGCTCAGAAATGCAGGTATAGCCATAGCCATACTGGAAGAGGACAGGACCATAAGCCTTGCAAACAAGGAGTTTGAGAAGCTGAGCGGATATCCGAAAGAGAAGATAGAGGGCAAAAAAAGATGGACAGAATTTGTGGCTGAAAAAGACCTCGAAAAGATGAAGAGATACCATGAGGAGCGCAGGGAAAAGAAAGGCAAAGCTCCAAAAAGATATGAGTTTGAGTTCGTGGACAGGAAAGGCAGAAAAAAAAACATCCTCCTCAACATAGGGATGATACCAGGGACAAAAAAGTCTGTGGCTTCTATCAGTGACATAACTTCCCTGAAAGAGAGCCAGGAAAAGTTCAGGAAGATATTCTGGAACTCAGCTGACGGGATAGCTATCGCAGATCCAGAGACAAGAAAGTTCACAGACGTGAACGAAGCATTCTGCAGATATACAGGCTATTCCAGAAAGGAACTTCTGGACATGAAACTGGACAGGATACACCCCAAAAAGAAACTTCCTGAAGTGCTCAAATCATTCAAGAAACAGGCAAAAGGAGAGATGACACTTGCGCAGGATATCCCAGTGGTAAGGAAAGACAAAAAGATAGTCTATGCGGACGTCAATTCAATAATCATCACCATCAAAAGAAATAAGAGGATGCTTGGAACATTCAGGGACATAACTGAGGAAAGAGAAGCAGAGCAAAAGCTGAAGGAGGGTGAAAAGAAACTGAGGATCCTTTTTGACAAGGCTCCTGCAGCCATCTATGTCATGGATCTAAAGGGTAAGTTCAAGGACGGAAACCAGAAGGCAGAAGAGCTTACAGGTTACAATAAAGATGAACTTATAGGTAAGAGCTTCCTCAAGCTGAAACTGCTGACAAAAAGCTCCCTGCAAAAGGCAGCTGAAAACCTTGAGAAGAACAAGAAAGGAAAAGCAACAGGACCTGACCATCTGGTGCTTATAGACAAGAAAGAAAAGAAACATCATATCGAGGTTGTTGCTCATCCCTGCGATATGATAGGCAAGAAGAGGGTTATAGGGATAGCCAGGGACATAACCAAAAGGGTGAAGGCTGAAAAAGAGGCAGAGAAGAACAGGAAAAGATACAGGCGCATCGTGGAAAACACCAATGACATTATCATATCCTTCCGTACTGACGGCAGGATCATCTACATAAGCCCAAATGTGGAAAGATACGGATACTCTACAGATGATGTTGAAGGGCATCATGTAAAGGAGTTTGTCCATGCTGATGACAGGAAAAAGGTCGTGAAAGACCTGGAAAAGACACTCAAGACAGGAAAGATGTTCCCCACTGTGTTCAGGCTGATGAAAAAAGACAAAGGATATATCTGGGCAGAGGAATGGAGCAACCTGGTGGAAGAGGACGGTGAAAAGAGACTGATAGGAGTTATCAGGGATATAACAGAGAGAAAAAAGAAAAAGGAAGAGCTGAAAGAGCAGGAGAACATGTTCAGAAAAATCGTCGATAACATCCGCGAAGGCGTAATAGTCTCTGACCTGAAAGGGAACAACCTTTATGTTAACAGCTACCTCGCAGACAAGCTGGGATACAAGAAGGAAGAGCTCAAAGACAAGGGGATGAAGGACCTGGTTCCTAAAAGATACCGTAAGGACATGGAAAAGGCGCTGGAAAGATGGAAAAAGGAACTGGAAGAGCGCAAGACATCGCCTGTGCCTGAAAAGCCCTATCCCCTGGAGCTCATGACAAGAGACGGCAGCAAAATAGGGATGGATGTGTATTCTCATGCTGTGAAATGGGACGAAAGAGACGCTGTGCTGTCGTTCTTCAGGGAGAACGGGAAAGAAAAGGATTGACCTCTGCAGTCTTGTTTTTGGAAAAACATACCTGGCAGCCAGAAGAGCGCCGGAAGTCTTGCGAAAAATATTTATATCGGAAAAACCTAACGACTAATCGACGAAAATGCAGGCAAAAGACAAAAAAAAGATACCACCAACAACAGACGCCCTTCTGAACATGCTGGAAGACCTGGAAGAAGCCAACAAGAAGATTAAGCACAGCGAAAAGAGATACAGGAAACTGTTTGAAAAAGCAGGGATCCCCATTGTCCTTTACAGCAGGGATGGGGAGCTCCTGGTCGTAAACAAGGAATTTCTGGACATGACAGGCTATAGCGCGAAAGATATCACAAACAGAGAGAAACTGTACAGATCAGCATTCCCATCAAAGCTTGTGAAAGACAGGATGGAGGAATCGCTTTCAAAAGTCTATTCCGGTAAGATAGTCAGGAACCTGGTGGTGCCAATAAAATGCAAGGATGGGACCACAGACATCGTAGTCACGACCATGACCCTGATAAAAAAAGGAAGCGGCAATGTGATGGGAGAAGCATATTTCATGCAGGACCTAAGCCAGATATTTGAGCTTGAGGACCAGATAAGATACTGGGCTGCAAATGGGTTCATACAGATAAAGGAAAAAGGAGATACAGAAGATACATACCCAAGAATCGAGATTTCAGGCCAAAAAGGGCAGTAGAAGGAGGGATAAGAGATGGGACAAAGGACAGAAACAGGAATCAAGGGTTTTGACAGACTTGTGCAGGGAGGTTTTCCAGAAGGGTTCACTGTGCTTATAACAGGGACGCCTGGCACAGGAAAGACCCTGTTTGCTCTGGAATACCTCTATAATGGAGCGAAAAGGCACAGGCAGAAAAGCATGCTCATAACCCTTGAGCAGAGCCTTGATGACATCAGGACGCAGGCAAAAGGAATCGGTATGGACCTGGAGACGCTTGAGAAAAAAGGCATGCTGACACTCATGCATATCCCTGCAAATGCTCTTGCTCCCCACACCATCGATGACATAAAAAAAGAGATGCGCAAGCGTAAGATCAAGAGACTGGTTATAGATTCGCTCTCGACCCTTGCGATAAATGCCCCTATCTACACGCCGATCAAGGATATAACCCTGAGGGACATAATGAACTACAAGGCGTTCTTCTCACCTCCGATACTGGGAGATTTTGTGGTAAAAAGGTTCATATACGGGTTTCTGGAAGATCTCAAGAGCATGAGATGCACCACCCTGGTGACTTCCGAGGCTCCGGAGAATGGAAGTTACCTTTCCAGGGACACGATCTCAGAGTTCCTTTGCGACGGCGTACTGCAGCTAACATTCGAGTCCATGGGCGGGCAGTTCTCACGGTCTCTGATAGTGAGAAAGATGAGGGGCACGGATAATGACGAAGATGTGCACCCGCTCGAGATAAGCAGCAAAGGGCTAAAATTGCATGATGTGAAGTGAGATGGGATTTAAGGCGCCTTCAACAGTCTTGCAGAAAGTGATGAGACACAAGGCTCTGAAATTTGAAGAAAACGGCAAATTGACAATCTGGGGGAACCCATGCTCCATGATACCACTTTATGTACAAGTTTACATGCACAAGCTCACGGAAGACGCTACAGACACAGATACGTTAAAGAAAATCCTTTATCACACTGCAAAACTACAAACATCAATCGGATTTCGGATCATCAATGAAAGGTTTGGGTATGCAAAAACCCAGACGGAGAAAAAGAAATTGCTGGAATTCAATACAGGTCAGACAGAAATTCTTGGAATCGGAGCATGGCAGTTTATCCGGATGGACTTCAAGAAGAATATGTTTATTGTTGAAGGTTCATCACCGTACGCTCTGGAATACAAAAGGTTTTTTGGCATCCAGAAGGATTCCATTGACTATTTCTTCTCTGGATCATGCGCTGCAGCTGTGGAGGAAACAGTCGGAAAAACCATGTTATCCCTGGAATCAGAATGCATAGCCAAAGGAGACAAGGTTTGCCAGTTTATCATTAAACCTCCAGAGGACTGGGACAAAAAAGATCCTCTTATGAAAAAGAACATGGTGCTGCTTGAGAAAGCACCAAGCATGGAAGAATTGGGTGCAAATATGAAACCTTATCTCGGCCTGCCGAAGTCTTAGTATGGTCCTGAAACGTAAGACTGTCTGATAGGTCCAGGGACAGTGCAGTCAGCAAGGGATATCACATTGTTTTCCCCTTTTGCAGAAGATTTCTCAATACCTATGTGTGTTACAAAATAGCTTTTCAGGACAACATCTTCTAGCCTAGACTGCTGCACCATCATGTCAAGTTCCGACCTTGTGTATGCGGCCTGCAACGAATCCCTGTACAAATTTTCCATGTAACCATCATATCCCCTGCCAAACACAGAGACCCAGAATCCCATGAGAATCTGAGGGGGCCTTCTGATGTCACGTATCAATATAGCTCCATCTGGCTTTGCCACGCGGGCTGCCTCGTTCAAAAAAGCTATCGGGTCAGGTAGATGATGCATAAGCGAGTGACTGACCACCAGGTCAAATGAGTCTGAGTCATATTGCAATGATTGAGCGTCACCCACTGAAAATTCGATATTTTCTACAGAATATGCCTTTTGGTTGCTTCTGGCTATCTCCAGCATAGGTCGTGACATGTCTACAGCATGTATCTCAAGTCCTGGGTTCTGTTGATGAAGTTTGATAGGTATGAGTCCAGGGCCTGTGCCGATATCCAGCACTCTTCCCTGACCTACCCCCATGTTGAGTGCAGATTCAACAAAAGCATCCTCTATCCAAAACAAGAACTCTTTTGACAGCCTGTCATAAGCTTCTGCTTCCTTTTCCTCATCCATAACC
>WJKB01000013.1 GCA_014729345.1 Candidatus Woesearchaeota archaeon
ATATACATGAAAGCGTCCACCTTATCCTTCACTGCTTCTGCTGCTGACTGGTCGCAGCCAAGCACCTGGCCTGCTGCGGGCTGCTTTCCCTTTCCTATGAAGACCTTTTTGCCAGCCTCTCTGAGCTGCTTTTTGACATCCTTGAGCTGGTCAACCAGTTGTACAGTTGTGCAGAGACCGACCTTTTCCGGAAGCTTCGCTGATTCTTTCTTTACAAGCTTCACATTTCCGACAGCCTTTGCAGGCATGAACAAGGTTTTCATGATACTGAGGATAAGGTCTTGGTTTAAATAGTTTGGGGTTGGTTGCGTGCTGGAAAAAACATTTATATATACCTACTGCAATATGCTTTTTATCATGAAGAAAAAAGAGAGGACTATCTTGTTAGTTGTACTTTTCTCTCTCCTGCCTCTGTTCTCCCTTCTTGTATTTCATGATGAGTACTCCATGATCACAGGCAGTGTCATCGAGAAGACGCTGGTCTTTATACAGGCTGACAGTGACGGTGACGGCTATGATGATACTATAGACTGCAATGACACTGATCCATCGGTGTATCCCGGAGCTCCTGAATCGTGCGACAACAGAGACAACAACTGCAGCAGCGTGGTAGATGACGGCTGCGATGACGACGACGATGATTACTGCGACGATGACATGACTATAGTGGTCAACGCTTCGATCCTAACATGCAACAGCACAAACACCACTAACAGCTCGACCATCGCAGCAACCGATGACTGCAGAGACACTGACTCAAACTATAATCCTGGGGTCCTTGAGCTATGTGACGGCCAGGACAGGGACTGCAGCGGCTCCTCATCAGACTATCCTTCTGAGCCAAACACCTACCTGGGGGTTGTTCCTGATGCAGTGGCAAACTATACAGACATTGACGTGCTTTATATCAGCAGGCTTCCCATGGACACATACAAGTATAACCTTTCTTACAACTCCACTTCAGTAAGTTTCAACTCTTCCTTAAGCAGGAATTACTACCATGACCCTTACGAGTATCCAGGGACAGCAGGAAACAAGAGATGGCCTGATATCGGGGAAAATGTCACTTTCTCAGCTTTTGTGAGGAATAGAGGGAATATTACAGCAACAGGCTTCAACTATTCCTGGCGCATAGATGGTGTGGAACAGGCTGATGGAAGATGGAACGGCTCTCTCAAGTATGACAACGAGACTGTCTTCAACATCACCTGGATCTGGGAAGACGGGCCGCACACAGTGCTCTTCAACGTGACTCCTGACAACCAGAGCCTGGAGCTGACAGACCAGAACAACCATATTGCAGACAGGACTGACGCTTTTTTCCTTAACTTTATGGTGCACAGGCCTGTCTATGACCATTTCAGGCAGTACCAGAACCCTAAAGGAAGCTATTCTTTTGAGGACTGGCTGCAGCATCATGTCGAGCTCATGAACCAGTGGCTTGAGACCTCCAACTATTCGCTGGCGCCCGACGGCAGCAATGCGGTGATAAGGGCCCAGGACATAATAGCCTATGATGATTACTGCTATACTCTAGGGGCAGGCTATTCAGAGCCCACAAAGAAGTATGACGGAGGTTGGGACCTTAACGAGAACATCCAGGGAAGGCTGGGGCCTTCAGGCGATGAGGCTTTCGGATCAGAAGGCTATATACTTCACTACATCCAGACAGCTTCAAGGCTGAGCAACCTTACAAGGGAGGACAGCGGACTTATCCATGAGTGGGGGCACCAGATAGCGTTTATCGACTATTATCAGATGAACCTGAACCTGGGGACAAATTACTCCAGCCTGGACTATCTGGACGTCAATATCCCTTCAGGAAGCGGCGGCAACAGGCTTTTCTGCTGCCATGATCTCCAGGAGTGCGCGTCTTTTTCAGGAGCGACTGTTATGGAAGTGAAAAGGTGGGCCTACTGCCCTTACTCTGCAAAGAACTATTCCATGCATGCAGTGCTTTCCCTTAATGAAGATTACGGATTCTATGACGATTACAGCAGCATGCAGAGGGACCTTCCTAAAAGAAGGGGTTATTTCGGCGACAGCCAGTGGGATGTCCCTGATGAGAACAGGCTTCTCATAATCGACAGGCATGGAGATCCTGTGCCTAATGTTTCTGTAAAGGTTTACCAGCACATGTCAGGTTTTCCTTTTGCTAACAAGACAAAGTTCAGCGGATATACTGACGCAGAGGGCTATTTCAACTTTTCACACACTGTGGACGCAGGGTTCAGGCAGCTTGACTGGGGCGACACTCTCGACTATGCTGATAATCCTTTCTCCCTTGACTTTACCGGTGTGCCCAACCATGTGGGACTCTACAATGTCTTTTTCATCATCCTTGACAACGGTTCCAACACATCCTACAGGTGGCTGGATGTAGGGGACTTCAACTACCAGTACTGGATGGGAAACGATGACCTGGCCACCTATAGGCTCTGCATTGAGTCAAATGTTGACAAGGATGGGGACAACATCCTTGCAGACAGGGACTGTGATGACAATGATGCAGGCAGGACCCTGGCGGTGCCTGAAAACACCTGCAACAACTATGATGAGGACTGCGACTCATGTGTTGATGAGGGCTGTGACCAGGATGATGACGACTTTTGCGGAGACTCCAAGGCTTTTGCGAACATCTCTGCCATATACACCTGCAACAGCACGAACTTGAGCAGCGCGGCGACCATTTCAGCCACCACTGACTGCAATGACAGTGATGCTGGCGTGTATCCTGGAGCCTCTGAAGTCTGCGGCAACAACATTGATGATGACTGTGACGGAAGTATCGATGAGGGCTGTAACGGAGGCAATGGCGGCGGAGGCGGCGGCGGAGGCGGCGGAGGCAGCTCTCTGGACACTGAAACAGATGCCCAGGACAATGCGACCTCTGAAGAGCAGCAAAGCCCTGAGACCGAGACCCTGGCTGCCGCAGTTGATGAAGAGGATACGACCTCGGATGATACCGCAGACAGCAGCGCTGAAGAGCCATCTGAGCCTGACCAGGGATCAACCTCTTCCATACCGACAGCAGGTCAGGCCTACCTGCCTGGGAGGGATCAGGACTCCACAAGGCTGCAGGAGCTTGTTGAGATGCTGAGGGATGCAATGCCTGGGAATATCTCCCTGATACTCCTTGTGCTTGGGGTGGCTATGGTGCTCGGAGGCAGCATCTCAGCTTTCCTGTTTATTAGGCGCAGGAAGCGGCAGAGAAAATACAGACTGCGCAGCCTGTAGGACTTTATCTGCTGACAGGCTCCAAAACAAGTTTTGCTATCTGAAAGTAAAGAACAATCTTTTTAAATAAGGTAAAGCATGACAGGATAATGACAGAGCTGCAAAGAGTATTGAGTTTCAGGTCCCTGCTGCTGATAACTGTTGTTGCTATCATGGGGACAGGAGTGTTCTTTCTTCCTGCAGTAGGAGCCCAGAAAGCAGGGCCCCAATCTATAATAAGCTGGCTGCTGCTGTCATTCATAGCGCTCTACATAGCTTCCTGTTTTGCTGAGCTTGCGTCCATGTATCCTAAGGCAGGAGGCATCTATGAGTTCTGCAAGCACACTTTCGGAAGGTTCTGGTCCTTTGTGATAGGATGGACCACCCTGGTGGTGGGAAACATAACCATAGCGATGCTTGTGGTGGGAGCTATTAGATATATCCTCCCTTACAAGACTAATGCCTCACTGCTTTGCATAGGACCTGTCTGCATAAGCGTGGGTGTGGGTATAATCATTCTCTCGCTTTTCTTTATCTGGCTTTTCAATGCTGTGGCTTACAGGGGGATGAAGACAAGCAGTGTCATGCTGATAACCTTCTCCCTTATCACTCTCAGCATAGTGGGGCTCCTCATAGTCCTTGACCTGTGGAAAGCAGACTGGTCAAACCTAAGGCCTTTCTTTGTCAAGCCTGCATCTTCCATATACTTGACGCTCTTCTTTATCGCAGAGACATTTTTCGGCTGGGAGACCATCACTTTCCTTGCAGAAGAGACCAAGAACCCTGAAAAAGCCATACCAAAAGCCCTTGTATACGGAACTGTGCTTATAGCTGTCCTGGTGCTGCTGTTCGTGATAAGCAGCATGGGCGTGATGCCCTGGCAGGAGTTCGGTCAGTCCACAGTCCCTCTTGCAGACCTTGCGATGTATAACTTTGGGCCCATAGGCAAAGACATATTCACGCTGCTGGTATATGTGTCTATAATAGGTACCCTAGCTGGCTGGATCGTGGCTGCGCCCAGGCTCGTGCTGGCTCTGGCAAAAGACAAGCTTTTCCTGGCGACATTCGCAAAGATACATCCAAAATACCATACCCCTTACAAGGCGATCATGTTCCAGGCAGTGCTCACATCCTTCCTTGTGCTGATGGTGGTGGGAAAATACCAGGCCCTGCTCATACTTCTGATCCCCATGGTGCTGATGCTCTACTCTGCAGTCCTTCTCAGCGTAGTGATACTCAGGCTGAAGAAGCCTGCTATGAAGAGGCCTTTCAAGGCTCCCTGGGGAAAGTACGGTCCTCTTGCAGTGATACTCTTTAACATCTCGCTGATAATCATCTGGCTTACAGAAGAGCCTGGAGCTGCCCAATCATTCGGACTGGGAATTAGCCTGATAGGGCTGGGCATACCTTTTTACCTGCTGCTGGAGCTGTACTATGATCCCAAGTTCATACGCAAGACCAATAACCTACTGGCATATGTCGCTCTCCTGACAGAGAGTATATTCCTGCCAAGAAAAGTAAGGAAAGAGATAGTGGAGCTGATAGGCAATGTCAAAGGAAAGACAGTGCTTGAGTTCGGATGCGGGGTCGGAGGCCTCACACTGCACCTGGCCCGGGCAGTAGGGCCCAGAGGAAAGATATACGCCACAGACATAAGCGAGAAAGAGATAGAGCTTGCAAGCAGGAGGCTGAAAAAGAACGGCAACAGCAACATCAGGTTCATACATGATGTAGAGCACGGCTCAAGAGTACACGAAAAGGTCCCTAAGGTCCATGTGATAGTTTCAGCAGGACAACTGGGCTATGTGCAGAAGATAAGAAAAGTCCTCAAAGAGATGAACCAGAGGCTTGACAAAGAGGCAAAGATATGCTTTGTCGATTATGACAAATTCTTTGACATCATACCCAATATCGAATGGCTGAGCTCTGACAAGGAGATCATCAAGCTGTTCAGCCAGGCAGGCTTTGAGGTCATGGTGGAAAGGAAGCAGGGGTTTGCCTGGAAATACATCTATATCTACGGAAGGAAAGCAAAGGATCTGTAGGGATAACATGATAAACTTCTTATATCTGCTGTCAGCTTATGCTCTATTCCAAAGATTTATAAATGCATATACCCTTCTTAACACTATCCAAAATACCTGCGCGCTGTCATCTTGGTGACATAGGATATTGACATAGCATAGTCATAGAGCATAGTCATAGAGGATAGTCATAGAGGATATAGTTCATTAGGCGTAGATTGGGGGACAACATGGTAATACAGGTAAGGGAAAAACCAAAAACATATCTTCATGAAGGAACCTATATCTCATCCCAGGCTGTGCAGGGAAAAGCCCTGATCCATCCTGGAAAATGGGATAAGATAGAGCCAGGGACCCTGGTGGTGCTTCAGAGCGCAGGCTGTTCTGAAAGGGCTGATATCACCTGGTTCTCTCTGCTTGAACAGGCAGCTGGAGTGATACTGCAGCAGGATACTCCCCAGGGACATCTGCACCAGATGCTTAAGGAGGCAGGAAAGCCTACGCTTTGCGGCTACAGGGATGCAGACAAGGAGCTTAAGGACGGTGACAAGCTGACCATGTATCCGACCCGGAACAGCCGAGGAGCTGTTTCAGCAGAAAATCCTGAGTTTTTTGAGGCTGAAGAGCCCAGGCCTGAACTGCCGAAGATAAAGACCCTTGTGTATCCTGTATGCAGCCATGAGAAGAGGGTAGCTGCTCTCAGGCATCTGCCCATATCAGGGATCGGACTCATGAGGTCAGAGTTCCTCAACAACTACACTTTTGGGGTGCATCCAAAGGCTGTGATAGCATACGCAAAGGGCTGCCTGAGGGATCCTGACACAGCAGAGCTGATGGATACTGTCTTCCACAAGAAATATGACTGCCGCAGCTCTGATCCCAGAGATTTCTATGTAGATACTGTCTCAGACAGGATAATGAGGATATCTGACAGTCTTCCTGAACATAGCAGGAGGATCAATTACCGCCTTGTGGACCTCAGGACTGATGATTCCCGCGCCCTTATAGGAGGAAGTGAGTTTGAGGACCATGAGGCCAACCCCATGATGGGCTGCAGGGGAACCATGAAGCTCATATCTGAAGATTACAGGGATGCTTTTGAGCTGGAATGCGAAGTGGTCAAGGCAGCCTTGAACAAAGGGGCGGATCTTCACATCCTGACGCCGTTGTGCCGGACACCTGAGGAAGGCCGCAAGCTGGTGACGCTGGTAAGAAATAATTGTGTTGAGGCTGAGATGGGCATGATGGTGGAAGTGCCTGCAAACGCGTTCTACAGCAGCGAGTTCGCCGACATATTTGACTTCTTCCTGACAGGTCCTATGGACCTTACGCAGGCCATGTTCATGTATGACAGGGAAGCTGAAACTGCGGCTCGATATACTGACCCTGACAACAAGGCCACAAGAGGGATAGTGGCAACCTTCCTTTCCAGGATAAAGGACAGGGAAAAAGACGTATTCATAGGCGAATTTGAGGTACTGAAAGTCCTCAGGGAGTACAGGAACATAGCAGGCAGGAACAGGATCCACCTGGTGTCACTTCCTGACAGGCTTGAGGAAGTGATCCCAAAAATCAAGTCATTTGAGGCAGGCCTGTCGATAGATGAGATAACTGAAAGGGTATTATAATCTTATTGAAAATTTGACCTTTAGATATAGAAATTCAGTGAATTTCAAGGATAATCAGAAATCAATCCTTGATCTCTGACATTAAGGCAGGGGATTAGTCTGGTTTTTGTTATTATGATCATATGCTTCTGATCAGGACAGAAAAAGATTTCAGATATAACCAGACCAAAACAACTCAGATCAACAGGGCATGCGCCCTGGAATCATCTGCTTGCGTCAGCCTGCCTTTCAAGCTCAAGCTTCTTGGCGATAGCAGCAGAAGTGTTTGCAAGGTTATAGGCGCCGATTATCTCATCTGCCAAGGTCTGTTCTATAGATTTCTTTGAATCAAAAGATTTCTGGTAGGCGCCCTGGGTCATAAGCCTAAGAGTGATGTCGATCCTTCTTTGGGGAGCGCACTCAATAGCCTTGGGATATCTTGCTCCTCCATACTCGATAGTGATTATCTCCTCCCTGGGAGCTGCATTCTCAAGCGCCTTCACAAAGACCTTTACAGGATTCTCTTTGGTGGTCTTCTCTATTATCTCAAACGCTTTCTTTACTGTCTGAAAAGCTGTGTTTGCCTTTCCTGTTATCCTTCCTGAGGACCTGAAGTGCTTCTTTGCCTTATGGCCTGGAACCATCACCTTGTTGATAAGCCTTTCTACTATGAAGAGTTTTGACTTGTGGAACCTGTTGCCTGCATATCTTGCCCCTGTCTTGGGAACTATCTTCGGTTCCGTATTGATGTAGTCGACAAGTCCCACATCATCTACCTTTATGCCTTCTGTGTCCCACTTTTCGAATACCTTGATCTCAGCCATCTTTCAGCTCACTTCCTTGCCTTCTCTATCTTTCCTCTCAGAAGCGCATTAAGGCTCTGGTCATTGATCTTTGTGACCTGCCACCTGACGCCTGGGATATCTCCCTTTGACCTGCCCATATTTCCACCTATGCACTCTATCATTACCTCATCGTGCTCGTCTATGACTTTTGTGGCGCCGTCACCAGGACAAAATGCAGTAACCTGCTTTCCATTCTTGATAAGCTGGACCCTTACGCATTTTCTCATCGCAGAATTAGGCTGCTTAGCCTCAAGCTGGACCTTTTCCAGGACAATCCCTTTTGCCTGTGACGCTCCACCCAAGGGGTCGGACTTGGTCCTGAGCCTAAGTGTCTTCCTGACATAATCTTCAGAAAGCCATCTGCTCTTTCTTCGCCTTTTCTGCAACCCTTTCGCTGCTCCTAATCCTCTGGATTTCTTTCCCATCTGTACTGAGGAGAACAGAAGGGTTTAAAAAGGTTTCGGATTTAAAAAAATGGGTGAGGGTATGATACGTTTCTCCTAAGATACAGAACAATAGCCTGTATATTGTCTTTCATATGATCTCGATCTTCTTCAGAAACTCTACAGAGCGCTTCACAAGGCCATAGTCAAGGTGTGCAAGGCCTATCTCAAGCACTATCCTGGGCTCAGGAACATGTTCCCTTACAGCTCTGAAAACCTCTCTCCAGGCATCGCTGGTCTGTCCTTTGCTCAGATCACAGCAGTTCGGGATCATGCTTTTCTCTATCCCCAGATAACTGCCTTCAAAAAAGGAGCTGAGGCTGCCGTTGTCTGCAGGTCTTGCATCGCAGACATGTATCCAACCAGCGCTTTTGCCTGCAAGCCTTATGAAATCAGGCAGTGACACGAGCGAAGGGTTGTTCTCTTCATCGATCTCCTCCATGGAAGGGATCTTCTGGCCTGTCTTCTGGATATGCCTGTGGTACACAGACATGGCAGCATGGGCTGTATCCAGCACAAAACATCCTCCCTGGGCGATCCTCTCCTCCAGATGCTCGTATGCCTGTCCAAAAAGAGTGCCTGTTGTGTCAGAGTCAAAGATTGGCGGATCGTTCTCAAGGCCTATCATCATGTTGTCAGGACATGCTTGCACCAGGTTCCTGTACTCATACAGGAAAATCTCCTTGTACCTGTCCCTCAGTCTTGCCTTGTCGATGTCAGGAGCCTTAAGCCAGGGGCTGACTTCTGGAAGGGGGGGTGGACTGGTGGATCACCAACAATCCGTTGGGGCAGTGCTTTGCAAGGACATCAAGGGTGTGATATGCAGCATCCCTGGCTTCCTCTTGGTCCCTGGGGCCTTTTTCAGGAAGCGACTGCCCTGTATCTGTCCTCCAGGATACCTCTGAGGCAAGCATGCCTACAGGGTAATGGAACCCAAAGATGCGGACTCCCTGCTCTGAGAGCCAACTGCAAGCCTCATCTGCTTTTCTCTTCAGATGGTCGCTGTCTTTCACATTTTTCCATGAAAGGTAGAGCTCCACACAGCCGGCTGTACCGCCGATATCCTGTGTAAACTTAGAGTAATAGTCACTGTAGTTGCGAAAATCTAGCTTGATACCCAGATCCATCCCCATGCCTGATAATATAATTTTTTTATATATAAAGTTTTTGGGGTGTAGGGATGCAGATTCAGAATTCAGACTACCTTGATCCCCTGGATAGGGAAATACCTTTTCACTATGGACTCCAAAGTCCTGAGATTTGAGGCATTTCTGCCGATAAGAAGCCCCCTTGTCCTGGAATCAGGGCCCTTGATGGTTATTATGCCGTCTTCTTCTGATATATCCTCTGCTTTTAGGGGGTATATGAGGTTCCTGACGAATAGCCGCACATCAGGATTGTACTCCACGACCCTTATCTTTTTCTTCAGCGCATTCTCAATCTTCCTGACATTGCAGCCCCTCTTGCCCACTGCCTTGCCTACCTCATTCTGCTCGACAATGAATGTCAGAGAATTTTCTCCTGGTATACAGTCCTTCAGTTTTGCCTTTGTAAGGCTCTCAAAGAAGGACATGTACTTCATCAGGTCGATATCATATTTTATCCTGGTCATTTATTCCTTGGAAACCCCCAGGACAGATATAGAAAAAGGTTTCTTGCACATGTCCCCAAGCTCCTCATTAGGATACTTAAGCTGCACGATCTCTGCGCCTGCGAGTTTGCTGTAATTGTCTATGTCTTCTTTCACGTCTGCAGGGCAGTTTGAGCTCACAAATACCCTGGATATCCTGCCAGATCTGAGTCCCTTGAGCACAGAGGATGTGCCTATCACAAGCTTTCCCTCCTTAAGCAACCCTTTGATCTCTGCAGATACATCTTTGGTGATCTTCTTTGCCATCATTTATCGACCTTTGTGGATTTTGTCACAAGACCTGGAAGCCCTGTGCCGACAGGTATGGGCTGGTTGAGCATCACATTCTCGACAACAGATGTCAGCTCGTCGACCTCGCCCACAAGCGACGCGTTGATTATATGCCTGATAGGGGTCTCGAAGCTTGCCCTGGCCAGGACACTGCTCTTCTCACTGACAACCCCATACCTTGTTATGCCTTTGATCCTTCCGGCTGAGCATATGGTGTCAGCCACCAGCATTATATGCCTTATGTCAACGTTAAGTCCCTGGCTCTCGATGACCTTGTAGACCTCATTGATAATAGCCTGCCGTGCAGCCTCTATACCTAGAATATCAGCTATCTCGAATATGTCATTGGTGATCGTCCTCTCCTCATCCACAAACTCAAGCTGCAGCACCTCGTTCAGGTTGGTCCCTGCTGTGATGATGATGAATTCATCCTCTCTCTTGACAGGGAGGACCTGCTTGATCCCTTTGACCCCTTTGATAAAGATGTCTTTGAGCTTTTCCTTGAGCCTGTATATCTCATTAAGGCTCTCTTCCTTTCCTTTGGTCTTGACGATAAGGACATTTTCCTTTATCCTAGCTGTGATTCCCTTGACAGTGCCTGTGATGGCCTTAAGGACCATGTTGTCGGTGACGCTCAGGTCATCCATCTTCTTCTTGCTCATCTTTGCCTCTATGGTCGAATCAGCAAGGTTGATAAGGAATTCCGTGGCAATATCCCTGAAAACTGTCTCCCTTACGGAAAGAGCTATCTTCTTTATATCCTTCCCCTTGTTGTAGGGATTCTTGAGGAATATCTCCATCATAGGAGTCTTTATCTTGGCCCTTCCATCAAGTATCTCGATTATCCTGGGCAGGCCCATCGTAACGTTCATCTCTGCGACACCTGCAAAATGGAAAGTGTTCAGGGTCATCTGTGTTCCTGGCTCGCCTATCGACTCTGCGCCGACCAGGCCAACACTCTCGCCTGGCTCTACCCTTGACATCCTGAACTCCTCATAGACAGCTTCAGCTACCTTCTTAGCCTTTGAATCAGCCATCCCTTTTGTCTCATCCTTCAGCTCCTCAAACAACTTAGGGGGGAGCTTGTCCTGGTATTCTTTCAGCGTTGCCATCTCATGTCACTCTCTTGATTATCCTCTTGATATTGATGGTCCCTTTCTCTGATTTCGAGACATCCATGCCATCCTCTCCGTACTCGAACTGTATGATCCTCTTGCTTGCGTCCCTGACAGTGCCGTCATACTCCACCTTGAGATCCTGCATGGCATTAGCGAGTCTCCTGTAAAGGTATCCTGACTTAGGCGTCCTCAGCGCAGTGTCCATCAGGCTGTCCCTTCCTGTCATGGCTCCGAAGAAGAACTCGTAAGGCGTAAGCCCCTTCTTGAAGCCATCCCTTATGAATCCCCTTGCCTCAGGGCTCAGATCGCCTTTCTTGAAGGATGACAATGTCCTTTCCGAATATCCTTTGTCTATCCTTTTGCCTCTCATAGCCTGCTGGCCGACACATGCTGACATCTGAGCCAGGTTAAGTGGATTACCGCGCGCACCGCTGTCAGCCATTATGATGGTGTGAGAATCCTTGTCGCAGTGCTCTGCAACTATCAGGCCTGCCTGGTTCCTTGCCCTGTTAAGAACTTCCAGTATCCTGAGCTCAAGGGTCTCAGCAGCGGTCTTGCCCGGAAAGCTTTCAAGCTCTTTCTTGTGGAAGCTGTCGATAAGGACATCGACCTCTTCTCTGGCCTTTTTCATGACCTCCTCTATCTTTTGCTCTGCTACGTTGGGCAGGTCTGTGTCAGATATTGCAGTCGTGAAACCGAAATTCGTCAAGACCTCTATGCCCAGCTTGAATATCCTTTCAAGGATCTTGATGGTCACATCAGGGCCGTACTTGACGTGAAGGTCCCTGAGCATAAGCCCTGATTCTGAACCAAGGCTGCTCTTGTCGATTATCCCTGAGACAAGCTTGCCCTTTTCCACCTTTACATAAGCATCTCTTTCGCATTTCTCCCTCTTGCAGTCGATACATCTCTGGCAAAGCTTTGAATGGCCTATGAAATTGAAGTCTTCAGGAAGCACTGCGCTGAATATCTCTTTTCCGCTGACCTCCTCTTTTCTGGGAAGACTGGAGAAGTCATCCGCTCCTACGCTGTAAAGCATTTCCATGGCTTTCTTCCTGCTTACCTTCAGGTCTTTGGTGAGTATGTAATTCCCTGAGATGCTGTCCTGCACACAGCCGATGACGCTCAGCCCGTATCTTGGTGATATCAGCTGTGTCTGCACCTGCATAAGTATCTCAGCCTCTGCCCTTGCCTCTTCTGTCTGTGGGATATGAAGGTTCATCTCGTCTCCGTCAAAGTCAGCGTTGTAAGGGAAGCACACCGCAGGGTTCAGTCTCAGCGTCCTGCCGGGCAGGACCCTTATCTTGTGGCACATCATGCTCATCCTGTGAAGGGATGGCTGTCTGTTGAAGAGCGCCACATCTCCGTCCATAAGGTGCCTTTCCACTATATATCCTGGCTGAAGCTCCTCAAGACTGGCTTCCTTGGTCTCTTCTGTAATCTTCTTCTTTTTTCCGTCAGGCCTGATCACATAATTGGCTCCGGGATACTCTTCAGGCCCTCTTTCGATAAATTTCTTCAGGTACTCTGTGTTCCACTGGTTAACTCTTTCAGGAACACTCAGTTTCATGGCTATGATCTTGGGCACGCCCACCTCATTTATCCTAAGCATGGGATCAGGCGAGATGACTGTCCTTGCGCTGAAGTTTGTCCTTTTTCCGGCAAGATTATGCCTTATCCTGCCCTCCTTGCTCTTTATCCTTTCAGTTATTGTCTTGAGGGGCTGGCCTGACCTATGTCTTGCAGGCGGCAGCTGGGCGATATTGTTGTCGAAGAAGGTGGTGATATGATACTGCAGAAGGTCCCAGAGATCCTCTATGATTATCTCAGGCGCTCCTGCATTTATATTCTCGAACAGTCTCTGGTTTATCCTGACTATATCTCCAAGCTTGTGGGTAAGGTCGTCCTCGCTTCTCTCGCCACTCTCAAGCGTGATCGAAGGCCTCATGGTCACAGGCGGTATAGCCATAACAGTAAGAATCATCCATTCAGGCCTGACATGTGTAGGGTTTATGCCGAAGATCTCAAGATCCTCATCAGGTATCTTCTCGAGCCTGCTCCTGACCTCTATCGGAGATATCCTCTTCTCATTTTCCATGAATGTCGTAGGCTTCTCGATCACCAGCTTCTGCTGCTTCTTGCCGCAGTGAGGGCACTTGTTTATGGTCTTGAGGCTTGAGATTATATCAGAGACCTTCTTCCTTCTCATCTCCAGGCCGAGTTCCTTCTCAACACGGTCAAGCTGAGATTTGTACTTCTCAAACCTGTTCTTGGGTATCAGTACACGGCCGCATTCCCTGCAGGTGCATCTCAAAAGGTTAAGTATGACATTTATGAACTTCACATGGACTATAGGCCTTGCAAGCTCCACATAGCCGAAATGCCCTGGGCATTCCTTGAGCTTTGAGCCGCAGGACTTGCACTTCAGCCCAGGGTCGATCACTCCCAGACGGATGTCCATCAAGCCGCCGTCAACAGGATATCCCTCCTTGTCATAAAGCTCTGGAGTGACTATCTTTGCAGATGCCATCTTCTTGATGATCTTTGGAGACAGGACACCGAAAACAAGGGACCTGACCTTTTTGCTTATCACCTGCTCGTAATCTTCTATCCTTTCCTTTTCCTTCTCTGCTTCCTCAGTCTTTTCAGGTTTCTTTTCCTCGGAGCTTTCCTTTTCTGACTCTTTCTTAGAGGTTTCCTTACTTGCTTCTTCCTGCTCTTCCCTGGTCTCTTCAGCAGGAGTTTCTGCCTTTTCAGAGGCTTTTCCTTTTTCAGGTTCCTTTTTCTCTTCTGTCTTTTTCTTTTGCTTCTTTTCAGCCATGATGATCACTCTGTGATTCCTGTGCTTTTGATGTTCAATACTTGTTCTCCAGCTCAAGCTTCGGATATATCCCAAGGCTTTTGAACTCGTCCAGTATGAGCTTGAAAGCGTATGATATCTCGATGTCATCTATCTCACTGTCGCTGCAGATAGGACAATAACTCTTGTTCTTGAAGACGTCCTTTATCGCGATCATGCCGCAGTTGCTGCACACAGGCACTATTGTCCTGTCTGAGTCAAACCTTTCTTTGAGCAGTAGCGACGCTCCATAGGCTACGAAAGTGTCTTTCTCCATCTCTCCCAGCCTTAGGCCTCCTTCCTTTGCCCTTCCTTCTGTAGGCTGCCTTGTGAGCAGTTGGATAGGGCCTCTTGCCCTGCTGTGAAGCTTGTTCGCGACCATGTGCTTGAGCTTGAGATAATGCATATTTCCTATGTATATCCTTGCAGGATACTGCTCTCCTGTCATGCCGTTATAGACAGTTTCAACACCGTTCTCCCTGAAGCCGAGAGAAAGCAGCTCTTTCCTGATATCCTCCTCACCTTCAGCCTGGAAAGCTGTGGAATCCACGAACCTGCCTGCAAGAGCTCCCATCTTCCCTCCCACAAGCTCCAGAAGATGTGAAACCGTCATCCTGGAGGGTATTCCATGAGGGCTGAATATAAGGTCAGGCTTGATGCCTGATGCTGTGAAAGGAAGATCTATTTCAGGGACGATAAGGCCGATAACCCCTTTCTGTCCGTGCCTTGAGGTGAACTTATCGCCTATCTCCGGTATCCTCTGGTCCCTGAGCCTTACCTGCACAAGCTTGTTCCCTTCCTCATTCTCTGTTATGAGCACAAAGTCGACAACACCCTCCTCTCCGTGGCTCAGCGAAGTGGATGATTCTCTCCTGACATTTGAAGCAAGATTGTACTCATCCATGCTGCTGAGGAACCTCGGTGGCGAGGTCTTTCCGATGATCACGTCGCCTTCAGCCACAGATGCCTCAGGATACACTATGCCGTCCTCTTCAAGATAGCGGTAGTCTGTCTCGCTTTTGTAGCCCTTGACATCCTTGTCAGGTATGCTTATCTCGTCGATAAGTCCGCCGCTGTATCTCAGCTCTTCTGCGATCGCAGGCCTGTAGTATGTTGAACGTCCCATGCCCCTGTCGATGCTTCCTTTGTTGATTATGATAGCGTCCTCCATGTTATATCCTTTATAGCTCATGACAGCCACTACCATATTCTGTCCTGCAGGGTGATCCTCGTACTGCGATATCTCATGCATGATGGTTCTTACGATGGGCAGCTGCGGAGTATGAAGAAGATTTACGTCCATATCCATCCTGACAGGAAAATTGCTCGCATAAAAACCAAGCGCCTGCTTCTGGTTCTTGGCCCCTATATTGAGCCTTGCTGACTGTGTATAGTTTGCATAAGGCACCAGGCTGCCTGTAAGGCCGAGCATCGCCAGGGGAGTTATCTCAAGATGTGTGTGCTCCTTGGTGAGGTCCTTTTCCCAGAAAGCCACAAGCGCGTTCTCTTCCTCTGATGTGTCCAGAACCTCTACAACACCCTGCTCTATAAGGTCTGACCATTTGAGCTCGCCCTTTTCCAGCTGCTTGACATGTTTCTCTGTCAGCAGGGGCTGGCCATCCTTCACCACTATGAGGGGCCTCCTGACCCTTCCCTTGAGGCATTCAACCCTTATCTCATCGCTCTTGTAGTCATAGAATATATTGCTCTCTGCTGAGATTACACCTTTCCTTCTCTCATTGATCACCTGTTTGGTGAAATCCTCAGGGTTCTCGACATTCCCGACATATTTTCCGTTTATATATACTTCGGTCATCTTGTATCCTTCCTATATGATCATCTTTAGTCCGAGGTTCTTGAGCCTCTTGACCATCTCATCCTCATCTGTGTCCTGCGATATGCTGGCTAGCAGGGCAAGGTTCTTTCTCAGCCCGATGTTTGTTCCTTCAGGGGTCTCTACAGGGCAGAGCCTTCCTAGGTGGGTGCTGTGCAGCTCCCTGGCCTCGAAGTTTTCCTGCGAAGCTGAAAGCGGACTGACCACCCTCTGGAGATGGCTTAAGGTCTCAAGGAAATTCAGCCTTTGGATCCTCTGGCTGATACCTTTCCTTCCCCCGACCCAGTTTCCTGTGGCCATCGACGAATACATCCTTGAGGTCAGTAGCTTGTCCCTGATAATGACCTTTATGCTTGGGAACTTGCCCCTCTTGACTATCCTCTGGAAATTGTAAAGCAGGTCGCCGATAAGCACCTTCAGGTTGACCCTGACCAGATCTGCAAGAAGGTCGCCTGAAGGCTTGAGCCTCTTGTTCATATAATGGTCCTTGTCGTCTGTGCCTATCCCCTGGTTTGAGACCATGATGTATTTCTTTATCATCTTGCAAAGATTGTACGCCTTGAATATCCTGTCTTCCTTGGAGACTCCCAGGTGAGGAAGCAGGTACTTGTCAAGTATCTCGAACATCCTCTCTATCCTTATGTCTTTTGACTGGGTGATGCCTATCTTCTTTGCCATGTAATCCACAGCATCCTCCTCGCTTTTGATGTCCACGAACTCGTAGAGATTGATCAGGATTTCATCATGCTGCTTTTTCTCTGAGACGAACTTCATTATATCCTCGTCCTTTACAAGGCCTAGAGCCTTTATCACTATTATCAGGGGTATCCTCTTGACCCTTGTGAAAGAAAGGTAGAATATGCCGTCTTTCATCTTCTCAAAGGTGTGGGGTATCTTGAAACTGCCCCTCTCGCTGAACACCTTGCCGACAAACTCGCTGACTCCTGTTCTCTGTTTTTCGACCATCATCTTGTTGGAGGTCAGGTCCTCTATATTCACCAGCACCTTTTCTGTACCGTTGATTATGAAATAGCCTCCGGGGTCAGTGGGGTCCTCACCTTTCTGGATAAGCTCCTCTCTGGAAAGCTTGTGGAGGTGGCAGTACTTGCTCTTCAGCATTATAGGCAGGTTGCCTATCTGCGTCACAAAACTTTCCCTCTGCACGTCATTGATATGGCTGCTAACCTCTATATACATAGGAGCTGAATATGTGATCTTCCTGAGCCTTGCCTCCACAGGATAGATATTCCTCTTGCTTCCGTCAGCTTCTGTTATCTGGGGCTTTTCAACCCATATCTTATCAAGTTTGATCTTGAAGTCATCTATATTATGAGGTATTATCGTGGGCTCGATAATCTTGTTCTCCTCTACGATCTTCATGAGCTCCTTCTCTATGAAATTGTTGAAGCTTTCAATATCACTGTCTACAAAGCTCTGTTCTTCAAAGAACTTCCTGATCAGGGTCTGGCTCTGGTTATTCATTAGCAACACCCCTGTAGAAATTTATCTCGCCTGCAGTCGGGCTGTGCCTGACTATCTTTATGACATCGCCTGATTTTGCTCCGAGCGCCTGGATAGCTGGATCTGTGGCCAGTATCTTCGGAAGCTCCTTAAGGTTTATATGGTATTTCTCAAGGAGGCTTTTCTTGTCTTTTTCTGAAAGCTTAACGTGCTTGGGCATTAAGGTATGTTTTTTTGCGATGAATTTTTTCTTTTTCCTTCTTGCCATGCTGATACCTCTGAACTTGATGGGCCGGACGAGACTATCGCAGCTCATCCGAGCGGTTCGAACTCGCGACCACCTGATTTCGTCTTTTGGATTAAAAGTCAGGTGCTCTATTGCCCAAAACACCTGAATTTGGGTTTTCCCAGGCTGAGCTACCGGCCCATGTATATACGCCCTGGCCGGGACTTTCAAATTTCGCTTCTTTTTGTGAAAAAAGGAAGCTGAGTCTTTTTTGAACCCGAGTCGAAGCCTCGACAGGGCTTCATGATAGGCCGAGCTACACTACCAGGGCATTCGGTTGCCTAAGGCTTATTCGCCCTTCTATGCATACTCCTAGCTCAAATAAAGCTTTGTTTACGCATAGAAAGACATTTTAGGCATGCTCAAATTATTACTTGTGCCTTTATAAAGCTTACGGTATTTTTGCTGAAAAACAGGGATTTCCTGTCGATAGATCGCATGCTCGGCAAGACCAGACACTACAGTAAATTTTATAAAAGGCAGGAAGCTTTTAAAAATAGGTTTTCTTTTAGAGATTGCAGCAGATGAAATCCAGGATAGGAATGTATCCCCACCCCCGGATTTGAACCAGGAACCTTTCGGTCTCTTCAGCTGATCCTGCTTCACATTTGCCGGAAACCAGCACATCTGCAGGACTTCTACAGCCGAACGCTCTAGCCGTTGAGCTAGGTGGGGCTATGTGCTGTGAAAATGTATCTGTATATAAAATTAACGTAAATTCTTCACTGCAAGAAGATGGAAAGCGTATCTTGGATGGTCTCTTATAGATATCTGGGAAAGGTCAGACAGTCTTGTCCAGAACCTTTTGGGCCTGAACCTTATCCTTGCCTGTTCTCCCCTCAGCATCCTATAACCTTTGATGCCTCTGACGCTGCATCCCTTTCTTCCAGATTGTCTGCAGTCCATCCAGAAACATGCACCTGGTGGCTGTTGCGGTCATAGCTTTCCTGGGTCTCTTTTAAGGCAGGCTGTCTGCCTGCTGCCTCTCTTTTTTGGCAGAATCTTAACTGCTTATTATAGTAAGCTCGTTTGACCTTGTCTTTCTCTTCTTTCCCTTGACAGTGAATCTTGCAACTGTCGGATTGAGAGTGAACTGCCCGACAACGGCAAGTTTTGACTTTATCCTGTAGCTGAGTATCCTTTCCTCGAACTTGTCAAGCTGGTCGATATCCCACTTGATCACAGTGCCCTTGTGCTCATGCTTGAGTATCTTGCTGGGATGCAGTACTCCCATCTGGAACTGGTGCACAAGCTCAGCCATCTTTGGGACAACGTCGATGACTGTAAGGCTGTGAACATTTACAGGGCTCCTGTTCTTTATATGGATGACCATCTTTATGTCAGATATCCCTCCCTCTTTTGTCTCGATCTTTGTGCTCGCCTTCTTGATGACCACAGGACTCCTGTAATAGAAATAGGCCAGAACGCCTATTATGATGATGATGATACCTGCCACAAGAGGTATGTAATTTACAGACGCCACAACCACTGTGCTTTCCATGGGATCAAGGCTGACCTGCCAAGCGATATACCTTATGCCGTCGTCCTTTATGGTGTCTGCATTGGGATCTGTGAAAGTGAAGAGCCTCCTGAA
Source organism: Candidatus Woesearchaeota archaeon (assembly GCA_014729345.1). Classification (GTDB taxonomy): domain Archaea; phylum Nanobdellota; class Nanobdellia; order Woesearchaeales; family WJKB01; genus WJKB01. The sequence goes on from WJKB01000013.1 coordinate 19,189, forward strand.
CCAGTTGGTCTGCATTCTCATTATCTGCTCTTTGTGCACGTTTCCTACATTGGTGTAGGTGATGGTATGCACTGTCCTGAGGGGCAGCTTGTCTATCTCCTCTTCCGTGGTTATCTCGCTGTACCCTATGACCTCATAACTGATAGGCTGAACCTCGAACTGGTAGGTCTTGCTGTCCTGAGTGACGAACACATCCACAGAAAGCAGGTCTGCCCTGGGCTCCTGGGTCTCAGGAAGCCTGATAGGTATGACCTTCTTTTTCCTTCCGAATTCGCTGTCCTTGGGACCTACAGAAGTGGTCTCTACCACATTGATAAGGTCACTCTTGACCTCGATCCTGACGTCAGGCAGAGTGACAAGGTTTTGGTTTGTAAGCTTGACTGTGATAAAGTTATCTTCCCTGGGATCGATCTCTTCAGGCATATCCACATCTATCCTGAGGGCTGGAAGATACTGGGAAGGAGGATACTCAGAAACAATGTCTATAAGGATTGTTTGCTGCCTGATGTTGCCTGGCTCGCTCTTGGCCTCAACCTCTATGCTCAGGGCATGCCTCCCCCTGAGGGTTGACGAAGGATTGATCTTGAGGATAGTGCTTGCCTGGCTAAGGCCTTCAACCTCAAGGCCACTGAGCCTGTCAGATAGGGGCTCTGTCTGGATGTTCCACCTGGGGTCAGAAGGCAGCAGGATCTTGTAGAACATGGTCCTTGTGTTGGGATTGTGCACCGTAAGGTTAAACACAGCAACCTCTCCCCTCTTGATCTTGTTCTTTACAGCGGTGAGCTCTAAGCTGAAATCAGACTCTGCAAAGGCGACTGAAGAGAGCAATATCAGAAAAACAAGCAGTATAGGGAAAAACCTCTTTATCAATCCATTCACCTCGATTCCTGATAGAGTATTTGCGATAATAGTATATAAAAGTTTCGGAAAGAACAGCTTTACCTCCTGTAAGGCTTCAGAGCTTTTCCTCTTTTAATAAGCGCCCTGGTAAAATCCACCACCTCTTTTTCTGTCTCTGAAGCACATCTGGCTGTTGGGATGATGATGTCTCTCATGTTCACTGACCTTTGGCTTCTGGTCATCCTGTGATAATATCTTCCTACCTTCTCCCCTGCCTCTTTCGCCTCAGTGCTTACCTTCTTGAACCTCTGCAGAACCTCTGAGTAGTCTGAATGTATCCTGTCAGCCTGCGCTTTCAGCTTCCAGGCGTTTGCTGAGCTGACATCTTCTCCAAAAAGATTATGCAGGTATGCTCTTATCATTCTGCTTCTGGTGGTGCTTACGTCAAATTCTTTCTTGTCTGCAAAATTGATCTCTCCTGGATACAATGTTGTGATTCCATGATCAAGTGTCATAAAACCGAACTGCAGACTGTTGTTGACTCCAGGTACGCTTGCTCCCACATCCCTCAGAAAAGAATAGAGCATGAGGTAGATGCCTTCTTGTGTATCTGTCAGAGGCATCTTCAGGTATTCGCCTAATGAGCCTGAAGTCATGGCATCAAGCATCTGGCCTGTCCTTAAATAGCCGTTTCCATCGATGCCTATCCATGTCCTCTTTTCCTTGTAAGGCCCTGGCTTTTCCTGACATGCCCTGCTGAACCCATAACCGTTGAGGTCTATCTTTGTTATGTCAAATCCATCCCCTTTAGGGCCTTTTCCGCAGATTATGAGATCTGTGGCATATTCAGGACAGTCTAACAGAGCGGGTTTGTCCTCTTTTGTTCTTTTGTCAACATCCCTGAATTCCTGGCCTATCTCAAGGATCTTGTCTGCAAGCTCGTCCAGTGACCTTGGTCCTTGATCCAGCCCAAGCAGCTGTGAGACTGTCTCGTGCACAAGCTGATGTATTCCTGTTCCCATCAAGAAGTAATCTCCTATCACATATAGCTTCTGAAATGTGTTGAGTTTCTCCTGGCTTTTTGCCGGGCTACCCTCACTGTCTGTCCCGGCGAACAGGATAGGCTTGTTGTCAAAAACAGCTGTGTAAGCAAATATCTGTGTCATCCTAATAATTACTATGTAGTAGTATATAAATATTTCGCAAACAAGCTGTTCAGAAACAATCTGTTCACAAGAAAAAAACACGGGGCTGCCCGGACTTTCGCAAGCATTGCTTCGAACCGGGGATCACCAGCTTTCCATGTCACGGACAGCAGCTTTGGTGTGCGCTGCTTTCTCCATGGACCCCGAGC
>WJKB01000118.1 GCA_014729345.1 Candidatus Woesearchaeota archaeon
TCAAAGGAATCTGGGCGCTTCGAAAGCCAGGTTTGAAAGACTGCTGTTCCTGGACGCGGATGTATCGATAAGATGCGAATTTCTAAAAAAGAGCCTGATGATCATGAGAGCAAGAAAAGCAGATATAGCGATCCCAAAGTATGTACCCGAAGATAGACGAGTGTATTACAGGTTATTCTTTGGTATCATCAACAAGACCTTCTGGTTGACCCAAAAACTGAGACCCTGCGGTATCGGCATGAGCATCTTCTCTACCAAGGAGCTCCATAAAAGGAACAGCTTCAATGAAAAACTGAGATGGACAGATGATATGGAATATCTGAAAAAGACAGACAAAAAAAGGTTCTGTACACTTCCAACAAGGGTATATTTCTCAGTAAGACGTTTCGAAAAAGAAGGCACTAAGGATATAATGAAAAAATGGCTGAAGTCCTATTGGTATTTCCTGAACAACAGGCTATACAAGACAAACAAGGTGAGATATTTTGACTAAAGTCTTTCTGATAAGAGCTCCGAGGTATGTAAGCGCTCTTTTCGGTAAACATGACAGCCTTATGCCCCCATTAGCTTTTCTCAGCCTAGCAGCGGTCCTAAGGGAAAATGACCTTGAAGTGAAGATCATCGACTGCTCTGCATCAAAAATAGGGTGGAAGAGCATAAGAAAGATAATCGAGGGCCAAAAACCTGACATCATAGGGATCGGGGAAGAGACAGCTTTTGCTCATGAAGGATTAAGACTTGCAGAGCTTGCAAAAGAAGCAGCCCCGCACTGCAAGATAATCGCAGGCGGTTATTGCTATTCTTACATGGAAGATGACCTCCTGAAAAACTCTGCGATAGACCTTGTGGTGGTGGGAGAGGGGGAAGTCACCTTTCTTGAGCTCGCAAAGGAAATGGATAAAGATGATACAAATAAGGACTTCAGCAAAATCAAGGGGATAAGGTACAAAGATAAGGATGGAAATATAGTCAAAACCTCAAAAAGAGAGCCGATCCAAGATCTTGATGAACTGCCGATCCCTGCATATGACCTGATAGATTTTGATGATTATGGGATAGGTAAGCTCTGGGACAAGGTTGCTCCGATAGAACACAGCAGGGGTTGTGTTAACAGCTGCTCATTTTGCATACTCTGGAAACATTTTGGCACAGCCAAAAATAAAAGGATATTATCATGTTACAGGACAAAAAGCGCAGAAAGGACTGCACAAGAAGTTGAGATCCTGCTGAAAAGATACAGGATGAAGACCCTGTACTGGTGTGACGGCGCATGGAACATTAACGGGCACTGGAACAGGGAATTCAGCCAGAAGCTTGTCGACGACGGTCTGATATCCAACTGGTGGATATATCTCAACGCTGACCTTGTGCCCAGGGATGAGAAAACAGGCACATTCAAGAAGATGATCGATGCTTCAGGACAGTTTAATGCAGTTATAGGGGTTGAACGAAAAGAAGACATTGAACTGAACGCGCTCAACAAGAGTTATGACCAGGACGATGTTGCAGGGTGTTTTGAGATATTGAAACGATACCCTTCAGTTTGGGCTGTCGCTTTGTATATAGTAGGCATTCCGGACGAGACAGAACAGAAGATCAAGGAGATTGTAGACCATGTTCAGCTGCTGAATCCTGACGGTCTTGGCCTAATGCCTCTAGAGCCTGAAGAAGGGACAGATTTCTCACAGGGCATGAGCCACCTGATCTCAAGCTATGATAAGGATCATTACTATGACTATCTGTCCAGAGGCATCAAGATGAGATATATCACTGATAAGCAGTTGAGAAAATATATCAGGAAGTATTCTGCAAAGTTTTGGATGCCCAAGATAAGATGGAAAGACCTTTTTGGGAGGCAGAACTCTATAGTGCACAGAGAGATGATGAAGTTCGGTATCAACGCAACCAAAGCAAAGATAAAGGACAAGATAAAAAGAGATCTGTTAGGGATGCCTGTCCCAAGATACAACTACAGGTGTACTTATTTTGGGATAGCCAGAAAACCAGAATGGTATGATTTATAGAAGGATAGAATCAGGTATTCCACGATCATCCCTATGAAGAACAGATCATAGAGATATCACAATCTGTTGCAAATTCAATCAGCTTGATCTTTGCGCGACAGATATTTGATCAGGCTCAAGGGAGGATAGCCAAAAGCTTTTCTTTTTTCAAACTTGTAGAGGATATACATCGGCATCAGATGAAACAAGAATAACACGGATGTAACCAAACAGACCCATTGCACCCCCAGCAATCCAAGATATCTCGGATCTGTTCCGCCATGATGGCCCTGGACAAAGAACTCGATCCAGAACCTGTTAAAACAGTATATAGACACAAACCAGACAGCAATCTCTCCATCAAATCTTTTTCCTAACCTTGTCTTGCTGGTCTTTTTGTGGTCAAAGAAAAACTTCAAAACAGCGAATATCAACAAAGCGCTCAAAGAGAGATAAGCAGCAGCAGGATGCCTTCCAAATGCTTCTCCTGGGTACTGGATCGCCCAGGGAAGCGCGCTTGGTTTCCCCAATATGTGGCCGTCAAGAAGGCACCCGAGCCTGGCGATAAACAAAGCAAGAGCTCCTGGGACAACCAGCACATCAAAAAACCTGGCCAGCTCATACTGATAATGGGCCTTTTTCGGCCTGAAGACAAAAGTTGAAATGAGCACGCCTGCAAACACCCCCGCAATCACGCCCATGCTCTGCATGTCAGCATGCATCGGATTCACAAAATCCAAAAAAAACTGCCTTGAAAAGATGTCTGGCCTGTCTGCAAAGCCCCAGATCCTCGCCCCTATGACAGCAAAGGTTATCACGACCAGGAGATACATGGCCGCATCCCTCTTTCCTGCGAGCTTTTTCCTGCGCAGAAGAGCATAAGAATACACGAAGAAGACAATCACTGCAGCAAGCATGAAGATGAATTCAGCATCTATGGGCCTGAAATGTATCATAAGGATCAGGAGTATAGATTACAGTATAATATATAAGATTTATGATATATAAGATTTATGATTCAAGATGCTTATGATTCAGTTACAGTTACTGTGTACTGCTGAAGCGCAATAGCGATGCCGTCTGATACTCTCACCTCTACCTGGTAGTTGCCTGCGGTATCAGGGGTCCAGGTGATCACGCCGGTAGAAGGTTCTATAGACATGCCAGGAGGGCCTGAAGTCAGTGCGTACTCAAGCGTATCCCCGTCAACATCTGTTCCCTGAACATCATATATGTATTCCTGGCCGACCACAGCAGTGGTTGTGGGCAGTGAAACTATAACAGGCTCTTCCTGTACAGGAGTCACCTCAAAATCAACAGTTATCTGGTCAGAAGCATCATAATCATCAGTGCAGGCAAATGTTATGGAGGTCTCTCCGTACGCATCCTGCACAGGAACTATAGAAGCTGCATTGTCAGCAAGTGTGACTGAGACTATGGATTCGTCATAATCCTCGACAGTCCAAGTGAGCACATCCTCAGTGTCCTCGTCAGTGCAGTATCCGGAAAGGTCAACTGTAGTGCCTTCGCTGTCCTCAGGCATGTCATCAATGTCAAACTCCACTATCTCAGGCTCGCTGTTGACGTATTCCTCATAATCATAATCATAATCTGTCTCTTCTGCAGCGCTTCCGCCAGCTGCTCCACCAGCGCCTCCTCCGCTTGAGGGGGTGTCTGGGCCGCAGCACTTGCAGCCTGACATAAGCATCATCACAATGATAAGCAGTAAAGAAGAAACCAGCGCAAAAAAAGTTTTTGCCTTTCGCATATCAGGTGCTTATCTATGCATATATATAAAAGTTTCGGTGCAGAAGATGACTGCAGGTCAAGGAAAACCTTTATATAGGAGCTTTCAGTAGATATTGCCAGATGAACAGGAACAAAAGAGTGTGTATGTTAGTTCTTATTCTTTTTTTGTTATGCTCAACTATGGTGGCTGCCCAGGACATGATAAGACAGGTCTTTGACGAGATAGGCGTGGTCAATATCGCGCAGACATACGAGCTTTACTGGCCTTTCATCGACTTCGTGCTTTTTTTGGTAATATTCATAGGCCTTGCCCAGGCGACACTGGGTGAAAGGTTCAAGGGAAGCGGCGGAAAAGCTGTCATCATAGGGTTAGGCATAGCGCTTTCCATAGGCATGACTGTCTGGACAGTGGGCTCTGATTGGGTGGGTGATGAGGGATTTTTCGGAAGGCTGGGAATATTCGGAGCACCCATAATACTGATACTGATAACAGTGTTCCTGTTTGACTTCTTTGCAAAAAAAGCAGGAGCTTCTACGCTTTGGTCTGTCTCCCTGGCATACGTACTCACATATTCAGGATTCAGGTGGCTGGTCCCAAAGATATTCACCAGACTGCAGGCAAGCATAGGGCTGCCCATACTGCAGGCGTTTTACATAATCGCGATAGTGACGTTCATAATAGAGACAGTGTCATGGATACATAGGGGCGCAAGATCAAGGTGGGGGCCTTACAGGGATTTCAGCGAAAGAGAGAGGGGAAGGCCGGAAAGGCCCAGAAGCGTCAGACACCCTTTTGGAGGCCAGGAGGCTCCGGCTGCAAATGTTCCCCCTCCCCTGACAAGGCGTCTGGGCAGCCAGGAGAGAAAGCTGATAGATGAGGAGCGTACAATGACAAAAGAGATAGGAGAACTTACCAGGCGGATCGTCACTGATCTTGAAAAAGCAATCTCTGTCATCAATGATGTACTTAATAATAGGCTTCCAAGGCTCGTGCCTGGTTCAGTGCATCCAGAAGAGCCAAAGGTGATACAGCAGGATCTTGAGCAGGTCAAGCACCTTGCTGTGGACGCTGAAAAGAGAGGCAAGATGACTGAAAAGCTTGAGAAGCATATCACAAAACTTGAACAGGCAAACGAAAGGCTGACAAGAGAAGAAGGAAAGCAAAACGTAAGAGTGCAGAGGATCGAGAACAGCCTGAGGCTGATGAGAAACGCCAGAAACATGATAGAGACTTTTGAGCATGATGAAGAAGTGTTCAAAAGGGTTATCGACCAGGCCATAGCACAAGTCCAGGGAGGGATCACTGACCTTTCAAGAGCAGGGTTATTCAGGGATATGCTGCATGACAGGGCCTTGCTGATCGCTAGGTCACAGCTCCATATGATAAAGCAGTTCCAGCAGTCGATAGGCACTGAGCTAAGAGCTGAAAGGGAAGAAGGACAGGCTGCTGCATGAACAACAAAAGATTTTTATAGATAATTCTTTTAAAACACCCTAATATGAACAAAAAGAGGTTTTTGGTACTGTTTGCAGTGCTTTTAGCGCTCAGTTCTGTTGTGCACGCGCAGGATGCTATCACGGATATTTTGGAGGATACTTTCGGCGCGTTTGGGGGGCGAGAGATAGCTGATCTTTACCTTGATTATCACATGTTCTTTGACCTGATAATATACGTGCTCCTGTTCGTGGGTCTGAGCCAGGTAGTATTCAAGGACAAGTTCCAGGGAAGAGGCGGCAAGGCAGTGATCATTGGCGTAGGCGTGGCCTTGTCTTTAGGCATGCTGCTTTTCGAATACAACACAGGATGGTATCTGGGCAGACTTCACTGGCTCGGGCTGCCTCTGATATTCACTCTTCTGGGAATCTTCCTGTACAATCTCATAACAGGTGTTATCGGAGCTCCGAAAACAGGGGCAGGAGCGATAACATACGTGATCATGTACCTGTTTGCCAGGGCTATGGTGCCTGGGTTCTTCACCTTGCTCAGAGAAGAGATGGGCCTGCTGAACGCAGGACTTATCATACTCTTCGTGATAGCTCTTGTAAAGGCAGTGACATCATTATGGATGATCGCATGGCCTGCAACAGGGGAAAGAGATGCTGAGACTGAAAGAGCTGTCCAACAGGCAGAGCATGAAACAAGGAGAAGGAGGGACAGCGCAAGAGATGCAGGTGATGCAGCATCACAGGCAGGAAGAGAGGCAGAGCAGGCAGGAGAGGTTTCAGAAGGGATCAGGAATGAGCTCAACAGGCAGAACCAGGCGCTGCAGGACATGACTGAAAGGATGCAGGGGCTTGAGAACGCACTGGCCCAGAGTCCTGACCAAAGCCAGAGCATAACAGACAATCCCCAATGGGAGCAGGCGCTCGAACAGGCACTGCAGCCTGTAAACCAGGCTATCGAGGAACTTAGAGGGCAGAGAGCAGAGACCCAAAGGATACAGGATGATATCGAAAGTCTAAGAAGCGCACTGGAAGCGCTGACCGCAAGGCTTGAAGAGGCAAGGCAAGGCGCAGCAAGCCAGGACCAGCCGATAAGGGATGCTGTAGAAGAGGAGACGGGCAGGATCAACCAGGAGCTGCAGGCCCTGAAAAGAGAGATCCAGTCACTGCAGGAGCAGATCAGGGCAAGCTCAGAAGATGCTGGCAATATCGCCCAAAGGCTGGACCAGATGCACAGCAAGATGACTGAGATGCCTGTGGAGGACGTGATGCAGCAGCTCAGGGAGATACAGCAGGAGATAAAGGACATGCTTCGCAGGAACGGACAGGCAGATGACAGGGCAGGAGAGATAAAAGAGGCGCTCGGAAAGATAAAGGGAAAAACTGAGAACATTGAAAAAGAGATGAAAGGATCAGAAGAGCAGGCAAAAAAAGAGTTGAGCGTGCAGGACAGGGTCAGGGAGGTGCTGAGCAAGCGTGTAGGGTGCAGTAAAAATACTGCCGATAAGCTGAAACAACGTAAGAGCACTATGTCGATGTTCATCTCATTCTGCACAAAGCCAGATGAGATATACATGATCCCAGAGGTGCTCGAGAGCTGGCATGACCATCTCATGGCTGCTGAAGAACTGCTGGGAAATCCCTCTGAGACGCAGGAAGCTTTTGTACAGGCGCGTGCAACATACGATGATCTTCCAAGAGATATTGCTGATCTCAGGAAAGGACTGATAGAAACGCTGGAAACACTGGGATACGGTACAAGGAAAGCACAGAAGACTATATATCCAGATCCTGGCAGCAGCTCAAAACGCAAAATCAAGTTTCCGGTGATAAGCAAACCTTTGGGAAAAGAGAATACATTTGGAAGATCAGGACCACATATCTATGAGAAACAGTTCAAGTATCTTCTGGAAAGAAAACTGTCGATAGAAGATGAGTTTGGCAAGAAACTGCTCGAAGAGGTTTTGAAGAGCAAAACAGGCAAGGACTTTGAATGGGATGCAGCTCCAGGAGAGGTAAAGGAGGTTGCCTTAAGGAACACAAAAGAGAACTGCGAAAAATTAGCCGAATTTTACAGAATATGCGACCAGCTTTTCAAAAAGGTGACGTTATATATCGATAGGTTAAACCAGGCAAAAGACAGCATCACCGCCTACATGAACAGGTGAACTACAACTTTGGTGAAACCCTCTCCTTCATTCGTTACGCACAAATATAATGTCCTAATGGCTTTGATCGTGCTAGAGTTGAGCAATGAGCGGAAAGCAAGAGCACTCATTCGCCATCGATGGCAGGGTTTCACCAGAGCCTGAACTACAAAAGATTTTTATACTATATTCTATAAGCATGCAGCATGAACAAAAAAAGAGCATTTGTGTGGGTGATGTCAGCTGTACTGGTGATGTTCTTGTTCTCAGCGCCTGCGCAGGCTCAGGTGCTGGATGACCTTTTCAGATATTATGACGGCAGCGCGATCGCAGACTTTTATATCGACTATCACCTTCTCTTTGATCTTCTTATATACATCCTCTTGTTTGTAGGCATCAGCCAGGTAGCGTTCAAGGACAGGTTCCAGGGAAGAGGCGGCAGGGCAGTGATCATAGCAGTAGGATTGTCGCTTTCTGTAGGGATGATGATGTTTGAATACTACTATGATTGGATGATCGGAGACATAGCGCCGCTTGGCCTTGCGGTGATGCTGGCGGTTATAGCGATATTCATCTACAGGCTTGCGACAGATATTGCAGGCATGGCAAAGACAGGGGCAGGAGCCCTAGCATTCGTGATAACCTACCTGTTTGCAAGAGCATCTTTCCCTGAGATGAACGACTGGATAAGGGATGAGATCCCCCTACTGAACGCTCTGCTGGTGATAGCATTTGTGATCGCCCTGGTCAGGGTGATCTGGGCGCTGTGGAAAGTTGCATTCCCCGGAACAGAAGAGCCTGAAGCTCCTGAAAGCCGTCAGGAGCAAAGGGCAGAGAGAGAAGTGCGAAGGGAAGCTCAGCAGGCAAACAGGCAGGCGAGGCAGGTGCAGAGGCAGGCCAGCAGAGAGATGGATCTTGACCAGGAGCTTGACAGGCTTGCGCACAGCCTTATAGAGTATCTGAACAATCTTCCTGATGGACCTGTGGCAGATGAAGCAGAGCTGAACAGGATCGATAATGCAGTGGATGCAATATCACAGAAGATAAACCAGAGACAGGCCCTGCAGAGGCATCTGGAAAGAGCGCTTGAAAGGCTGAGGCACTGGGAGCAGGAGTTAAGGGATCAGCTTCAGCATATGCCTGAGGCAGCTGCAAGAGCAGATCCTGTGATCCAGAGGATAAACCATGAATTGAGCAACGCTGACCAGCTCATCAATGCACAGAAATCACAGGTGGAACAATATCTGCAGGCACTCCAAAGGATTGACAGGTTCAAGCAGATGATCAGGACAAGGGATGCGCATGCTGTTGCGCAGACAATACATGATGATTTCCTGCCGCTGATAAGACATCTGATGTCCCTGGAGCACCAGATTAGGCTTCACATAACAAAGATTATGGAGATGACTGCTCCTGACAGGATCATAAGGAGCCTGCAGCAGCAGGGCGAATGATCTCTACTGACTCAAAGGTTAGCCAGGAATAATCACTCATCAAAAACCTGTTTGCTTCAAATACTGGCTGTTATCAAAACATTTAAATACACCGGACATTTCGACAGTTATCAGCACAAAAGAGGTGAAACTGATGGAGATCATTCTCAAGAAA
>WJKB01000119.1 GCA_014729345.1 Candidatus Woesearchaeota archaeon
CTATGCATGCAGGATAGGTTATACCGTCGCTCCATCCCTGGTTTCCTGAAGCTATAGTCACTGCGATGCCTGCATCAACAGCAGCATCAACAGCGACAGCCATGGGGTCTGCATTGCAGTAGGTCTGGTAATGCGTGCATCCTGCCCCGTTGCATCCCAGGCTCATGGATATCACAGAGATGTTGTATTCAGAGCTCCTGTTGGTGCACCACTCTATACCTGCGATTATGTCAGAGGTTGTTCCGCTTCCGCTTGAATCCAGCACTTTCATCGCTATCAGGTTTGCGTCAGGAGCCACACCCCTGTATGTAGGGTCAGTTGAGGCAGCGATACCTGCGCAGTGCGTGCCATGTTTCTCATCATCCATGGGGTCGCCGTCTCCGTTCACCACATCCCATCCCCCTATCACTTTAGGGCAGCTGCTCCAGTTGTATGTCTTGTTGGTGGTGCCGTTGATAACATGATCTATCACAAAACCGTAGTCTGTCACAGAGCTGTCAGTATCAAGTGTAAGATATATGGTGTCCCCGTCTGCATGGGGACTCCATTCATCATCATGCGACCCGCTGAGTATAGCGATGAGGTTGCCGCTGCTGTCAGCCACCTTCACATAATCATAGTTTGATTCTGTGGTTAGATTCTTGAAATGGACTGCGATATTCTCATAGCCTGGCTTTGTAATCTTCCATGTCTGCTCAAAATCATCTGCATAAGGATGCGCTGACTCCAGCGAGTAGGTCTCATTTGTGCCGTTCAGCTCTATCCTTGTTATCGAGCACCCTCCAAGAGCAGCGTGCGAGTAGTCTATCCCTGTATCCACTATGCATATCGTCTCGCCCGCGCCTGTAAGGTTGTACCCATCCAGCTGCAGGGCCCAGGCGTTGTCTGCATCTATCTGAGGTATGCTCGCATCAAGAGAAACATGCAGCACCCTGTCATAAAAGACAGCCTCAACGTCAGGATCATCCCTCAGCTCTTTTAGCTGCGCTCTTGTGATCTTGGTACTCATTGCATTCACAGTGGAATAGCTGTGCCTGACCTCAAGGCCCTTGTGCTTCTGCTTCACCTTTTCCTGCTGGCTTCTTATCATGGACCTTTTCATCACTGCAGTCTCAAGTCCTGCAGCCCTGCATGGAGGCACGGGGACATCCTTCAGCTTTATGATGACCTTGACTTCCTCGTCAGAGTCAAGTGTCTGCTCCACTGCCTTGTCCACAGATGCAGCAGGTGCTGATGCTGACAGCATGCATAGGAGCCCAAACAGCAGAAGGATCTTGGTGCAGAAGATGCAGCTGCTTCTCATCCTTGCTCCTCCAGCTTTTTCTTCATGAAAATCTCAACCTGTTTTGAGATGATCATGCCTTCCTTCTTGCATTTAGAATTATACCTGTCATAGACGTTCTTGTCAACACTCAGAGATATGATCTTTTTTGACATCCTGCCTCTTTTTCAATCTATATAAATTTATATAAGAAAATATAAGCTTATATATAAATATTTCGGCCTATGGCTAGGGATAGGGTCAGGAAGTAAGCTAATGCCCCTCTTCAACGGTCTTCCGCATCAGAGCCAGGAAAAGAGGGTCATCAGGATGATAGAACAGGTCCCCTGCATCCACGCTTCCCCTGCCCAGATGAGGCATGCCTGAAAGCTCTCCCATGCAAAAGGTATGTTTTCCTGCAACAGCCCAGTGCCAGTCAACAGGCTCAGACACCCCTCTCTCAAGCTTGAACATGTTCCTGAACTCTTTTGTGACGTTTACCTCAAGAGGAGGAGGCACGCTTATACCTTCCCGCTGGAACTGTCCCATATTATCAGAACCCTTGCTGCCAAGGTACACAGGCGCATCTCCATGCATGATAAACTGCTCCTGCTTGCCTGCCCTTATAGTGGCGAGGTGCCTGGGATTGAACTCCTTGTCGATATCATGGAACGTGCAGGCCTGCACATAATCCTTAAGGGGCCTGATGTTGCGGGGATAGCCATGATTATTCATGTTCTCAGGATTCATGCTAGCCTCAAGCAGGCAGAAATGCGCAAGCCTGATATTGGACGGCTCCCTGATATAATCAACATTCGTGCCTGTCTTCATCTCAGCATAGATGCATGAATCCACATATTTTCCATCCCATGTAGGCATCCTTATCCTGAACAGGTGAAGCTCTCCTGCCTTGAACTCATCAACAACAGAACCCAGAAATTTCCTGTCACCTGTGGCCTTGTCCATCTCAGTCACAGAGTAGGCAAGATACGGGTGCCTGTGCAATGGAAGAGCCATGCCTCCCTGGTAGTCAAGCTCGTCGCATGATCCTTCTGCGCCAAGCTTCTCCTGGACCTTCATGATATCTTCATAGCCTGCTTCGATGATCAGCTTCCTGCAGTTGCCCCAGTTGTTGTCGTGCTGGTAAAGCAGCAGTCCTACGGCAGGAAAAGCTCCGGGTATCACTGAAGGGACTTCCCATCTTTGCGGATCATCGACAGTATCAAGCTTGTGGGTGCGCGCATACTCTGCAGCAAACTCCTGCCATGCTTCCCTTACAGGGCATGGTATATCCCCATCATCAGTGCTGTATAACCTCATCTTTGCTGGTGTTTTTGCCGGCATGTTACTACCTCCTTAACTGGTCTTTTGACCTTCTTTTGGATGAAAAAGTAAAGATTAGACCTTTCTCAGGTCAGTCACCTCATATCTTGGATTCTGCCTCAGCATATCGATCGCCTCGTCAGCAACATGTCCCCTTGCCATAGAGAAATGATGCTTGTATCCGCCATGACCTATCTGGAGAATGGTCTTCTGCAGTTTAGGTATCCTGCAAACTCCTGCAGAACCGAAATATTCCGGAGGCACGACATCTTCTGTAACATCTCCCTCTGTGAAGTAGAACCTTACCCCTTCTCCGACGATAGTTGCGCTGCCGATGGTTACAGGCGTAGGCTCAAACCTTCCCTGCAGGCACCCCATACCGGTTCCTTCTCCAAAATCATGGTCAAGGATGCCGTGTGTCTCAACATAATGTCCCGGCTTCAGCCACCTTGTATCGTGGGGGCCGCAGTGCATGAACATGAACTTATCATCCTCTTCACCAAAATTGTTGTTCCAGTCCTGGCAAGCCACAATATCTGCTCCACACCTCTTCATAACATACATCGTCAGTGCATTCCCAAGGTCAACCTCACAAGCGGTTGGTGTCCCCCTATTGTTAAGATAACTGATCGATGTGCATGGAGATATCTTTTTGATCTTTTGAAACTCTGTCCAGCACCTGACACCGACAGCAACCGGTTGGTACTCTTCCAAAAAACTATCCATTGTCAGGCTCAACCTGACCTGCTTATCAAATGATTCTGCTGTGGCTTTTTCCCAGGACGTATATTCTCCCAGTTCATTTGCCCTCTGCCTGTAAGCATCGCTCTCAGCGTCGATATCATCCATCCTTGAAAACACTTCAGATAAATCAGTTGTCTCAATAGTTATCCAGTTCTTTGCAGCAGCAAGTTCATCATATCTTGTGGTAAAGAAAGGGGTTGTCCTTGCTCCTAAAGCAAGCAGAGTGATACCTTCAAGAGCGTTTGTGCAGTCTCCTGGCTCTTCAGGCGCCACAGGAACATAAGGGTCATCAGCCTGTCCCCTGCATATCTTGTCAAACAGAGATATGTTCTCCGCAAACTCGTCGCTTTGCGGAATTACAACATGCGGTGCCAGCTTCACAAAGTCAATCCCATACTGATGAAGCACATCCATCGTCGACATGATCCCGCAGAAAGAATCCCTCCTGTCATTCCATCCAAGCTGGTCCATCTGGTCAGGATAACCATGGATAAGTATCTTGTCTCCTCTTTTGCCAGCGCCCATAAGAGCCGGCAACATCCCTGACTCATCACCAAAATTTGGGTGTGTCCAGATGATGCCATCATATCTCTGGTGTTCAAGCCATGCAGCCCATCTCCTACCTTCCTCTCTTGTCTGGACTGCTCCAAGATCGGTCGCATCAGCGCCCATCATGATTGCTTCGTGCCCTAATTCCTTCAACACAGCAGGCAGTTCCTCTCGTGCCTGTGCCATATACTTTGGCGGAAAGAAGCTCCTGTTTCCGAATCCGACTGCAAATCTTGCCATTCATATCATCCTCCTGGTACTTTTTAAAAACATCTGCCCTTAGGTCTAAGAAACAGCGATCCAAACACTCCATATCATTCACTACTTGTCCTGTCACTATGATCTGCCCCCAAAAAATGTAAGTATTCCGACAATAGCAGCCTTTTGTTTATAAAATTTCTCCCTGCTGTATAATGACAATATGGTGACGAAAAGACATGACCACCGCATGACTGCTGGCAGATCATGGATCCTCTTGCTGCGCATGGACCGTGCCTGTGCATCAGACTATGCAAATCTTTAAAAACCCTGCCTGTTACAGTCTTGCTCATGCCAAGACTCATGCCGAACTCTGAAGAGATCGAGTTCAAGGACAAGTTCATAGAGCGATACAGGAAGCTGACAGACTGGGAAGCTTTCAAGAGATATTCCCTCTCATTCCTGCGAAGGTCTGTCAGGGTCAACACCTTGAAGATCACTGTCCCTAGGCTCAGGAAAAGGCTTGAGAAGGAATGGATACTTTCACCTATACCATGGTGCAGGCAAGGGTTTTGGATAGAACATAGAGGAAGGGGAGAAGAGCACAGGAGGGATGTGGGCAACCTCAGGGAGCATGCTCTGGGATATATCTATGTCCAGGAGGCTGTCAGCATGATACCGCCAGTGGTCCTCGATCCAAAGCCAGGCGAGAAGGTTCTTGATATGTGCGCTTCTCCAGGCTCTAAGGCATCCCAGATCGCGCAGCTCATGCAGAACAAGGGAGCGCTTGTGGCAAATGACTACAAAGGCATAAGGCTTGCTCCTTTGGGCCTAAACCTGCAGAGGATGGGCATAACCAACTGCGTACTTACTCTGAGCAGCGGCCATACCTTCAAGGGCCATCAGTTTGACAGGATACTCGTCGACGCTCCCTGCTCAGGCACAGGCACCATAAGAAAATCCCTCAAGACTTTGAAGATGTGGAACGAGAATGGGATCAGGAAGCTGGGCGGCCAGCAGAAAGTGCTGATAAAGACAGGGTTTAACAATCTGAAGAAAGACGGAATAATGGTCTATTCTACATGCTCTGTCGAGCCTGAAGAGGATGAGGCAGTAATATCCCATCTTCTTGAGGAGGAGCCTGATGCAAGGCTGGAAAAGATAAGCCTGCCTATCAAAAGAGCTGAGCCGATTCTTGAGTTTGAAGGCAAGAAATATGATCCCGAATGCAAAAAATGTTTGAGGATATGGCCACAGGATAATGACACAGAAGGCTTTTTTGTTGCGAAGATAAGGAAAACATGAAAATCAGGTAGACCTTTTCAGTCCCAAAAAAACTACATGATTTGATACATTCTGCCGAAAATCTTCCGGAATTTCCTCAGAAAAACATATAAAGGCAGATCCTATCATATATAAGATGAAAAACAGCTCTAAGATAAAAAAGTCTGACCTGCTGCTGTTGCACCATCTTAGAAAGAACGCAAGGACAACGATCACAGACGTCCACAAGTCCACAAAGATATCAATGTCCTGCCTCTTTGACAGGCTGGATATTCTGGAGCAGGAGACCATATTAGGATATACATCTTTGGTTGATTTCAGCAGGCTAAGATGGCCTATCAGGATATTTTTCATCGCAAAGACCAAATCAGCGGTGCCTCATTGCAGGAGCATAAACTCCATAACCAGGGCAGAGAATTGCCTGATAGTAGAGGGCATCTTCAGGAACATGAAAGAACTTGACGAGTATAGGGAAAGGCTTAGGGAAACAGGCATAGAGGAAGTTGAGGAGCATCATGTGCTTGAAGAGCTGAAGGTCGAGTCATTTCTTACAGATGAAAAACATTTAAATATGATACCTATATAGCTTTCTTTATGAAGATATATCTTGTTACAGGCAACAGGCACAAGTTCAGGGAGATAAAGGAACTCATGGACAGGAACAGGATCGAGATCGAGCAGATCGACCTGGACAAGCCAGAGGAAAAGTCTGATGACATAAAAGAGATCGCTGAGACAGCTGCAAAAAGGCTTGCAGACGAGTTCAAAAAGCCTGTTATGGTGGATGACACAGGGATATATTTCACGGCCTGGAACAACTTTCCAGGCCCGCACCCAAAGTTTGTCTGGAACTCCCTGGGATATGAGGGGATGCTGAAACTTCTGGAAGGAAAAGAGAGAGCCGCGTATTTCATGACAGTTGCTGCATACTGCGAGCCAGGTAAAGAACCTGTCTCTTTTGAAGGCAGATGCAAAGGCAGGATAATCGACGAGATTAGGTGCAAAGACAAGGATGTCCAGCCGTATGAGCGTATATTTGTCCCTGAAGGATATGACAAGGTATGGGCGGAGATACCAGAGATAAAAGCAGGCCTGAGCCACAGGGTCAGTGCTTTCCAGCAGCTGGCTGATCATCTGAAGAAGAATATCCAAGAAAAAACAAGGAGAGGTGATGATGATGGTGCATGAAGACTGCGTTTTCTGCAACATAATTAAAGGCGATATACCTGCTGCAAAGGTATATGAGGATGAGAAGGTGTTTGCCTTCCTGGACATAGCTCCTGCGCAGAAGGGGCATACCCTGGTGATACCAAAGGTCCATTATGAGAGCTTTATGGACATGCCGAAAGAAGAGCTGTCTGCTGTGATGGAAGCTGTAAAGAAGATCGCTCCGGCTGTTGTGGAAGGCTCTGGCGCAGAAGCTTTCAATCTTGGAGTGAACAATGGAGAGGCGGCAGGACAGGTTGTCATGCATGCCCATTTCCACATCATCCCAAGGAAAAAGGACGACGGCCTGCAGATGTGGAGCCAGGGGAAATACGAGCCTGAAGAGATGGAAGAATACAAGAACAGGATACTTGCTGTCCTGTAAAAGGCGAAAGCTTTATAAACCAACTTCTTTCTTTTTAGCCTTATTGGCGAGGTAGCTCAGCCTGGTTAGAGCGCTACGCTCATAAACATTGAGCGATGAGGCTATTGCCGATGATTTAACTCTTTACTGGGTTACGTAGAGGTCGCGGGTTCAGAGCAGTTCTTCGATAGAGGTTCAGTGGAAGTCCCGCCCTCGCCATATATTCTTAGCATAACGCTCTCAATAACATCATCTGTCTTCTTTCTTTCCTGCAGACTGCCTCCAAACCTTGAAATAACCCATCGCAAGCACTGCGATTATCACGACGGCGTATGTTGTTGTCTCATATCCTGAGAATAAGAACTTCAGGCCAAAGGTCTCATCTATGAGGTAGGCCAGGCTGAACATGAACCTGATGAGGAAGAATGTCCCAAAAGCGTTTGCTATAGGATAGCCTATGATGTAAGGGACTTTTGTCATCTTCAGCGCTTCTGCAGATGCAAAGAACAGTGCAAACAGGAATATCCAGATCGTGTTTGTGTTCAGAAAGCCTATAATCATGCTGTAATACTGGTCCTGAACAGGGATAAGGTTGCCTATGCCCAGAAGTATAAGATATGCGAGAAACACAGCTCCTTTCCTAAGCAGCAATTTTGTCACTTGTTTCATGCTATCACCTAATGAGTTGACATCATAATCCTATTTATATCTTTCTAAAAATGTGGTTTTAAAAAACGCCGCGGCTCGGACACGAGCAACAAAGTTGCTGGGCCCATCCCACAGCCATTACATATTTAAAAACAAAACGCCGCGGCTCGGACTTTCACAAGCACCTTCATCTCCCATTTGGCGAAAGCGCAGAAACTCTCGCCTTTCGGCGCACAGATCGCCTGGGCGTCTATGATGGAACTGTTTTGAACCGAGAAAGCCTTTCGGCAATCCGCTTTCGAGGCGGACGGAGTACCAGATTGGACGCTGAAAGCTTTGTCCCACCGCGGCTCATACCTGCATCAAGAGACTTCCACTTAAATAATTTTCTGAAAATAGATGAGGATTTCAAAGGAAAAAGATGCCTCCTCCGGGACTTTCAAGATCCTCAGATGAAGATGCTGTTTGAACCCGAGTCATTGCCTCGAGAGGGCAATATGATTGGCCGGACTACACCAAGGAGGCATAGTGCAGGAGAAATTATCTCCCTTTTTAAATGTTGCGAATTAGATATTAGTGCATAGCTAACTGCGGCCTGGAGGCACGAGAGATCTGCCCTCCTTGAAAGCATTTACAGGAGCAGCATCCTCAGACATGAAAGGCAAGCGCAGAAGCCTGTTGATGTATCGCTTTCCCCTATAAGACACTTCTGTAAAGATCCTCTCATAAGCTTCTGGATCATGCGCTTCAGGATGTTCTCTTCTGAAGGGGTTGTAATCCATAGGTATGTCTCTCAGTTCGTCCTTTGGCACTACGCTCCCTATGATGTCAACTATCACAGCTCCTTTTTTGGGCACGGGATTCAGCCCTTCATAACTGTCCTGCACACCATTGATCCCTCTTGCCACGATCGTGGCATCAAACAAGTGAGCTGCCTTGGCAGCGCCGTTCATGACAACCTTTGACATCCTCTTATCTCTTAATCCTCCGACATAGATGATCACGCGTTTGCTGTTTTCAAAAGCCTCTTTTGTCGCCTTAAGGGTCATATCCATCATAAGCTCAACATAGGTGCCCAGATATTCGCTGTAAGGCACCTCAGGCAGCTCCTCACTGTACCTATTGAAATATTCAGCTGCCGGCCCCTCTGTCTGCGAAGGATCATCCACATTGGATCTGACCTGTTCATATACATCCCTGTCCAGGCTCTGCCCCATCCTGTCCCTGAAATCATCATAGATTATGTCAGTCTTGTTAACAACAGGTATCTGTCCCACTGCTTTGAGGAAAAAGGCTATAGCCCTGTCTGCGAGGTTCCTGTCCTTATAATATTTGGATTTTACCCACGCAACTGTCTGCGTGCCTGACCTGAAGAAAGGGTTATAGGTATGGTCCATGAGATTGTAGTAATCACTGCTCCAATGGTTGCTTATGATTATCTTGTTTCCGCTGATCTGGTCAAGCCTTTCTGCACCGTAGAGCCTGTAATCAACCTGCTGAACAACATTGAGTATCCTTAGGATGGACCAGCCTATCTTATAGGTCATTCCGGTCCCCCTTATAGGCTCTGGCATGCCTTTTCTGACCCTCTTAGCCAGTGGTTTCTGCATTATCATCTCTTCGAGTGTCTCTGGCATAAGGGCGTCTATTGAACAAGCATTTAAAAAATTTTTCAAAGAAAAACAGGCGATCTGGATTCCTCAGAAATGAAAAAACATTGAAGGTCACAGAAACCTAAAGGATTTCTGAGATGAACCAAGATACAAGGAACAGGATACCGAGGAACAGATACCAAGCAATATGTTAGAATATGAACGCCACGGCCCGGATTTGAACCGGGATACCCTTGCGGGAACAAGATTTCCAGTCTTGCGCAGTTTCCTGTCACATCCTTCTTTCACCTGCAGCAGCCCTAAGCTGTCCTAGTGGGTGGAAGGCCTAAAGCCATAGGCTTGTGAAACCAGGTTGTGCCACCGTGGCATTACAGAAAAAAGATTAATATATTTGGTTTATAAATGTTGCTGTTGAAAGTACCATTCTATACAGGTTAAGGACCCGAATTCAATGACAAACAATACCACGGATGTGAAAAAGAGAATAAACTATACCAGATATTGATAAAGTAGTCATAAGTGTTTGTTATCAGAAACAATGTATAAAATGCCGGAAAACCGCTCAAGTACCGATCATCTCTATCTCAATATTCAGATTCTCTGGTATGGGCACTCTCATCACAAGCCTGAGAGCCCTCTCGTCAATGCCAAGGTCTATCATTCTCTTGTGGATCCTCATCTCGTACCTTTCCCAAGAGGCCTTTCCTTCTCCGTCAGGGCTTTTCCTGGTGGTAAG
>WJKB01000120.1 GCA_014729345.1 Candidatus Woesearchaeota archaeon
GAAGAAAGAGAGAAAGGATTCTTTCAATACTGCCATAGACCATGTCATGGCGAAAAAGATAGTGTCAGCCAAGAAAGAAAAGGCCGGAGCAGCTCACACCAGGGACATAAAGAAGCTGGAGAGGGTGGTGGCAGAGCAGGAAAAGACCATTAGACAGATGCAGAAAAAGGCAGAAGATAACCAAGAGAAAGGGGAGATCATATATAAGAGGTATGAGATGATCGACAACCTGCTCAAGGAGCTGAAAAAAGCGATGAAGAATCACAGCATGAAAGAGATAAATGAGGCACTTAAAGGTCACAAGATCATAAAAGACATCAATGAGAAAGAGAAGAAAGCTGTGATTGAAGTATAGCATAGGCTAATAAGAAGATTCCTGGATTTTTTAAACATAAAATTTCATTTATAAATGAAGCGAAAGCTTTATAAAGGGATGACCCTTAAATTGGCTTAACAAGAGCAAAAAGTAATAGACTGACGAGAAAGCACTTGCTCATTCACATGAACATTTCGCTTTTTCTGGAGAAGTGCTATTGCGGAGAGAGAAAAAGAATGAACTTATTTGAAAGATTTGGATTAAGCCATGAGCTTATGGCTATGATAAAAGATATGGGTTTTGACACCCCCACAAAGATACAGGAACTGTCCATACCTCATATCCTGAAAAGGAAAGATGTCATAGGAGAGTCAGCGACAGGATCCGGCAAGACCCTTGCATTCGGATGCGGGATTGTGGAGAATGTCATACCTGGAAAAGGGATTCAGGCCCTGGTGCTGACACCGACAAGAGAGCTTACACAGCAGGTTGAAGGATTCCTGAAAAAGATGTCACGCTGTCTCAAGATGACCACTGTTTATGGAGGGGTGTCCTTAGAGAACCAGGTTGAAGAGCTGAAATCAGCAGACGTTGTTGTGGCAACACCAGGAAGGCTGCTGGACCACCTTCAGAGAGGAACGATAGACCTTTCACAGATCAAGGTATTCGTACTGGACGAAGCTGACAGGATGTTTGACATGGGCTTCATAGATGATGTGGAGAAGATCATCTCACAGTGTCCAAGGGAGAGGCAGAACCTGTTCTTCTCTGCCACCATATCCACGAAGGTGAGGGAACTGGCTGATAAGCACATAAACAACCCAGAGATGGTCTCGGGAATAAAGATGGTGGATCCTCATAAGCTGAAACAGGTCTACTATGACGTTCCCAGGAACCTTAAGATAGCCTTGCTTATCCAGGTACTGAGCAAGGAGGAAGAAGGGCTGGTTATGGTCTTCTGCAACTCAAGGAGAAATGTTGACTTTGTAACCAAGAACCTCAAGCTTCACAAGATCAACGCCATCGCCATACACGGAGGATACTCTCAGAACAAGAGGAACAAGACCATGCAGACATTTGACCAGGGCAAGGCAACAGTGCTGGTGTGCACAGATGTGGCGGCAAGAGGTCTAGACATCGACAATGTCAAGCAGGTGGTCAACTATGATATCCCAAGAGACTCCAACGATTATGTGCACAGGATAGGCAGGACTGCAAGGGCAGGAGAAGAAGGCATGGTTGTGAATATTCTCTGCGACTATGACCATGACAACTTCTCAAGGATTTTCAGGGACTTTGACTTTGTGATCGAGAAGATGCAGAGGCCTTACCTGAAGAAGGTAAGGATCCTGATGGACCGTAAGCCTAACAGAAGAGATGGTTTTGGGTCTGGAAGAGGACGGGGAAGACCAAGTCAGAGACGCCGAAGGAGATAGCAAGGAGAAACGGCTTGCATCTAATGCAGGCCTTCTTTTTTTCAAGATGAAAAAGATACCACATGATCCGGAGGAGATACTGGCTGTGGTTGACCAGTCAAACAATGTGATAGGCAAGGCAACCAGGAAGGAGGTCAATGAAAAGGGCCTTCTGCACAGGGAAGTCTACATCTATATCAAAAACAAGGACAAGGTCCTTCTCCAAAAAAGAGCAGACAACCAACTCTGGGACCATTCAACAGGAGGACATTTTCCCTATGACCAGAGCTACGAGGAGGGAGCTGCAAGGGAGGTCGAAGAGGAGCTTGGGATCAATATACAGAATCCAGAATACCTGGGAGAAGAGACCCTGTACTCTGTCAAGCCTGACGGAAAGAAAAACAACAGGATTGCAAGGATATTCCTTGTAAGGGCAGAGATCGAGATAGGGGAATCTGACATCGATAAGGAAGAAGTGGCAGAGATACAGTACTTTGGAAAGGATGATCTCCAAAGAATCATGAATTCTGATGAAAAGGTCATGACCAACTCTGCCAGGATGGTGCTGAGAAAGTACATACTTCCGCTCTTGTGAACTGTTTTTGCAGGAAAACAGTTAAAAAGAGAGCTGTTTCATACTCTCTCATGAAAGAGCTGCAGAGAGTACAAAAGCTCCTGTCCAACTACGGCCTTTGCTCGAGGAGAAAGGCTGAAGAGCTTATAGGCCAGGGAAGGGTCAGTGTAAACGGCAAGGTCATAACTATCGGGGATAAGGCTTCTGAGGATGACGAGATATCTGTGGACAACAAGGTTGTTGAGAAAGAGAAGAATAGATATCTGATGCTAAACAAGCCGGTCGGCTGTGTTACAGCTGTTAAGGACCTAAGATACAGAACAGTTATGCATTACATCCATGTCAAGGAGAGGGTTTTTCCTGTGGGAAGGCTTGACTACAACACTTCAGGCATTCTTTTGCTGACAAATGACGGTGATTTTGCCAACAAGGTGATGCATCCCAGGCATGAGACCGCAAAGACTTATGAGGTGCAGTCATACGATGAAATCCCTGATAAGGCTGTGAACAAGATAGAAGAAGGCATTATGCTTGAGGATGGAAAGACATTTCCTGCAGAAGTTAAGAGGATAAGCGGCAATACAGTCCAGATCACCATCTATGAGGGCAGGAACAGAATCATAAGGAGGATGATGGCAAAGCTTGGGGTCAGAACCAAAACACTGGAGAGAATAAGGATAGGCAAGCTTGGCCTGGGAGACCTACAGCCAGGAAGATATAGGGAATTGACTGAAAAAGACAAGGAGAACCTTTTTCGTTGATCAATTCCTGTTTGAAAAGAATAATATTTAAAAAAAGAGGATCTCTTCAACTGAGCATGCATAGAAAGACAAGAAGCGGAAACATGGTTACGTTCTCTCTTGCAGCGCTTCTGTTTGGGGCCGGATGCTCGAAGGAATCAAGGCTGAAAGCTTCTATAAGAGACCTTGATCATGCTGAAAAGCTCCTGATCGAACAGGATGTAATGAGATCAAGAGCCTTTGCTGAAAAGGCATACAAGAACGCTGTTAGAGCTGACGGTCTGGAAGGACGTTTCAAGGACAAGGTGCTGGAGCAGTACAGCCAGACACATCTCTTCTGTTCTGCGTTTGATGATCCTGAAAGTGCTGTGAAAGCCTGGTGGGATTCTATCGGTAAGGGAGAGAAGAGGGCAGCACAGGCAAGGTTTGATATTGACAAGACATTATCATCAATATATGATCCAGCTGATCCTGGATATGAATCTCTTAAAGAGGCGTTCCTTGGATCCTTGTATAGGCTTTATGACCAGTATGAAGGAATCGTCAAGACCATGGAACTGCATGTGAACACCTCTGAGCTGCAGGGCGGAATCGCGGAAGTGGAGTGCAATCTATTCAGGGAAGATGAGCCAGTGCCTGGAGCTCTTTTCATGCTCTATCTGACCCAAAAGGATGGCTACTGGGAGATATTTGACATGTCATCTGTGTACGGGAATGAGATGAAAAGTGTCATCGACACAGTACGCGAGAATGGAGAATCTGCACAGGATACGGCAAAAAGGTTCGCAAAGACTGACCTGAGAAGCGCCCTCTCTGATCTGGGTGATTTTGATGAAAAATCTTTTTGGGGCAAGCCTATGATAGGCAGGTATGTCAAACCCCTTGAAAGCACTGTCCTTTACCGCAACGGAAAAGAGATAATCATCCCAGCTGACACTTTTCTTCGGGTGGCTGACCAATATACTGATGACAATGGGGTAGAGATGTACGCTCTCCAGACAACCAATCCAAATAATCCTGCTACAGGCAAGATGCCTGTATCATCTGTAAGGGACGCAGGAAGCAATGATGAAGATATCTGGGGCATCGGAAGATAGCCTGATCCTCAGCTTGTCTTGAGAATAGTAACAAAGAATTCCAATCAAAAAAAATAAAACTTTTATTGTTGCTTGTTCGGCTTACTCTATTCCTCAGCTTTTTCTTCGCTTCCAGCTTCAGCCTTTGCAACATTTACAGCCTTTGGTCCTCTATCGCCTTCTTCTACATCAAAGGTAACCTCGTCATTATCCTGGATAACAACGCCTTCCTGCAGACCGGTCTGATGGACAAAATACTCTTTTCCATCTTCCCCTGCGATAAAGCCAAAGCCTTTCATGGTGTTGAAAAACTTTACTTTTCCTTTCATTTTTTTTACCTCCTTAAGTATTTACCGGAATATTATTCCAAGTAGTGTTGAAATTCATGAGCAGTCACTTTTGTTTGCAGTCTGTGATAAGATCATGCGATCTCTATTCGTCCTCTTCTTCATTCATCCTCTTGATGCAGGCATCACAGTAATTCTTCTTTGACTGTCCTTTCCTGACCACAAACCTTTTCTTGCAAAGCCTGCAGTATTTGATTATTTTGTAATCAACCATTTTTGTCTTTTCCAGAAATCGCCTTAAAAATTACCTGTTGATAATTGATTAAAGTTTTTCTGATATGCTGATGTAATGAGGGGGGGTTTAAAAAAGTTGTGTTTTTTTGCCCATTTTTGAGGACATTTTTTGATATCTTACCGTAAGCTTTTTAAATGATGGCGTACATCACTGATTTGGACGGCCATAGGGGTCTGGTTCACCC
>WJKB01000014.1 GCA_014729345.1 Candidatus Woesearchaeota archaeon
CCATAATATCGGAGGGATGAAAAATGGAATCTGAAAGTGAAAGTGTGGGAAGGAGGCAGCAGGATGATGCAGATGCTTTAGGCAATTCTGAAGCAGACAGGCGCAGGCTCAATGATCTCCTGGGAGACATAGGCATCCCCGGGATAGGCATGCGTGTAGACAATATTGTAAGCCAGGCAAACGAATGTGCGGAAAAGCTGAGGGAGAGCAGGATGAACAGCGAGTATCTTTCAAGATTTGAGAGGTATGTGATCGTGCCTGCGATAAGATGGGGGCTCTTGAGCGACGATGTGCTTGCAAACAGAGAGCAGATGCAGATGGAGCACGCGCAGGGAGAGATCGAAGGCCTTGCAGTCGCTGTGAACAAAGCGATAGAGATGTATGACCAAAGACATATACAGGTCATCGAGGGCGCGCTGAAGAGCTATGAGGCTGCGCAGCTTCTTGATGCAGAGATCATGGGCCTTACTGCTCATGTGGAGCAGCTAAAGGAGAGATACAATGATGGCGTTGCAGGCTATCAACAGGAAGCACCTGTTTCAGCAGAGGATACAAGATCAAGAAGCGGAGAGTACATAGAGCTGCTAAGGGAGATCAAGGCCAAGAAGAGAGAGCTGTCTGAGAGGGAGCAGCAGAAGATGGATGTAGGCAGGGAGCTTGTTGAATTTACAGCAGCACAGGAATATATCGAAAAAGATGCTGAATACCTCGTGAACGCAAGGGAGACCCTCTATACTGTAAACAATTCATTGTTCGGCGCAAGGGCAAACAGCAAGCTTCGCGACCTTACAAAGACAAAGCCTACCCTGGCAGTGGCTATGGCCAATGTTGTTGATCATGCAAGACATGTCAAGGACAGGATCGACCACAGCGAGTCAGCTGCAGATGATGTTATCGGACACCAGGACGATCTTCTGGTGAGAGTGTGTGGGGGATCGCTTCAGATAGCAAAGAGATATGGAGGAGCGAGGGAGGCTCATGCTGAAGCCTATGACAGGAACGACCTGATGGCTGAAGTAAGGGCAGAGTCAGAGGCCCAAAAAGCCGGCTATGAAGACGCGATAAGGAAGTTCCCTATGACTGTGATGCAGGACTAGGCTTTTTTGTCTTGCTTTTTTGAAAATGATATCGCCAGTGACTCTCAGCAAAAGAGATGTGGACATGAAGAAGTGCACAGTAGGCAAGCAGCTGGGGATCGGCAGCTACAGGCCCATAAGGGAGGACCTGAGCAGCGGACTTTACGAATGCGTGCTTGAGTACCTTGCAGTCACAGACGCTTTCATGGCAAAGAATCCCAGCCATAGGGTGCCTTATGCTATGTATGTGGGCGCTTCTGCAGGCAATTCGAGGGGCCTGCCTTTCTTTGAGAACGGAGGCAGTGCAGAACTGGCAGGAGCGTTCAGGGAGCCTATAAACTTTCAGGAAACCTTTCCGCAGCCCCTGAACTCCACTCTTGAGCATTTGGCCAGCTCGATCAAGGCAGGCAGATATCATGAGGCGCAGCTTGTGGAATCATTCTTATACTGGGTTAAGGACGAGTCGCAGAACTATCTCCTGCTTGACGATGCAGGCAGATCCCTTCCTGCAGTCACTATAGAGAAACAGGGCAGCCCTATAATTGTTAGCGGGATAGAGAGGCAGCAGCAAAAGCAGGATAACAGGGAACTGCTTACCTGGGAAGATGTTGCAGGATATGAGGATATAGTGCAGCAGTTCAGAGATATACAGATGATGATGAAGAACGCAGCCCAGACCATCGAGGAGGGCTGCCTGCCGCATGACAAGATACTGCCAAAAGGCACCCTGCTTTACGGGCCTCCAGGGACAGGAAAAAGCCTTCTGGTCCAGACATTGTGCGACCAGGCAGGGGTTCCTGTGCAGTACATAAACGTAGAGCACATAGGCTCCAAATACCAGTTTGAAGCTCCAAAGGAGTTCCAGAAGAGGTTCAACATAGCAGCTTCTCACATAAACGGGGACAACCTTTTCAGCATAATGGCTATGGACGAATGCAAGGGCATGCTTGCAAAAAGGTCCGACCTTAGGGGACAAGACGCACAGAACCTTGTGAACTGCTTCCTGAAGAACACAGACACCAACCAGCTGGCAAGGGCAGGAGTGGTGCTTTTCCTTATGGACAATGACAGGGAGGGGCTTGATGAAGCGGTCCTGCGCTCAGGAAGGGTCGGCAATCATGTGTATGTAGGTTATCCCACAAGATCAGACATAAGCAGGATAGCTGCGCATTATTTTGACAAGTATGACATACAGGGAGGACTCTCCCCTGAGAAGCTTGCGTCTGAAGTCAGGAGAACTGATGATACAAGAGAGACTCCAGGACCTGTGGGCGCAGATATCGAAGAAGCAGCGATAAAGGCTGTCAGGAAAAGGCTGCTCCACAGGTACAAATCAGGGGTAAGATTTGAGAACCCATCAGGGGATGATGTGCTTTGTGAGCTTAAGCGCATCTGCTCTTCATAATCATGACATCATACGACTGCAAAGGAGCAAAAATTACAGCAGAGCTGAGAAGGCTTTCCTTAGACAGGGCCATGATGAGTGAGTTCCTGGCAAACGAGGATTTCTACAGGAAAAAGGCTGTTGCATCAACCCCTGCCGAGGCCAGGAAGATGTATGACAACCTATCATATTACTGGCCTATCATCCACAGGTGGAACTCGAGGCCAAGGATATACCACGCTTACGGCATGCATATCAGGCGGATCTCGGATCTCAGGAAGATACTCTTGGCTGCAAACGGCGGACATATTAAGACAGGAAAAGACATGTCCTGCTCTCCCCAGCAGACAGCAGCAGAACAGAGGGGTGAATCCTGCTACCTTGGGCTGGACCAGAGGGTGAAAGGACAGGAAAGAACCGCTGATGCACCTAAAGCAAACAGGGCCCAGAAATGTGAAAAGCCCTCTTATAGAGATATCTCATCCTCTCCTTCGCAGGATCCTAAAAGGGATGTCAGCATGATAAAAGATATCAGGCAAAAAAGGGAGCAGGCAAGCATATATGCTCCAGAGCCTTCCATGACCTTTGACGAGGCATTCCTTCTGAGATATTTCAAGCATAAGGGCCTTGTCGGAGAGCAGGCCACAGCACTTCTTTCAACATACGGGCTCATACACAAGCTTTGCTTTGGCGTTGAGGGCCACAGCTCAAGCGGAAAGTCTTTTACTCTGAACAACATAGTGGACCTCATCGGAGACGAACACATCGGAAGAGTTGAGCTGGGCTCAAAGAGGTCTGCCTGGTACAGAGATGACCTTGATGAAAAACAGGTGCTTTATTTCACAGAGCTGCAGAAGGCTGCAGACAACAAGGACATAATGGAGATACTCAAGAACCTTGGTGAAGGCACAGATGCTGTAAGGGAGATCACTGTGCCTGGAAGAAAAGGGAAAAGAGAGACTGTTAAGGCGGTTATACAGGCAGGCAAGGGGGTCGCATACACGCTTGCGA
The DNA here is from genome assembly GCA_014729345.1 of Candidatus Woesearchaeota archaeon. GTDB lineage: Archaea > Nanobdellota > Nanobdellia > Woesearchaeales > WJKB01 > WJKB01. The sequence continues at coordinate 3,472 of WJKB01000014.1, forward strand.
CAGAGAATCTTTTCAAGAAAGACATAGAGCTTTCGACGCGATACTGGCAGGTCTATACTGATATCAGCGACGAGCAGACAAGGCGGATAGAAGAGGCCAGGGCGCTGAGGGCAAACCTGGGCGAGGATCTCTCGCTTATGGAGCAGGAGGAGATAAGTATGCTGAGGCAGCACCTTATCAGCTGCCTGCATACGCCTGGTATGAGGTATGTCAACCCTTATAGGATGGGATTCTTCGGACAGGGAAAGCAGCCTGTCAAGGCCAGGAGGTTCCAGGACCATCTCATAAGGATGGTGGAAGGCTGCGCCAAGTTCCACTACGGCGAAAGGCTTAGGGATGATGATAAGCTGCTGGTAGAGCTGAGTGACATGTACACCATCCACAGGTGCTATTCAAAGCAGTTCGTGATGTCGATCAACAACATACCTTTTCTCGGCGACGTAGTGCTGGACAGGTTTGAGGCACAGGAGGATGCTGGTGAAGGGAAAGGCAAGCCAGGGCTTTCGCCTGAAGAGATGTTCAACGCGATGCTGGAGGATTACAGCTCACTTACACAGGATTATATCAGTCATGTCTTTACCCAGCTTGCTAACTCAGGTTTTCTCATGGAAGAGGGAAGGAGGAAGTACACCCTTGGAAAACGCCAGGATTACTCGTTTGCCACATCCATGGATTGGCAGCAGGTCTGGCTCAGAGGCATGGCGTTCATGCAGGAGTGGTATCCTGACTCGCTTGAGGAATGGAAGGAAAAGCAGCTTACAGACGGAAGTTTGGTCGTATGGGACCCCCTGACAGAACATGATGTGGTGCTTTTTAGTCCTGGTCACGATAAGAGTTAAGGACAGGTTGAAGAGTGTTTTAGTAATCGCCTTGGATGAGGTGAGAGGATGTTGAGACGAAAAAAGGCAAGACAACGGCAGGCTGCGACAGACAAGGTGCATGAGGAGCAGATGCTGAGAAACAGGTTCCGCAGCTTGAAGGAGCTTGGCTCAAGACTTATTTCAGATACTGACAGCTACAGGCAGATCATCAGCAGCTTTCAGGTGAACCAGGGATATACGGGCAGCGACATAGGTGATGAGCAGGGACTATGGGCGGCCATAACAGAACTCAAGCAAAGGATAACTGTGTGGAAAAACCAATATGAGGCTGTACAAGATGATGGTCTTGAAAAGATAGCTGATTCTATGGGCCCATCTTTTGAGTTTGAGGCAAAAGAGCTTTTCAGGCAGCAGGAGACTATAGATCAGCTTGAGGACCATCTTGAAAACAAGGCAGACCAGTGGGCCTGCGAGGCTGAAAGGATTTTCTGCAATGCAGCAGCAAGAGTGGAGAACGCTTATGCGGCGCTTTCAGAGGCGGAGGAAGCTGGTGGCTTATATGAGCAGATGCTTGAGCAGAGGCCTGCGCTTTTGCATGCAGCTGACGTGTTCTACAGGCTTGCCTCCATGTTTGAAAGCATAGGGGCAGAAGACAGCAGGATAAAGGTATATCCCAACCTTTCAGAGCCTATGCATCAACTGCTGCTCCAGATAGATGAGGTAGGCTCAGGATTTGAGAGATATCAGGAAGCAGAGGATCTGAAGCAGTCACTGGAAAGGCTGCATGAAATAGAGGATGATTATAATTTAGACCTGCAGGAGAGAGTGCCCGCCAAAGCCCGTGAGGATGCGCTTTTCCTTTTCCCTGAAGTCAGATATCATCTTGATACTCAGATCACAAGGTTTGAGAGGGAGCTGAGCCATTTTGACGAGGATATGCTTGCGCAGTGGAAAGACTATGCTGATGAGCTGGAAAAAAGGGCTTCTGCTGCAGCAGGACTGCAATATCCAGGAGCCGCTGGAAAATCAAGGCTGAAATTTCTGGGCACGCTCGCAGGCATAACATCAATGGATAGGCCAGAGGCAGATAATGATTTCCAGCTGGTCCAAGGATACATAAAGCAGGCAGAACAAGCAGAGAACTGCCTGCTTCAGAGGTGCAAACAAAAGACAGGCAGGATAATTGATGATAGCTATGGTCAGCTGCAGCAGTGCAACAGGCTTTACAGGGCCAAGAAAGATGAAAGCAATGCAAAGGAGCTGATGGACAGGTGCGAGGAGTTTATGACACTCACGGACTATGCTGTCACAGAAGGACTGTATGACAGGAGTCCTGAGATGGATTATGCAGGCAGGTGTCTTCAAAGAACAAAACAATACCTGCAGGAGGTAAGGGATGAGAAAACCAGGGACCGCAAGGCAGATCAGAGAGCAAGAAGGGCGTCGCAAAGACTGGATGCTGTGCAGAAGAGGCTTGACAAGGCACTTGGGAGATGCCGCGCCCAGGAACAGGAAAAGGAAAGGTTAAGGCAGCGGCTTAAGAAGCAGGGCAGGGATTACCAAAAGGATGTTGCAGAGCTTTCAAGCTCCCTCAATCATGCAGCGTGCGCGCTGAAGCAGGCACAGGAGAGGATACCATCTGTCATAAGGTATGAGAACGAAAGGCAGTCAGCAAAGATGATCGAACAGGCATCAAGGGATGCAGAGGGTATAAAAGCTGATATTGGCAGTAGGATAGAAGGCAGTTACCATGCGCTGTCTTCTGGCATCCAGGGCATAAGTGAAAAGATCGATGCTATGGGAGAAGAGCGGTCTGCCAGAAGGCCAGGACTGTCTGCTTATGATGAGGATGACCACAGGGGCGCTGCAGGAGATCTGCATGATCCTTACCTCATGAAACAGGCAGAGGAAAGGGCCTCAAGGTTTGAAAGAATCTATGAATATGGCTATGATCATCTGCATAGGGAAGTCGGAGACCCTCCTGAAAGGTTAAGGTGCATGCATAATGCATTGTTCATCGACCGGTTATCTGACACGGATAAGGTGGAAAAGCTGGAAACAGCCATGGAAAGGGTAGGCATCTGTTTCACATGCCAGGAGGTCAAGTATATGGAGAAGGTGCTCGCTGGTTTCCAGAAGCTCTGCACTAAAGGACCGCTTATGCCGTTGTTTGTCAGCTACAAAGGCGCAGAGGTGGAGGGCTTTATCCAAAGGTTGGAACAATGTATCAGCAAAAGCCGGAAAAGCCTTCATGATCATCAAGATCCCTATGTCCAACATCCTGGATATGTGGAACAGCAGCCTGTGCTTGCCTAGCGGGCTGCTTTCCACAGTATATTGAAATACCTGCGGTAAGATTCAGCGACATTCGGGTTTATTATCCTGATAGAGGTGACTGGTCTTGACCATACAGATATCACGACCTCATCTCCGCAGATATTTGTGCTGACCTGACTGTCATATTCTGTAGGCAGATACTTGGCATGCGTAAGCGGCATTTTATTCAGGTAACTTATCCTTGCCTGAGCATTGTAATTGTAGATATGCTTCATGGCAACCTTTTTCTTGAGCCTTTCCTTGTGGAAATGGGGTATCTTTGTCTTGAGCATCTCAGGCGCTATGTCCGGTATGCCATATACAAGAATATCCTTCTTGTATTCCAGAAAATTGTAAAGTATCCTCATGAATGCGCCTGCACCTTCAAATATCTGCGCATCGTTCTTTTTTGGAGCCATCTTTCTCGTCATCTCCAGTTGCGGTAATATGGATATGAGGGCCTTTTCCTTCTCCCTTACAAAACCCAGAAGATTCTTGGGATCAGTAGGCTCAAAAAGCCTGACCTTGTGCTTTATGATGTACGATACAACCCCTTTCTCTATAAGCCTTTCCAGGGCATCGTATACATTTGCCCTGTGGACGCCGCTTTTCTCTGCAAGCTTTCCTGCTGAAGCAAACCCAAAGCTTACCAATGCGAGGTACACTTTTGCCTCATTCCTTGTGAGTCCTATCCCCATGAGCACGTTCTCGTCCATAGTACATGTTTTGGGATGTTTATTTATATAATTTACTGAAAAATCCGCTATAAGATAGCCTTGTTTACTACTGTTCAAAAACAAAAATTATTTATATATTTGGGGCATGTGCATAGGGATAGAAGAAGCTTTAAGATAACAAAAACCGAACTAATCCCCTGCCTGAATGTCAGAAATCAAGGATTGATTTCTGATCATCCTAGAAATTCACTGAATTTCTATGAGGCAGGGGTATTTACCGTTCGGTTTTTGGAACAACAAAATCTTATAAAGA
>WJKB01000121.1 GCA_014729345.1 Candidatus Woesearchaeota archaeon
GTATGTGATACCGTTCATACTTGAGCCTGGAAACAACGTCTTTATCGACTATTCAACACTTCCTAAGAACATGTCTGACTGGAGAGGAGAAGCTGACCATTTCAACACTGACGGCTCCTTTAACATGAGCCTGCCAGCTGTGCCTGATCCAGGGCTTTCATACCTGCTTTTTTTCGTTGCAAACAACACAGAGGACCAGCCTTATGGTTGGTTCCAGAACATCACGCTCACTCACGGTGACGGGGACCAGACAGGGATGTCAGTGACAGTGTACCCGCTTGCAGGAGAATCAGATATCAATATCTCACAGGAATATGAGGATGTTTATTTTGATACCCAGGTGCTTGCTGTGAACTTCTCGCTCCAGAACGCTAGCGGAGCAGCTGTGACAGGTTCAGCTTTTGTAGAGATGGAATGCGATAACCAAGGCATAGGAGGCCCGACATTTACGCTGCTGAGGGATCAGGGCCAGGGAGATGATGCGAGTTTCGCTTTTCCGATGATTGACAGCTATGATGCTGAATATTCTGCAAAGGTTTATTCGCCGAACTACGCGCCAAAGGACATATATGTAGATGATGATGAAATAAATGCCCTGGCTGTGCCTGGGGACACCATAATACTGAACCTTACTGCCTTCAATCCAGGTGGGATCGACCAGTCCATAACAGATATCTTTATCGACATGATTAGGAGCACTCCTGACTGCAATGTGCCTGCTTATAACAGGACAGAATGCTCTCTCCTGCCTGCAGAGGTCAACCTTTCCCAGTTCAATCCTCTTTCTGTAATAATAGGAGGAGGGGACATCAGTTTTGTGATGGGAATACAGTCCAACAGGGTAACAGTGATGTACAAGAACGCTGATCTTCTTGCTTCAGGCCCTCCTGATGTGCTGTTTGATTCAGAGGCTCAGCAGGGCGCTTCAGGAGCAGGGATCGCAGAGGTCTGGAGGTTCGGAAGCCAGGGACCTGAAATCTATGATGAAGTCCTGATAGGCGTGCCTTTCAACAACACTCTTGCTCCTAACAACATAAACTTGACACTCGAATACCTTTATGACGAGAACTGGAACATCATGTGGAATGTAACTGCCAACGGAACTGATCCTGCAAGCGAATTTTCAGAATATTCTGACTTTGACCTTTCCCTGTTCAACGGGACAGTCTGTAATACCACAGACACCTCAAGCATTTGTTATATAGATGCGCAGAACGGCATGCTGTGGCTGACAATACCTCATTTTTCAGGCGTAGGCCCACGGGTGCAGGGACAGCAGCAGAGCATAGGTGAAGCTAATTTCAGTGTAGTAAAATCATCTGAGTTCACCACCTATGTTAACGGCACCATTATCGAGTTCCTGATCAATATAACCAACAACGGCACTGCAAACCTGACAAATGTAGATATAAACGACACCTTTGACAGCTCAAGGCTCATATATTACAACTCAACATCAGCGCCTACAGCAATAGGACAAGGATGGGCCTACTGGAAGAACTTTACAGGAGGCGGAGTGATTGAGCAGGATGAATCATACGAGCTCTATGTCAATTTCACCGCAGCAGCGCCTGGACTGGCAAACAACTCAGCTTTTGTCAATGCAACAGACTCTGATGATGACCATGGAAGGGCTATAGCAAACGTGACAGTGAACATCACCATGGCATATGATGACAATGTGTCGCCGTCTGTCTCACTGATAGCCCCTGATGACGGCTTTAACGTATCGACGTCTTATCCCATCTTTGACTGTGTCGCAACTGACAATACCAACATAACAAACGTCTCGCTTTACCATAACCTTACAGGGGACTGGAAAGTGAATGAGACAAACACCTCAGCAGTTCAGGGCCTTTACAGCTTTGAGCAGACATTCGCTGACGGACTTTATATCTGGAACTGCCAGGCGTGCGACAACTCGAGCAACTGCGCTTTCAACGATACCAACAGGACGATAACCATAGATACTGCTGCTCCGATAGTGCAGCCTGAAGAGCCGGAGGAGGGAGATAATGTCAGCGGAGAGATCAATGTCACTGTGCAGATAGATGATAATACTACAGGTGTTGACCCAGAAGAGGTTGTTGTAACCAACGGCACAGGAGGCGATGACCTAAACATGTCGCTTTATCAGGGAGACAAGAAAAGCGGAAAATACACTGCGCTGATCGACACAACACTTTTGCCTGACGGACCGACGAACCTAAGCTTCGAAGCAAGTGACTATGCTGGAAATGACAATGAAAGCGTGAATGTCTCTATAACAGTTGACAATACAAGGCCAGAGCCTTATCTTTTCCTCTCACCAAACCCTGGAACAAATGTTACAGGAACTGTAACAGTCAATGTAAGCGTAAGGGACAGCACTACAGGGGTGCAGACTGTGATGCTGAAAAACGGCACAGGTATCTGGGTGCCCATGACACTTTACCAGGGCAGCATAAGCGACGGAAACTGGACAGCCACGATCGATGTCTCAGGGCTTGCAGACGGTGCTGTGAACTTCACTGTAAATGCAACTGATTTCACAGGCAACTGGAACAATACACAAAACCTTACCCTTATTGTGGACAACAATCCGCCGATCATCAACATAAACAGCCCAGAAACAGAGTTCAACACCTCAAGGCCAGAGGTCATAGTGAACTGGACAGCAGGCGATACTGTTGATAATTCGCTTTTTTGCGAGGTGAATGTGGATGGAAACGTCAACGGAAGCGTTATCAGCCCTGCAGGACAATGGAGAAACTTTACAATCCAAGGGCTTACTGCCCACAGCACGTATCTGTGGAACGTGACATGCACAGATGACACAGGAAACAGCAACACTTCAGAGGCAAGGATAATCAACATCGACCGTCTTGGCCCTGGCATATTAAACGTCAGGAACAGTTCGATCTCTGCAGGCAAGGCTATCATAACATGGGATACTGATGAGGCTGCAAACGCAAGCGTGAAGTTCGGATCCACCACTGCCATGACTGACGGTTCAAACAGCTCTGCGCTGTTCAATTACAGCCACAGCCTTTGGATAGGGGAGCTTGCGTCTTCAACCATCTATTATTATAATGTTACAAGCTTTGACCCTTACGGAAACTACAACAGGAACGGGCCTTGGGTTTTCATGACGCAGGACATTGCAGCTCCAACGAGCAATTACAACATCACAAATGTGTCAACAGCTGCGATAGGAGAGCCTGTGGCTGCTGCGTGCAACTGGACAGAGTCAAGCATTTTGATATACAACATGACCTGTGACCTGTGGGTCAACGGTATCCACAACCAGACAGCTGCAAGCGACGGCTCATGGTGCAATTTTACCTACATAGCTGCAGTTTTGCACTCGCCAACTGCCCAGCTTGTCATCAATGCCACAGACAACAGCAGCAACATAGGACAGTGCGAATTGCAGGATATAACCATAACATCTGACGTAAACCTATCGCTGGAAACCTACCAGTACCTGAACAGCAGTGACCAGAATGCAGACAATTTCAGCTATTCTACACTGCAGCAGGTAGAGACACTCATGCTGAACTTTTCTGTCAACACCACAGGGAGCATCGACAGCTGGTACCTTAACTTCACTGCCAACGGCACAAATGCCTGCAGCCTTGGAAACCTGCAGAGTTCTGCTTGCTACAATCTTGGGGGAGCGAACGAATGGGTAGTCTTTGACCCTAACCAGACCACAGCAACCTTCAACTCTTCTGGAGGAGCTGCGGGGGATAACATAGAGGTGGTTGAGAGAGGCTCTGGAAGCAGCAGGATCATAAGCCTTAGGATTGATGAGCACTACAACCCCAACGTGTTCAAGCACTATAATGCCATCTATGATTTTTCAGACGTAAAATGGCAGGATGGTGCAGACCAGCAGATCAGGGAGAACCAGATGATAAAGGTTGAGCTCAACAATACCATAATCCCTCTTGATGCTGACCGTTACAAGTTGGACTTCAGGGTGGACTATTCCCTGATAGCGCCCACAGTGGCCCTGCAAGCCTACCTTTGCAACTCCTCATACACCACAGGAGATCCTGAGGCACTTGACGTATGCGCCTTTGTGGCGTCAAAACTGCCAGGAGAGCTGCAGGATGACGGCACCAAATACAGGGGAATTTTCGGGAAGGCGCTGATACACCAGATAGGTGACATAAAGTATGCTGTACTAAGGTCAGATGAGTCTGCAGGAGGCTCGTATTACAAGCTCAAGACATATAAGGCCAAGGCTTCAGGTTATGTGACTCAATGGAACTATTCTACTGATTCAGGAGCTATCTGGCAGAATCTTGGAGACGGTTATGAGAGCGAGCTGAACATAAACTGGTTCTATGTAGCAGATGATGTGACGCAGTTTGTTTATTCTTTCTACGCGAACAGCACTACCGGAGACTCGCAGAGCCTTTTCGGGACTCTGGAGTTCTACCCTGACTACAGTGCAAACACCAAGCCTATAGTGAATCTCATCTCTCCTTCGACCAACACAACTGTAAGCAACCCTTTCAGCATAAACTGGGACTCAGCAGACTCAGAAGGGGACAAACTGAACACCAGCCTTTATCTTTACCAGGGAGGGGCTGCTGTGGAGACCATCATTACAGGTCTTCCTGCTACGCAGGAGGCTTACACATGGTCTGCGTCTGATCTCACAGGCAATTTCAACCTGACTGTGATAGGCTGCGAGACCAATGCCACGAACGCAACCACTGGAATACTATGCGGAAATGACAGCCACAGGATTACGCTTGACAACCTCGGCCCTAATGTTACATCTCCTGCAGTCAGCAGTGATTATGCGGCAAGCGGAACACCTATAGATATCAACGTCAGCGTAAATGACATCTCTGCAGTATCTGTAGTGACAGTAAGTGGAGGGACAGCGGTTGTGATGAACAACACCCTTGGAGGCTACATATATAACACCACAGCAACACCAGCAGCACTGGGATGCGCAGCAGATGCTGTATGCGTGCTGACATTCAATGCCACAGATGAACATGGAAATATCAACTCCTCTGTGACAACCAACATCACAGTGGATGACTCAGCTCCATCTGCAGTTCTTGCAGGCGCAAACGAGACTGATGTGGTGTTTGGAAGAGACCTCAGCATCTACACAAACTGGAGCGACGCAAGCCTTGCTTCAAGGAACCTGACATGCGTGCTTTATGTGAACGGAACACTTAACCAGACCATCAACTCCTCAGAGTCATGGTGCAATTTCACATACACCACAGGCCAGGCTGACTATCCTCAGGGACTCTCTTTTGTCGTCAATGCAACAGACGACCTCGGCAATATAGGGGTAAGCTCAGCTGTTGCACAGAACATCATCGTAGGATGCGGAGTAACACTGACTGAAAATATAACGCTTAATTCTGATGTTGACTGCACTTCTGGCGGAGACGGGCTTACAGTGAACAGCAACCTGCTCACAGTGGACTGCGCAGGGTATACCCTGACAGGCAGCGGCACTGGAACCGGTGTGGTGATGAGCAGCAATTCAGGATATCTGCATACCTGCACCATAGAGAACTTCGACAAAGGCGTGCATGTGAGCGGAAGCAGCAACAATATAAGCTCCTGCACACTCACCAACAACACAGTGGGTATACAGCTGGACGCAGACGGCAACAATATACAGGACAATGACATCTCCAGCTCCACAAGAGCTATCAACGGCACTGGAGCAACAACCTGGCTGCTCACTGACACCAATACACTGACAGAGAACAATGCGCATTACAGAGGTGTATTTAAGTTCAACAGCGGAAGCCTTGAGCTTGACACATCTTATATCTACCTTAACGGCAGCCTGATCAACAGGACAAATGTTACCATGATGAGCCTTGATGCAGGGTCCTTGACAACTGCACCCAATACACAGGCACAGTACAGGGCAAACGGAGCAGTCAACCTTACAGTGCTCCTGGGCACAACCACACCTCTTTTCATCGCTGTTGCAGAAGAGACTTCCACCAGTCCGCCGGCAACTGCTATCGAGGTAAGGGATATTATCATAAACCATTCCCTTGCTGCAGGAGACTGGATCATCATAAGGATGATGTACAATGACTCTGAACTTGGCAGTGTGACTGAATCAAGCCTTAAGATGTACAGCTATGATGATACACTGGGCACGTGGAGCCAGGTTGCAAACCAGAGCATAAACACTACAGCAAATTATGTATGGGGCAATGTTTCAAGCCTTAGCCTGTTCGGCATCTTCGGAAGCACTCCAGGAGGAACTACCGGAGGCGGCGGCGGAGGCGGCGGAGGCAGCTACAATGACTATTATATCTCTGATGCTGTCAGGACAGCCACTGTATCTGGTATGGACAACTATGACAGGGTTTGGGTGACGGTCAACAATGTTGAATACCTCATCAAGCTGACCAAGACCGGCAGCTCGTATGTCGATTTTGATGTTGCAGGCACAGATGTAAGGATCGATGAAAGCTCAGCAAAGGACTTTGACCTCAACGGAGATGGGGTCGGAGACGTCAGGATCATCGTGGGAGACATAGGCATAGGAAAGCCTGATGTCACTTTCAAGATGATCGACGGAGGCAAGATACCTTTGGCGCCTCCAAGGATAATAACTCCTGAAGAGGAAGCTGAGGAAGAGCCTGAACTGAACCTTACAAGAAAGGAGCCAGAACCTGCGCCTGAGCCAGCGCCTGCAGCGCCAGAACCTGAACCGACAGCTGAAGAGAGACCTCCTTGGGCTGCATGGGCAATCGGAATAGGCCTGCTGGTGATAATCGCAGGCATGATCGCAGGAGCGGTGTATTACCGGAAGAAGGACCATAAGAAACTGAAGTTCAAGTGATCGTGCTGGATGAGTATCAGTATCATTCCAATCTGATGATCGTTCAGATGATATGAAAAACCTCAAGATATGAGGTAAACATATGAGTAACTTGAGATATCAGCGGCTTGTCTTCTATTTTTTTGTATTTTTCGGTCTGCCTGATAAGCTGGGATATTGTCTATTGAAAATTGGGCCCTTGGGAGAATTTTTGGGTCTAATACCTGATTTTCAGGTCGGATCTTCAATCCAAAGAAACGCAAAGCATTTCTTGGACACAAAATCTTTATAAGATCTTGTTGTTCCAAAAACCAAACAATCAAATACCCCTGCCTCATAGAAATTCACTGAATTTCTAGGATGATCAGAAATCAGTCCTTGATCTCTGACATTAAGGCAGGGGATCAGTTCGGTTTTTGTTATTTTGGCTCGCATGGCCTCTTGATATGACGGCCTCTTGATATGTCTTTGTGTGCTATTGCCTGTTTTGGCTGGCTTTTAGTGCGTTTCAATAGGTATAGCTGGCTCTGGATAGCGGGTCAAACCATCTTTCTGAAGCATGCCTAATCAGGTCCTTCAGGCGGTTTCTCTGCAAACTGATACAATCTGAATGCTGCATAATCCAATGGCATTGCAGCTACCTTACGGACCATTTTTGCTCCATAACCTAATGCAGAATCTGATCTGGTTGCCATAACCCTGCTTTTAAGGGATCCAAAAAGTCAGCTCACAGGAAAAAAAACAATGCCCTGCGCCAGCTGCACTTGGCAGGGTGAACAAAAACTTTTCTTAGCTGGCTATCACTACATCCTCATCTTCCTGAAGGTCATCTTCTTCAGGACTGTCAGTGCCAGGATCCTCTACACCCTGAGGTTCATCTTCAGCAGTGCCTGCTTCTTTTTTCAGCTCCTCTCTGGTGGACTTCTTTACAGGCAGAGGCATATCAGTGTTAAGCTGCCTTACAGTGTTCCAGTGAATCTTCTTATACTCTATGACCCTTCCATTGTCATAGACAGCCTTCAGGGGTATCTTGTAATGGCTCTGGATGTACATGAGGCCTGTGTTGCCGTCATAATCCTCAAACTCCACAACCTCGACTATATGGTTGTTCATCTGCTCTTTTCTCAGGAGTTTTCCCTGCTTAAGCGAGTAGCCAAGCTCCCTGGGGTCAACCATGTCATAATCGCTGAAGTATACTTCCTCAGCCTCAAAGTCATAATCTTCGCCTTTGCAGTACCTGTTTGAGCACCAGGCATAAGCATCGTTCTCGTTCTTGTCCATGAATATCATGTCATAGGACTTTCCATCATAATGCTCCCTCTGGTTCCAGAGCACAGCAGACTGCTTGAACGCCCTTACATAGTAATAATAGTCCTTTTCAGGCATAGCTGTGTCAGAATAATTGTACTGGAAAGACTTGATGGTAGAGAGCTTAAGCCTAAAATCCTTTTGTGAATACTCGACCGGAGGTTCGAATGTCTCCAGGACTTCTGTAGAGTTTTCTGTTCCATTGTTCGGCTCTGGCTCAGGCCTGCAGCCGATCCCTGCAAATAGCAATAAACCTACTATCAGTGCTGTGATTACTGTCTTTTTCATTTGCAAACACCTCGAGACCGAGAAAATCAGATGTATTTTTAAATCTTTTGAAAACATCAGGAAACCTTGAAGCTATCAGATGCCTGGTCAGCTGCGAAGCCTGCTGCTTTTATATCTTTCAGGCTCCAGCGCTCCTATCCTGTATATTTCTGCATCAATGCCTCTTTTCTCAAGCTCCTGGGCAAGATTATCAGCAAAAACCTTCTGATCATAGCCAAGACAGATGATATCAGGCTGTTCAGCCTCAATAACCTTGTACTTATCCTTGAGGTTTCCGAGCACAGCCTTGTCAACCTCTGGCAGTGAAGATACTGCCTCAAGCCTCTTCTGCTCATTGTGTCCTGGAAAGGCTCCTTTGACCTCCTTTACAGTGATATCCCTTGCAACGACTACAGTGAGAGAATCACCGCAAGAAGCTGCTTTGGCAAGAAAGTACCTGTGGCCAGGATGGATCCTGTCAAAAGTGCCGAAAACAAGAACCTTCTTTTTGTGGTTTTCCATTGTCTGATAATATCTCAGGTTTGTTGTCGATTGTCTTATGCCCCTTATTCCCAGCACGTGGTGCAGAGCATGTTCTTTTCCAGGCCTATAGCCTGTTCAATATCCTCTATAGAGGCATATATAAGGTTCCTCAAGGACAGCTCTTCCCTTATTGCTTCCAGACGTTTCTGCGCTGCGATGCAGTCATCATCCTTCTTTGTGGTCTTTCCATAAGGGCATGCATGCATCAACGGAGGACATGCGATAACAGCATCCAGCGATTCTGCACCGTTCTCCACAAGGATCTGCACCCTGTTTTTCAGCTGCGTGCCCCTGACTATGCTGTCATCTGTCAGGATGAGCCTTTTTCCCTCGATAAAGTACTTTACAGGCACCAGCTTGAAAGTGGCGACAGCATCTCTCTGCTCCTGCGTCTTTGGAAGAAAACTCCTACCTGATCCAGGATACTTTACAAACGCTTCTGCATAAATAGGAGGTGTTTGAAGGCCGAACTCCTGCGCAAAGGCCCTGCCTACACCCATGCCGTGGAACTTGCCTGAATCAGGGATAGGCACTACATAATCAGCTTCAATGCCCCTTTTCATAGCTTTCCTTGCAAGCGATCTTCCTATCTCCTCCCTCACTTTCGCCACTGGGATACCGTCGATGACTGATGCAGGAAAAGCTGTATATATCCATTCGAATGTGCCGTATTTGATAGGCTGCAGGTCAAGCTCCTCTATCGTGTCGTATCCATCAGGAGTGATCCTGACTATCTCTCCAGGCCTAACATCTCTCTCGATCTCAAATCCTGTGTTTATGAAAGACGTGCTTTCTGAAGCTACTGCATAACTGCTGTTCTTTTTTCCGATTATCAGGGGCTTTCGTCCCCATCCCCTTGCAGCTGTTATGCCCTGCCTGTCAAGCATTGCCACAGCATAGTCCCCTCCTGAGGGGCAGCCAGAGGCATACTTTCTCATCATCATGGAGAGGTCGGCTATGCCTGACTGAGTAGAGGCAGCTCTTGAGACGATCCTTGACAGAAGCTCAGAGTCGCTCAGCCCGGAGGGGCAGTTCCTGAGCACACCTTGCGTGATAGCCTGGTTGTCGACGAGATTGCCGTCAAAGGTCGTGAAGAACCTTCCTTCAGGACCAAGCTCCACCACAGGCTGGCCGTCTGAGGAGCAGGCTGCCAGGCCAAAATATCCGCAGAAGTTCCTTCTCTCGTTCCTGAACCTGTCCCTCATCCTGCCGTGGTGCACGTCAGAGCTGAAGGATCTGCCGTCATACGTAGCCATACCAGACATGCTCTCTTCCCTGTGCTCTGCATAACATGCTCCCTGAAAGAGATCATCAACGCAGTTATGTCTTGAAACAACCCCAAATATCCCTGTAATCATGATCACCCCGCTTATCAGCCCTTGGAACAGCTGTAATCGTATGTTTTGAAGGACTGCTGCCTGTTTATATTTTTTTATATTCTGCAGTGGCAGGAATCCTAGAAATGCTTATTCTTCTGCTTTTTGATGCCCACAGCAGCAGAAAAGAGTAATATTTTTAGATAGCTCTCATCGCCTTTCTGCTTCATGCCTCTAAAAACCTTTGAAAATGTTTGTATTATGCAACAGCAAAACATATAAACGATGAAAGCATGGGGATTTTTGATACAGATGATCAGAAATTCCTTTATCTTCCTTGAAAAGATTGGTGAAAAAGGCGAGAAGCTCCTTTGGGAATACGGCATAAGGAGCTGGGACGACTTCCTGAATGCAGATAAGCTGCCTGGCATAAGTGGAAAAAGGAAATCCTATCTTAACAGGCAGATCGTTAAGGCGCAGAAGAACCTCTATGCCATGAACTCTGAATTTTTTGACAGCATGCTGCCTGCGAA
>WJKB01000122.1 GCA_014729345.1 Candidatus Woesearchaeota archaeon
CACAGGAGATCTCCATGAAGTGATAATAGGGATGAAAAGGGATCCGCAGTTCGGGCCTGCCATCATGTTCGGGCTTGGAGGGATTATGGTCGAGATAATGAAGGATGTCTCTTTCAGGATCACACCTGTAGATAAGAAGACAGCTCTGGAGATGATAAAGGAAGTACAGGCGATCAAAGTGCTCCAGGGAGCAAGAGGGAAAAGACCTGCTGACCTTGACAAGCTGGCTGAGATAATCACAAAGACGTCAAAGATGGCTGAGAAGCACGAAGAGATAACAGAACTGGACTTCAACCCTGTAATAGCCTACGGTGACAAGGCAATAGTGGTGGACGCAAGGATAAAGGTGAGAGACTGATGCCAGGATATGACCTTGAACCTATATTCAATCCAAAATCTATAGCCATAGTCGGAGCATCAAGGGACGCCTCTTCAGTGGGTCAGGGGATCCTGAGGAATCTGGCAAAAGGATGCGTATTCCACTGCAGCTACTGCAAGCCTTTCAAGGGAAAGATATTCCCTGTGAATCCGAAGGCAAAAAGCATAAGGGGCCGCAAGTGCTACCCTGATATCAACAGCATAGAAGAAGATGTGGACCTGGCCATAATAGCTGTGCCTGCAAAAGCTGTCCCAAAGGTGATGAAAGAATGCGCCCAGAAGAAGGTCACGGGTGCGATAGTGGTATCAGCAGGATTTGCAGAGTTCGGGGAAAAAGGCAAGAAGCTCCAGCAGGAGACTGTAAAGATCGCAGAAGATGCAGGCATTCCGGTGGTGGGGCCGAACTGCCTGGGAGTGATAAGACCCACCACCCAGATGAACGCAAGCTTTGCGCCTTCCATGCCCCCCTCAGGAAGCATCGCATTCGTGTCGCAGTCAGGAGCGCTGGCTGACAGCATAATAGATTGGGCCATCGAGGAAAGATACGGCTTCAGCGCGATCGTGAGCTACGGAAACAAGGCCATGCTGGATGCAGAGGATTTCCTTAACTGGCTGGCTGATGATCCACACACCAAGGCTATAGCCATGTACATAGAAGGAGTAAATGACGGCAGAAGATTTATGAGGATCGCATCAAAAGTAGCAGCAAAGAAGCCAGTGGTGGCCCTTAAGGCAGGGAAGACCGGAAAAGGAGCAAGCGCTGTGAGCTCCCATACAGGCAGCCTGGCAGGAAGCTATGAGATTTTCAGGGCCGCGCTCAGGCAGTCTGGGATCATGGAAGCAGAGACAGTGGAGGACCTTTTTGACATGGCAAAAGCCCTGGCCCACCAGCCTGGGTGCAGTAAAAACGCTGTGGCCATAGTGACCAACGGAGGCGGATGTGGCGTGCTCACAGCAGATTACTGCGCAGAGCAGGGAATTAATCTTGTTGATCTGAAGGAAAAGACACTGAAGAAACTGGATAGGAGCGGAAAGATGCATCCGGCATATTCAAGAAGAAATCCCCTGGACATAGTGGGCGATGCCTTGCCTGAAAGATACGAAGCAGCAATCAACACCCTTCTTTCAGAGGATTACATATCAGGTATGATAGTGCTGCAGACCCTACAGACCATGACAGACGTGACCAAGGATGCAGAAGTTGTCATAAAAGCCAGAAGAAAGTTTCCGGACAAGCCGATAATCTGCACCTACATGGGAGGAAGATTCAGCGAAAAGGGAAAGACACTTCTGGAGAAGAACGGGATACCGGACTATAATGACCCAAGAAAGGCTGTACGAGCGATGAAAGCTCTCATAGAGAAAGGCAGATCATGATACAAAGGTCAATATTTAAGCTTGTACCTGAGAATAGCCCCTATCCCTCCGAGGCCATCCAGCTCTTTCCCGCCTTCATGTTCTGAAGATATGATATGGACCTCTGCTTTGGTCTGGTCAGCCAGTTTCATGAGCTCCTCAAGCTGATCATACTCGTCCTTCTCCCTGAGGCGGTGGATAAGGCCGTCTGTGACCATGAGTTTCTCAACAGCCCCTGCAGCAGCTGCATGACCGGTCTCCTTGATCCCATAGACCACATTTCCGTCCTTGCTGACCTCAGTAAGAAGCTGCTCGACAAGCTTAAGCTCATTGGCGACCATGTCCTGCCTCAGCACTTCCCTAACCTCCTGCCTCTTCAGGACCTCGCTTATAGCATTGGTACTTACGCTGGAACAGGTTGCCAGGACCACCTTTTTCCTGAGATCCTCATCCTTCATCTCTTTCATGAGATCCTCTTTCCAGAAAGCAGGGCTGGCAAGGATGATATTCACAGGGCTGTACCTACTTACATATTCCTTTATCTTGGCGATAATCTCTCCGTAAAAGGTATGCTTGCCCTCGTCATCCAGGGCCTTTTTGGCGACCTTTCCTTTCAAGGTAGAAAGTATCTCAGATTTGTATCCTTTAAGAAGCGCAAGTATGGACTCCTCACGGTCAAGGATGCATAGGAGGATAGTAGGCCCTTTGGCAGCAGAAGCCTCCTTCAGACGCTTCACCTGGAAGGTCAGCCAGGATTCCTTTTTCACAGTAATCTGGGAACCTTCCTCTATGGTGAAGGTATGGTAAGAGCCTCTGGGAACATCCTCAGGCCCTTGCCTTATCTTTCCGCTTACCCTGAGAAGATCACCTGTGTAATCAAGCTTCTCGGTTTCAATCTCTATAAAGACAGGCTTCTTCACCACCTTCTGGGAACGCTCCTCCTTGCCGCCTATCCTGATCTTCCTGAAGGTCTTGCCTTTGACAAGATCCCCCTTGCTGATGATCTGGTTCAGGTACCAAAGGTCATCGAGGCTTTCAACCTTCAGCTTGGCAAAACCTTTCCTGAGGTCAGAAGATAATATTTTCATAACGATAAAAGAGAAACTTTTATATATAAAGTTATTTATTTTATTACCATAGTCAAAAGAATCAAAAATATCTGGTCAAAAGAGGTGTCAATAAGATGATCAAGAGAGCCCAGGGA
>WJKB01000123.1 GCA_014729345.1 Candidatus Woesearchaeota archaeon
GAGCAGGGAATGCAGAAAGGATAGAGTTTACTGAAGAGATAACCTCAAATTCAGGCAGGCAGTACTTCATCTGCGCAAAACACAGGTGGTCAGTCCTTAGGGACGCGGTCCATATCACAGACAAGGAGGAGGACTGCAATGTCAGATACGACGACATGTGCATGATGATCGACGATTTCGAGCTTCCCCAGCAGGACGCAAGCAGCAGTTGGCTTGACACCAACTCTGACCCCAAGTATGTGGTCTATTATGAGGCATTTCCTGAGGGTGAAGACGCCGCATGGCAGAAATTTGACGCAGCTACAGTGGCTTACGGGGTGGGACTGGCAGTCCTTGCAGAGACTATACCTGCTGTGGGAGGGTTTGCAGTAAGGAAAGGGGTGAGACTTTTGGGAAGGATACCCGGAACAGGCATGCTCAGAGATTTTGCCAACAGGCGGGCGCTACAGCCTGCCCTTAGATACATGGCTGATATTATCGGTCCTGCTGCAAAAAGGTTCAAAGGGATCTTCCGAAGGATAGTGAACCGCATCCCTACAACTCCTGAAAGACTGGCATTTCACACCACCGGGATAATAGACAATGCGGCAGCAAGGGCGGGTGTGGATGCAGGCGAGGGAGCTACTCAGAGGATAACAGCAGATCTTTCCCAAAGCCTGGCCAGGAACCTGGGAGGTTCGGACAAGCTCTCCCGAGAAGCGATGGAAGAGTTCAGCCAGGAGATGAACCAGATACTTACAAGAGAGCTGGGAGAGGAAGCTGGACAGAAACTCGGCAAGGAGATCATAAGGCCTGTGAGGATAATGAACAGCAGGATAGGCTTCAATAACCTGCTCCCGGCATATGTAACCTCTATGCAGGGGACCGCGCTGTTCATGAACTCTGTCAGGCAGGCAGACGATGCTTATGAGGCAGTGATCAGGGAATCAGGAGAAGGGGCTGTAAGCCTCGCACAGCGGGCTGCCAGGGAATCTATGGAAGAGAGCCTAGGTGATGTAGCGTCTGTACTTGACAGCGCCGGCACAAGCCAGGCAGACGAGATAATCGAAAGAGCGACCCTACAGGCTTCATGGGTCTGGGACTCCAACAGACAGGGCATGAGGTGGATGGATGATGAGATGCTCCAATATGTAGATGATGAGATTATCGAGAAGGTGTCTGCAGCGATGGGAGCTGACATGGCAAGCAGGTATAGCACCAGAATTATAAGTACAGCAGAGAAGAACGGGCTGATGAGAAGCGGATTGTCGCCGCAGAAAAAAAACCACTTCCTGGTCCTGACAGCATCCATGATAATGGTGCATCATCTCATGAACAGCCAGGAGAAATTCGTGAATCTTGGTGAAAACAGCATAGGACTGAGGACTCCCTGGACTAACACAGTTATATATCCCCAGATAGACATCTCTGGATGGGATTCTCAGGGCAGGAGCTATGAGGATTTTTTTGACCTTTACGGGAGCAGGACGCTGGAGAACAATAATGATGATTGGACCACCCATGGACTGCTTCCAGAGGTTAACAGTTATTACCTTCAGCTTGACAGGGACAGGTCAACGAGCTGGTTCGGGGTGGGAGAGCAGCAGCCTTCCAAGTTCTTCCTGGTGAGCCCATGCAAGTCAGATATCTACGTGATGGTGGACGAATGCCAATGCTGGGGCGATGTTGACCCTAAACACAACCTCTTCAGCCGGAAGTTCGGGGATGGAAAAGCCATGCTGGCGACACAAAAAGACGGCGAGTATCTTAAGGTTTGCCTGCCTTACACCACCACCAGACGGATATTTGACACAAAGTGGAACATAGACTGCATAAGGCTCAACCCTGTGCTTGAGGTAGGGTATGGAGAGAACTTCTGCTATGAAGGAAGCCACATCGCCAAGTCCTACACTACAGGGGTGATGAATACAATGAGAAATATAGATGTCATCCTTGGAGGCGCCAGCCTGGCGCTTGGAGGCGCTGCTGCTGTAACAGCGATTATACCAGGAGGACAGCCGGTGGCAGCTGTTCTTGGAGCGACTGCAGGCCAGATCTACATAGGCACAAGAGCGATGGTAGTGATAGCAGGTTTTGCTGAAGGGATCAAGCTTACGGTAGACCAGACAATAGGAAGGTGGCCGGAACATGGGACAGAAGACTAGCATAAGCATAGACAAAAAGATGCTAAGGAACATAGGGATAGCGGTAGCAGTACTGTTGGTAGCCTGGTGCGCCTATGCTATTTTTTTGAACACAAACGTGCCTGATGATGTGCCTGAGTACTACAGTACTGAGCCAGAGTCATGGATAAGGCATGATATTGATTATGAACAGGTCAACGAGAGCGTAATAGACATCGAGAAAGCCACACAAGGAAGGTCTTCTGCGGATGAGATCCACCAGAGATATGCTGTGCATGAGGGGATTGTCGGGTTCTATTATTACGGTGCATACAAGGGAGAGACGTTCCAGACAGCCTATGTGCCTGAAGGAATCTACAACCAAAGCCTTGAACTGCCCCATGATGAGGCTGAGGAGCTTCTCGAGGACCATATAAGGATGAGGATATCCAATGTCATGCACCCTGGGGACGGGGTAATAGAAGGTATAATTGTCGCGAGGCTGGAGGGTGTGGAACTCAGCTTTCATGTGTTCGTAGATGAAGACTGGAAAAAGCAGGTGAAGGACACAAACATAATAATAGGAGAGAACCTGCAGTATGAAGATTCGCTGTCCACACAAATGTTCAGGTATGACCAGCACAAGGATGGTGTCTATTTCCAGGAGGTTAAGGGAGAGATGTCCTGGTTCAGGACAAACCCCAGAAGAGCAGGTGTTGTGGTGGGTAACTTGACTGCTCATCTGGTGGCTGACGAAAATATCCAGGGAAAGACAGTAATGGTATTGAGGTGAAAAGATGAATGAAAGAACAGAGATGGGCAAGGCTGGAGTGGAGCTAAGCATGAACGTGATCATCATAGCTATAATCTGCCTGGTTGTGCTGGCGCTCGTGATTTTTATCTTCAGGGCTCAGATATCTGCTGTCGCTGAAGGCTTTGCAGACATCATAAAAGGTGCTGTAGGCTCTTCTGAGCAGCAAAGAGAGGACATGCCTGATATCTTTGGGCAGGCTGACCAGGCTGATTCAGACAGTGAGGGCGGAGGATGAGCTGCCAGGTTCAGGAGATGAAGGGCCATCCGCATGGTTCCAGGCGATGGCTTCAACCACGTGATTATCTATGAGATCAACAAAATTGCTGACCGGGCAGAGAAGATCTAGAAAAGGAGGTATAGAGCTCTCATCATTCATAGGGATAATATTTTCTGCACTAATAATACTGACTATCATGATCCCTATGGCGATAGCGATATACAACTTTTTTGTAGATAAAGGGACAGAAGAAGGCACCCTTAAGTCGATGTATACCCTGGCAGTGGAGACAGACAACATTATAGACGAGCGGATCGTACCTGTATACATAGACAAGAAGCATTTTATCAAGGCCTTCAGGACAGGAGGCCCTGGAGATGGATGCAAGGAGAATACGTGCTTCTGCGTATGCACGCAGCCAGGCTGCAGTTCTGAGGGAGACGAGGTAGTTGAATGCGAGCCTACCGAGCAGATGGTGGACAGGGATTATCTTATAAGCCCCCTGCTGGATGAAGAAGGAAAAGCAGTGGTGCAGAACTGCAGGCTTGTGTTGAGGGAGAGGCAGGTAGCCATAACTGACTGCACATGATGTGTTCTGTAGAAGGAGATTTGATAGCATGAAAACAGGAAAAAAAGGCATTATAAAACTCTCCTGGGAGACTTTCTTCGACCTAGTCCTGGCTGTAGTTATACTAATGGCCTTCCTCTCTTTTGTGGGCCGATACGGCGAGAACACGGATTTTGAGATGAATTTTCTTGCCAGGGATATCGCGCTTATTATAGACACTCTTCATGCCAGCCCGGGAAATACAGTCATAGACTATCCCCAGGATACACTCTGGTTCAGCTTTGAGATTGGAGATGGCAAGGTGATTGTCTATGACAGGGTCAAATCCCTTGCCAGCAGGACCTTCACCTACGGAGCTAACGATGATATCCATCTTGAGAAGGTAGAGCTGAGTCCTGAAAAGAAGCCTGAAGATGAAAGAGGATTCTTCGAAAGGATGAACCCGTTTCACAGGACAGAACTTGAAGAGTCAGCGAAGGTCAGGCTCAGGTTCGTGAAGATAGGGGACCGTATCATAGTTGGAAGACAGGAAGCTCTGGAATATGAACTTAATGAGCTCTCTTGTCCTGATACAGACCCAGGAGCAAGGGCATTCAACCAGAAGATCTTTTTTCATCCCATCTCAAGCACCATGGAAGCAGGTGATATGCCCATAGGCCAGCTGAACCTTGAGCTCGCTGAGATATTCAGACAAAGGAACGCAGCAGGGATCTTCAGGGAAGTGGATCTATCAAGGGAGACGGCAGAAAGCCCTGGTCCGGAAAAGCTGCAGGAAGAAGCAGGCAAGTCAGATGTTTTTGTGATGTTCAGCGTAGCCCAGGAAAATACTGACAAAAGCAGGCTCACGGCATATTACCTGAGAACCGATGAGGAGCTTTGGAACCAGAGAAGAAGAAGCCTTGCCTGCAAAATAGCGGCTGCGGTGTCCTCAGAAACCGATGTGGCACAGGTAAGCTACCTGCCGCTGGATAGGGGCAGACTTGATGATGAAGACAGGCTCACAGCGCTTGGATCCGCAGACCTGGGAGTATACGTGGAGCTCAGCAATTCTCCTGAAACAGCCAGGCTCCTCGAGAATGTAAGACAGAAGACAGGCCTTGCCCAGGCACTTTTTGACGGAATCGAGGGGTATTTTGAAGGATGAAATCCATGAGCACAATGAGTATCAGAGGCAAGAAAGGGGATTTTTGGACCACTATGTGGGCATTTTTCAAGCTGCCCATCATCGTGATAGTGGCAGGACTCATAGTGGGAATAGCTTTCATGTTCCTGAGGGAGGAGATTGATGTTTCAAGGAC
>WJKB01000124.1 GCA_014729345.1 Candidatus Woesearchaeota archaeon
AACATATCTGTTGTTTTGCCATAGTATAAGGATTCTACAGATTCATTTATAAATGTTTCGGATGAAGTGTTCATCCAGACAGATACTGTCATATCTTGCATCCAGGGGAGCAGGATAAGAGCCAAAATCACAGGGCAACAGGCAGTACCATTCCAGGATACTAACAAATCTTTATAAATAGGTGAGATAACTTCCTTTTAGAGGGGTGAATCATCATGGTCAATAAGGGAGTCAGAGGTCTAAGGCCGCCAAAACCGCCAGCCGAACTTATGAAAAGCAGTAGCTCAGGAGACAGCAAAAGCAATCCAGGAAAGAAAAGCAGAAAAAAAGGATCATCCAAAAGTTCAAAAACATCTTCCAAAAGCAACAAACACAGGAGTAATACAAGATTTCTCGGATTTCTTCACCACAAGAAAAGCAGCTCTTCAAAATCAGGGCAAGGAGATGATATCACTGCAAGGGAGAAGGAACTTGACAGGAAAACCAGGGAGATAAAGAAAGAGGTCAGTGAGAAAGAGAAAGAGCTCAGGAAAGAAGCCAGCAGGATCGAGGATGAGAAGAACCTCTGGGAGAAGAGAAAGAAAAGCCTTTCAAAGGATACGGAAAAGCTCAGGAAGCAGCGTGACCATGCCCTGAAAGAATACCAGAAGCTTCAGAAACAGATAAGGGATATAAGACATAAGAACAAGGTCACCAGTGTCAGGCTTTCAAAAAAGGAGAAAGAACTGGAATCCCAGCAAGAGATGCTGGAAGACAGGAACAAAGAGCTGGTAAAGCTCAATGAAGACCTGATAAGGCAGAAAGATGCCCTGCAAGCAAGAGAGGCAGAGTATGAGAAGAAGCAGAAGAAGCTTTTTGATGTCCACAGCAAACTTGACAAGACAAGGGTCATGCTCAAGGAGAAAGACAAGGAGCTGACAGAAAAAGAGGCAGAGACTGCAAAAAAGCTTGAAAAGATCAACAAGGACATAGCATCTGTCCGGGAAGAGAAGAGCAGCCTGGAACAGGAGATCAGGGACAAACAGAAAGAGCTTAAGGAGCTTGAGAGGAGCATATCATCATCATCCAAACAGATGAAACAGGACAGGAAAGAGATCGAGAAAGCGAAGAGATGGCTCAAAGATAAGAGCAAGGAGCTTGAGCAGCAGAAGGCTGAGAATGACAAGCAGCAGCAACAGCTGGAAAAGAAAGAGAATGAGCTTTCAAAAAGGGAGAGTGCCCTGGAAAAGAAAGAGAAAAAGGTCCATGAAGAGAGAGACGCGCTTAAAAAAGAGATCAGGAGCATCGAGAAACAGGAGCATGAAGCCCTGAAAAAGCTCGAGAATGTCAATTCTGACCTGGAATCCGCAAGAAAGCAGAAGGCTGATCTTGAAGAAGACATCGACCAGAAGGAAAAAGAGCTTGAACTTCTAAAAGAGACCAACAAGCTTGAAGCCAAGAGGATCGAGAAGGAAAAGAAAAACCTTGACAAGTCCAGGAACTGGATAAAGAAGAAAGAGACCGAGCTCAAGAGGATCTCAAAGAGCAACTCAGAGCAGCTTAAACAGATACAGGAAAAAGAGGATGAGATGCGGAAGCTACAGGCAAAGATTGATGAAGCAAAAGAAAAGGTCAAGGAGGAAGGAAAGGTCCTCATGAAGAGAGAGAAAGAGATATCCAAGAGGGAGAAGCACTGGACCAGGAAAGAGGACAAGCTCAAGAAAAAGGTCCTTGTGATGGACGAACAGGCTAAGTCCCTTGACACATCTATCAGCCAGAAGAATACAGAGCTTGAAAAGGTGAACAAACGGATCAGCGCAAAGGAACAGGAGCTTGAGAACCTCAAAAGTTCGCTTGCAGAAAAAGAAGATGAGGTAGTCCAGAAGGTCAAGGAGCTTGAGGAGGACAAGAAGACTCTTGATGAGAAATCTGAGGAGCTTTACAAGAACGTGGAGGAATTCTCAAAGAACAAGAAGATACTCAAGAAAGAAGAACAGAAAGTGGTCAGCAAGCTTAAGGAACTTAAGAAAAAAGAGGATATGCTTAAGGAAAGCAGCAGGATCGTGAAAGAAGGCAAGGCTGAATTCACGAAAGAGCTTGAACAGAAGGAAGCGGAACTCGAGAGGATACAGGCTGAATGGAAGCAGAAGAAGAAAGAGCTGGAAGCAGCTGCTGAAGTCCTAAAACATGAGAATAATGTGATCATGCCCAGGATAGAAAAGGCTAAGGATGACCTTAAGCTGGTCTCAAGCAAGGAACAGGAGGTTGCAAAACTGGTCTCCCAGCTTGAGAAAAAGGAAGACGACCTGAAGAGGAAGCAGCAAAAGCTTGAGGAGGACAAGAAAGCGCTTGAGCAACAGAAAAAAGCGGTCTCCAAGGATGAGACCAAACTAATCAAGACTTTGGAAAGCTTTGAAAAGAAGAAACAGAAGATCTCAAAGGTCAAGGAAGCCCGGGCAAACCTTCCTGCGCTTGAAAAGAAGTGGGCAAAACTGCAGAAACAGGTAGACAAAGCAGAGGATAGGCTTGCAAATGTGTCAAAGAAGCTGGATGAGAAGCAGAAGAAGTTCGGCAGTATAGAGAAAGACCTTGAGCTTAAGCAGAAGCAGCTGATGCAGATGGCCAAAAGGATTGCAGAAAAGGAAAAAGCCATACATGACAAGGAGATGTCCATCAGCAAGACCCAAAGGTCTGTAGAGGAAGATAGGTTCAGGACCTATATGGAAGAGCAGCTCGGAAAGGAGGGGGTCCCTGAAGAGCAGGAGTTTGAGGTGGAGCAGAAACCTATAGAGTTCACAAGGGCCAAGCCTGAATCAGAGGGGTATGCCCATCGCGCAAATGTTGAAAACATGATCAAGAGGGCAAGGACACTGGTGGAACAGGGCAATGTTGATGAAGCAAGACGCGCCCTTTCAGAGATAGAATCAGCCTTTGCAAGGCGGTCAATGTCTGAGGCTGAGAGGAAAAGGCTTGGCTATGACATACTCGAGCTCAAGACAGACCTTAAGCTCGCAGAGATAGGGTAAAAAAAAGAGCATTATCTGGGAAACCCATCACTTTTCCCTTTTTACTTGTATAATTTTTTCTTGCTCATCTATATCAAATAGTCCCCCCAGGAATTTCTCAACTATATACATGTTTGTTCTTGTATGGTCAGTGAGCTTTGCAACTTTGATCCTGCCTCCGGCAAGAGCAAGAAATGGTATGATATTGTCCTCCAGATGCTGGTCAGCAGCCGCTTTGCTGTTGATCTCTTCAGCAAGCTCCTGAGCAGCATCCCTGCCTACCTTCTCAGCAGGTTTTCCCCTCTCACCTATGGCATCGCTTCCTATTATCACAGGGTCAAGAAAGTCCACATCTTCCCCGCTCTTGGCGAATATGGCCCAGAGGGTTATTCCGCTTCCAGGAGAGTACGTGTCTGCATATTCGGTCTGCACATTCACAGGACAGTCAAATCTTGCCTTGAGCATGTTTGCCGCCTCTCTTGCCTGTCTTTCTGCCACGTTAGCATTCTCCAGCTTTGTTGAAGCATGGCTTATCCCCTTTATCTGCAGTAGCTCTCCCTGCTCTGCAAGATCTATCGGCTTGACGTATTCCCTTATTTCCTGGATGAGTTTTCCAGGGTCGCTGGTTCCTGTCATGCTCGATTTAGGATCTATCCTCAGCTCGACTTTCCCTCCTCCTTTGGGATAGTATCCCCTCCTGAGCAGTTTTGCGTCTATCCGGGCAAATTTCCTCAGGTGAGGGGCAAATACGTTTATGAAGTAGTCAAAAGGCATCTGCCATTTTCCAGAGGTGCCTCCGGTTAAGGTAAGCTTGCATTTTTTGCCTGAAAACATGAGTGGCACCAACAGGGACTGCAGAAGAAGCGATATGCTTCCTGCTGTGCCTATGTCTATCTCAAGGTTTTTTGCCCTAAAGCTGCCTGGGATAAACTTCAGCCTGGTGCTTCCAAGCTCTGCCCCTTCTGTCGTCGCATCGCAGAGCTGCTCCAGCGCCTTTATGCAGTGCAGGTGCTGGGCCTTGATCCCAGGATTGGACCTTGCCTTCCTTATGTCTGCTGCCTCGAAAGCTTTTCCTGTCAGAGCAGACATGGCCAGCGCTGTCCTGATTATCTGCCCCCCTCCCTCAAGATAGTCTCCTTCTATGCTTATCATAGACAGCAAACAGCATGCATGATATAAAAAATTAATTGAAAAGCTGATTCTGTATGACCAAAATATATGCTTGACAGCTATTCTCCTAGCTAGGAATGACTTTCAATACGAAAGATTTATAAACCTGAGTTATCACTCTATAGTCAATATAAAATGAAGCTATGGAGCAGAATCATAATCTTGGCGGCGATGCTGACAGCACTAAGCAGTTTTTGCTCTGCTGATGAAGGTGCCTATGAATTCACTATCATAGATGACTGGGTACATGTGGAGAAGACCATAAGGTTTGACCAGCAGTATACAGGCATCCTTGAACTTAATACACCTGAGGATGCAAAAGCCGTATCTGTATATGTCAATGAGGTGGCTGTAGAGTACAGGCAGAAGCTTGTGCTTAGTGATATCAACAGCATAAGGATCAATTATTTGACAGGACAATATCTTGACAGGCACAACTTTATCGCTGACATAGGGCTGGGAAGGGATATCGCTGCACTAGATGTAAAAGTTATCCTTCCGGAAGGTAGACCCCTAAAGACAAGAGAAGGCAAAGGATCTGTCTATCCAAAACCTGATGTGATCACCAGCGATGGAAGGTCGATAATCCTAAACTGGAAGTTTGAGGAGGTGGAAGCAGATGAGGATATCCCTTTGCTTGTGATAATGCAGCCTGAGAAAGACTATGTCCTGCCTATGATATGGCTGCTTGCAGCAGTAGTGTTGATCTTCATCTATATCATCTCTAGAAAGAGGACAAAAGCCATGGAAAAGGCAGCCATACAGATACCTGAATCAAAGGAAGACGAAAAAACAGGGATAAAGGATAAGCAGGGAAAACAAGATTTACCAGATGCAAAAAAAGGGCCTGAGCCAGCAGAACCAGCAAAAACAGCAGATTCCCAGGGTAGGGATATGGGTGAAGAGATGCTGGAACATCTGAAGGAGGATGAAAAGCAGATAATCCGGGTTTTGAGGCTCAAAGAAGGGAGCTGTGAACAGGGAACCTTAAGGATTGCCACCAATTTTTCAAAAGCAAAGCTTTCAAGGATCCTTATGGAACTGGAACAAAGAAGGATAGTCTATAAGGAACAAAGAGGAAAGAAAAACGTTGTTTTTTTGAAAGAGTGAGTGCTGAACATCAGGAAACTATCAGGAAGATTTCTAAGGTTTTTCAGACATAACAGAGCGACTGTTTCATCAGTAGAATAATAGTGTCTCCTCTGCCACATGATTCGTATAGTGATTGCACAGTATGTCAACAGATCACTATGGAAGTGATAGAGATGGACCAAAGAAAATCAGAAAAAGACATGGAAGAAATTGTCCGGTCTGAGAGAGAAACCAAGGCAACCAGCCTTCATGAAGCGCTTCAAGTATTCAGAGCCATAGAGGAAGCAGGAGACCTGTACCATCCGAAAAATGAGCAGCTGCTTATGCAAGTGTACAACAGGAGCCAGCAGGCTGATCTGCCTGTTGCTCAGAAGGATTACTACAGAGCAATGCTGTTTTATGGTCATAACAGCCTTACTTCCAAGCAGATCGCTGCTGTCAAGAATCAACGTATGTTGTGAACCATGTTGGAGATTACAGGTGATTTCAGGCTCACACCACCCGAAAGCCCTGTCACAAAGGCAGGGATGCTTGCCGCTGTTTCCCCTGCCCTCACCTCTTCATTCTAGATTCACAGGGCAGGGGAATCAGGCAGGCATGTCCCAGGCATGTCCAATACGCTAAGGAAAACTAAGCAAGATTAGGAGCATAGTAGAATAGCTTTTAAAGGTTTATATACCAGAAAGGAAAGAAATAAATCGATAATAGGACAAAGGAGTGCTTTTTATCCGCTAATGCCCATATAAGAACCAAGAATTACCTGAAAATGAATAAGAAAGCTTATGGAACATATTGGAACGATAAATATGCCAAAATAGGCTTCTGGCGGCATTCAAAGCAAATGTTTCATGAACAAGTTATAAGTATTTTCTCTGCTATAAGTACCCTATCGTGAAACTCAAGGAATCAAGACCAAAGATGAAAAAGCTCAAAGAGATGTTGGCTGACCTCCTCAAAAAAGGAGTGAAGGATGAGATCCAAATCAATCAGCACAAGATCACTTTCCAGACAAGTCTGGAAGGGTTTATCAGAGGCTAAAGATGGCAAACGAGCTGGCGATGTTGTTCGGAGTTGCAGGAGCAGCAGGTTTAGGCATGCTGTTCTACATGGAATCAGTAGTTATGATGATACTTGACATTTTATTTGTTGCCCTGAATGCAGTTTATGCTGTTTTCATGGTGATGGACACAAAACGCAATACGGAGGTAATGCCAAAATGAGAAAAACAATGAGTTTGGCTTTGGTTTTTCTGATGGTGCTGTCAGCCATACCTACAGCATTCGCAGAAGATACTGGAGCATCAAATACCGGCGAGTCTGAGGTTGTGATAATCGATTCAGATGAGCCTGAAAACAACCAGACAACAGAACCGGGAGAAGAGGAAACTGCTGAAGATGAAGATACAGAAGAACAGGATGAAAACGAAGAGCAGGAAACAGAAGAAGATACAGAAGAAGCTGCCCCTGGATCTGAAGGCGGAGAAGCAGAAGTAGAAGGCTCCGAAGAACAGGAACAGGATGATGAAGAGCAGACTGACAGCGAAGATGAAGAGACTGAAGAAGACGCAGAAAGTGACGAATCTGAACAAGAGGAAGAGACAGAAGATATCATAGAGGGCATTGTTTCAGAGGAAGAACAAGAACTGGCTGGAATCACACCTGACAGTCCTCTCTACGGCCTGGAAAGGTTCTTTGAGAAGCTGGACTACAAGCTGACCATAGGCAAGTCAGCTAAGGCCAGGAAAGGTCTTGCCCATGCAAGAGAAAGGCTGTTGGAAGTCAAGACCATGGTCGCTGAGAAGAAGATGGACAAGGCCAGAAGAGCCCAGCAAGAGCATGCCAGGATCATAGAGGATATCGAGTCTGAGGTTGAAGAGCTCGGCAACGGAGAGGTCGAGGAAGAGCTTGCAGATGAGGTAGAGATAGAGCAGGAGCTTGCAGAGCAGGAAGCTGATGTTGTTGAGCTAAGTGCGAGCCAGAAGAAGATCGCCGACCAGCTGGATCAGGAACAGGCTGCTCAACTTGAAGAGATACTTGAATCAATACAGCAGGCTACTGTCAATGCCAAAGTAAAGATCAAGGAAAAGAAAGAGAAGACCAGGATAAAGATAAAGGCAGAGCTGCAGCTTAACGACGCAGAGGTCGAGAAGCTGGAAGAGGCTGTCAAATCCAAAGGCAAGGAAAAAGCTGTACAGGAGATCAAGGAAAAGGCAAAGTCCCGAGAGAAGGGAGCCCGGACAGCTGAAGAGGAACCTGAGGAAGAGGAAGACTCCGGGACCGGAGACCAGGATCAGGATCAGGAAGGCAAGCCTGAAATAGACAAGGCTAAGCATTCAAATGCTGACGATGTTCCTGAAGAGGTTTCCGGAACTGCAGAACCTGGATCCAAAGGAAAAAGCAGAAACGAGTAGCTGCGTTTCACCGTAAGCAAAAACTTTTTATTTTATTTCTTTTTTCTTGTTTCTTATGAGAGTTAAAGAGCTGAAAGACAGGTATATCATCAGGCTGGACAAGGGTGAAGAGGTCATCAGATCCCCTAAGATATTCCTCAAGGAAAAAGGCGTCAAATCAGGCTTTTTCTTTGGTATAGGCGCAGTGGGACTTGTGCAGCTTGCATATTACAACACTGACACTAAACAATACTCCAACAGAAAGGTCAAGGGTCCCTTTGAGGTGTCAAACCTCACAGGAAATGTCGCAGTCACGGACCGGATCCTGTCACACATGCCCATATCACTGTAGCTGACGACAAGATGAGCTCGATGGCAGGCCACCTCGAGTCAGCCGCTGTTTCAGCCACCAAGGAGATAATGCTGGTGCCTTTTATCGATGATGTCAGAAGAAAGTATTCAGAAGAGACAGGACTGAACCTTCTTGACATATGAACCAGGGGAACATATGTGTTTGCCCTGACAATAAGATGATGCGGATGTACGAAAAACCTCTTTTGATTGTAGGGATTGACCCAGGCACTACTGCAGCTTATGCTCTTCTTGATCTTGAGGGAAAACTGCTGGAGGTAAGCAGCAGCAGGGAGCTTTCGCTTGCGTCCATGATATTTGCGATAACAGAGAGAGGTATACCTGTCCTGATAGGCACAGACAAGGCAAGAGTGCCTGACTTTGTGGAGAAGTTTGCGGTCAAGACAGGTGCAAGGGTCATGAGTCCCAACAGCGACTTAAGCGTCAGACAGAAGAAGGAGCTTGCAAAGGCAAACGACTACAGCAATGACCATGAGATGGACGCTCTCGCAGGAGCGGTGTTTGCGCTGAAGAGAAAGAGAAGCCTCATCCGGAAGATAGACAGGTTTATAACAAAAGAAGGCAAGGAAAACATCAGGAACAGGGTATCCGAGCTTGTGCTCAAGAATGAGGACCTGAGCATAAGGAACGCTGCTCAGCTGCTGGAAAATCCCCGGAAGCAGGAGAAACTTGTTGTAAAGGCGCTTGATGAGCAGAAGGTTGACGAAAAGGAATATCTCAGGCTTTATACCGACCTGAAAAGGCTGAGAAAAGACCATATGCTCCTGAGGGAAAGCTATGATAGGATCAAGCAGCAGAACAGGGATATGAGGAAGAAAATCCAGTATTTCCAGCACAAGATCTCAAATCTGAGCTCTGATGAGCATCTCAAGATAAGGATCGCACGCAAGGAGGAGCGGCTCCAGAACCTTTACGGGCGCGTCGATGCCCAGCATGAGGAGATCCAGAAGCTTAACAGCAGGATGAAAAGCCAGTATTCCATGCTTTCAGAAGCTAAAAGTTCTGTGTTCCTGAAGAAGCTCAGGAACCTGGGATGGGACGAGTTTGAGAAGAAAGAGAAGATGCTCAGCATAGATAAAGGAGATGTGCTGATGGTCGAGGACCCAAATGAATACAGCCAGAGGACCTTGGATCATCTGAAAAACATGGTAGAGACCATAGTCTTCAGGAAAAAGCCTGCCAAGAGCATCATCAGCAACACAGCTTTCACTTTTATCGACGCAAAGAAGCTGGAAATCAAAGAAGATGCTTTGTTTGCCTCAGTCAATAGATCTGAACTTGAAAAGGCAAGAAGTGACATAGATATCCTCAGCAGGATCGTCATGGACTATAGGAAACAAAGGTCAAAGGAATAAGTTTCAGGTTTTGTACTGCCGAGAGATCTATCACCTCAGATCGTCATAACTGAACTCTTTTTTCTTTCCAGAATCAAGATCCTTTGCAAAGACCTTCTTCCCTGCTGAAAGCACCTCATACCTATCCCCATTTATCTCAACAACATCCCCTTTCCTGACAGGAGACAGCCTGAACATGACATTCACCCGGTAGATGTTCTTTCCTGTCTGCCTGTGCCTGGAATACAGCTTCCTGCTAATCTTCAGGTCTCCTCCGAAGCTCTGCTGGAGTTTCTTGCCCAGCTGCTGCATGAACTTCTGGGAGGAAAGTTGTATGTCGATACCTCCCCGTACCCTGGATTCCTTTGCCACAAAGACATGCCTGTTCTTTTTGATCTGTTTCCTCACAAAATCGACCACTTCAGGATCAGGATTCCTCAGCTGCAAGGTTCCTTCAAAATACTGCGGATGCATATCCTCGGCAAAGAGTGCCTGGTATAATAAACTTTTCCAAAAAGTTTAAATAATTACAGGCAATCATCCCCAGCATGAGGGTGGACCAAAAAAAGGCAGAATTAGGCCTTGCAGCAGTACTTTTCCTGCTGGCACTATACTTCTGGACTCTTCCTTTCCAGGAGAACCATATACCTTACGGAGACGTGGATTCTTCAGCGCATTTCACTCTCGGCGACTACATGCGCGAGATAGACAGCGCATACATAGAGCTTCCCCATTATCTTTCATTTACATATTACGGTGATGCGAACGATGACAGGCTTTGGTATCCGCCCCAGTTCCATGCAGGCACTGCTGTCGCACAGATAACCGGAGGCTCCAGGTACCTATCCCTGCTCATATTTGTCGCGATCACCTGTTCTCTTGGTATCCTTTCCACATACCTGCTTGTCAGGCAGCTTTTCGGATGGCTTCCTGCATTCCTTGCCTGTTTTTTCCTCATATTCTCCACAAGAGATATCATGATCTACATTTTCGGGCTTTGGCCCCAGGTTGTGGGCTTTGCTTTTGTGCCGGCCTCTGTATATTTCTATTACAGGTATACAGGATCATACAAGCGAGGGGACAAGAGCGTCAGGTATCTTGTGGCTGCGTTTGCACTTATCGCAACCAGCATGCTCATGCATCCGCAGTCAGCCATGTTCTCATTGGGTTTTGTGGCGGTCTATTCAGTTGTGGTCTGGCTCAAGAACAAGAAGCCGTCTTTCAGCATCAAACATGCGGCAGCAGGAGCTGCTATCCTGGTCGGGTTGGTGGTAATCCTTGCACCAATGCAGCTCAGCGGTATCATACAAGGAGGCAGTCAAGAGCTGCAGGTGCAGAACCTTGACAGGCTTTTCCACTGGTACAAGACTCCTGAAAAGAATGTGGGTATGCCCCTCAGCTATTTTTCCTATCCAGAGATGAACAGCGGCTACTGGACAGTCCCTTTCCTGGCGTTCGGGCTGCTTTTCCTCCTTTTCAGGAGACAGGACAAGGATCTTCTGCTCATATCCTATCTTATCACCCTCTATATATTCATACATCTTGATGTTGTTGGCATGGGAAGGACAGAAAGATTCCTCCAGATGGAGGCAAGGGTATTCTATCCCATAATGGCTGTGGGATTGGTAAACCTGCCGTCTTTCTTCAGGCTGCCTAGAGATGTGAAGGTCCTGGCCAAGTACGGGCTTGCAGCGGTTTTTATGGTACTTGTGCTTGCGTTCAGCATGCCTCCTGCTTATTCGCAGCTGACAGAAGCATACACAGGCATCTCCAGGATGACCCCTGCCCAGATAGAGGCTGCTGAATGGCTCAAGGAGAACACTCCTGAAGAGGCGTTTATCGGCATGAATGGGATACTTCCTCAACTGAACACCATAAACAAGTGGTACAGGGTTCTTGCCCAGAGGGCTGTAGTATACGAATCTGACCTGATAATTCCTCCCACCAACAAGTATTATGACCAGCTATCCTACATGGCGGTCGATTACACCCATCTCATCGCCCTTGGAGCGCAGGGAGAGGAGGCCATAGCCCGGATGCAGCAGTGGGAGCAGGAAACATTCACCCAGGAACAGCTGGTCTACAACAATAACAATATAAGGGTGTATAAGCTTGGATAACATGATCGGATTGGTTAAGACAACAGGATCGGATAAGATAAGAAGTATATCAGCGGTTGCAACAGTTTTTGCGCTGCTTTTCCTGGCCATCTTCCAGTTGACCGGGCTGAGGACGTTTGTAGCTCTTTTTGCAGTTTTCTTTCTACCCATGTACCTTATCACATCCCAGCTTGGTTTCAGCACCCTGGAAAGCGTAGTGCTTGCCATATTCCTGAGCCTTGGGATGGTAAGTTCTTTGGTGTATTACACATCACTTCTTATCGGAAGCTTCACATTGTCCATAGCTGTATCATTTGCAGTCCTGATGATCATAGCTGTGCTTGTCAATTTGGCTATCAGGAAGTTTGGGAAAAAAAAGCCGGCAAAGGAGAACATCAGGATTGATGACGAGAACAAGGAAAGAAAGGACCATAGGGAAGGTGCTTCAGATCCTGAACACCAGGTTCCTGAACAGTCTTGACCACAGTCTTAGGCTGTTTTGTCCAGCTTTTTCTTCCGCTTCTGGCTCTTAACAGCAACAGATATCCCCACTGCAAGCAAAGCAGCTGGAAGGATCGCAAGATGATACTTGACATGGATACCCATCAAACCCACATAATAGCTTGCTATTCCGATCAGTGCTGCGCTCAGTGCAGCTCCTGCCACAAGCCTTTCCAGGAAATCCAGCTTTTGGCTCCAGTAATACATGCAGAAGAAACCTGGCAAAAGCATCCAGGAGATGGACAGCACTATCCTGATGTTTGAAAGCAAGGGCTCCTTGTAGAACACTGTCTGGAATCCTGCAAACAGTATTATCAAGGTTATCCCCAGCATCTTCAGCTCTTTCTGCAGCATACTCGTATCAGAGCCTACTCGTGACCCTTGTATGCTTGCTTCTGGTTCATGGTCATCATTGCTGCTGGTCAATCTTCACTCCCTCCTCTGGCAGGCATTCTATACCTGGATTATTATTTCTGATTATGCTCACCACCTCATTTGAATAGACCTCTTCAAAGCCATCTCTTGAGAGCAGTTCCTGCCTGATCAGCAGATTGTACTGCGCAAGTGCAGGCTGTTGGCTGACCTTGTCAAGGAAAAGGTAGTCCATGTCGCATATGTCATAATACCGGTAATAAGCATCTCTTCCACCATCTTCAATGAAATAGTAACCGTAGTCAAAAAATGATCTCCTGTAAGCATAGTAGACCCCATGGCTGTCTCCGATCAGCTTTGAGTGTACATATCTGGGCACTAAAGATTCCGAAAAGACTTCTTCCAGACCTTTGCTGGTGTACATTATGTGCTTCCTTTCAGTGTTTCTCAGCATGGCATTCTGGCTGAAGATATCTCCATAGAAGAAATAGACAGTGGAGTCCTCAGGCGTGTTTTCAGCTGTCCATGTAAAAGCGTCCCAGTGGTAGGGATCCATGAGCCCTCTGCCTTCGATCCTGTCATAATGAGGGGGGATGCCGAAGGTTCCTGTAAACCAAAGTATCAGAAATATGGCGATGCCGAAAGAGTAAACCACTTTCCATCTTTTTATGGACATCTTCAGGATGCTGTAAATTCCGAAACCTGCAGCTGCTGAAAAGTATAACGGCCATAGGTACCTTATCTGTCCTGTCCAGTGCACCAGGCCTATGTGGTTGCCGTATCCTGCCAGGAACATTAGTACTGATGCTGTCAGCCCTGAAGGGGATCTTTTCCATATGGCCCAGACAGAAAATGCCACTCCAACCAGCAGGATCACTGCAACGATCCCCAGGTCTTGTAGCACAAGAGCAGGACCTTCAAGGTCTGCAGGCTGGCTCTCAAAGGATGAAAGCATGCTTCCTTGCGACGAGGCAAGCCATGTAAACTTCAGTATGACAGCGAAATAGAAAGTCAGCAGCAGCACTATCAGGACAGCGATGGCCAAATTCCTGACCATCCTTTTCTTTTCCTTGCTGTCCATTTTTTTTGACAGGAGCTTAAGTCCTGCAAATACAGCTATGAACATCACAGCGAAAAGCACTTCAGACGCATGTGACATTATTATCGCAGAGACAAACACAGCCAGCAGAAGGTATGACTTTTCCAGCCTGAACCTCATCATCACCCAGAAGACTGCTATGAGGAAGAACTGAGCCATGGTGGAAGGCCAGTGTCCAGTCACGAATCCCCAGTAAGCGTTATTAGAGAAAACAAGGATGGCGAAAGGGAGGGAGATTATCGCCAGGTTCCTGCTGAAGTCCCTGACAACAAGATAGAACAGTATGCTTCCCAGAGCTATGAAGAAGAACACCAGAAAATATATGGTGTCATAGGTCTCTGCTCCTGATCCATAAGAGAGCATTACGCTCAAGTCATTGAGCACAGGGGGGTAGAAGCCCACCGCGTCCTTGTAGCCTGCTGCTGCCCAGAAAGGCTCATGCCTGTAGTTCCCCATCTGCTTGATGGATTCTGCCCTTACCTGATGCTGGAAAGCGTCAGATGCCATGTATCCGTAAGGATGATCATGGTTGAACCTATGGTCTGATATTGCTCCGTAGCTTATCCCCAGCATGAGGAAAAGGAAGACTGCTACATATACGGCCTCAAGATGTGCTGTTTTTGCCTTTTTCATGCATAAACCTTCTTGGTATTATCATCTCTCAAAGAGAATGTTCCTTGTCATCCTCAAAAAATCTTTGACCACGTTAAGCTTGGACGATCCGCTTCTCTTCTCATACTCTATGGGGATTATCTCGTATCTCAGCTTCCTTTTGACGATCCTCTTGCTCATGGCTGTTATCATGTCCAGTCCTGGAGGAAGAGTCTCATAGTCGATCTTCTCCAAAGACTGCTTCCTGAAGACCCTCTCACCGCATGAAGCGTCCTTGATGTTCTTTCCTGTCATGATGAAGAACAGCAGTACCAGCATCCTGTTCCCTATCTTCCTTACGAAAGGCATCCTGTTGTTGCTTGTGCCGAACCGATTGCCCCATGCACAGTCAAGCTCCTTGCTTTTCACAAGCTTGAGAAGCTGGGGGATGTATCTGGGATGATAGGTCAGATCTGCATCCAGGAAAGCCACAAAAGGCGTCTTTGAATACGAGAAACCTGTGATCAGCGCTGCGCCGTATCCCTTGTTCTTCGCATGCCTGACCACCTCTGCACCAAGCTTTTCCGCGACCATGGCGGTCTTGTCATCAGAGCCGTCGTCCACCACCATCACGTGAGCAGCTGGCACGTATTCCTTTATCTTTTCCACTGTGTCTTTGATCCCTTTCTCCTCATTCAGTGCAGGTATTACAACAGTAAGTTCCATGATATCCTCCTCTGTGTCCTTTTGTCGCATCTGGTCATCATCATCTCTGGATCTTGTTCTTTTTCATGTCTTGTATCAGCATCTTCAGGCCTTTCTCAAGCTCTACAGGCTTGATAGGCATATTGTCTGTGGAAGAGACATATCCCTGGACCTCTATGTCCCTTTTCTCTTTGACCTTGATGTCTGACCTGCTTCCAGTCAGCTTCTTGACCAGCTTTGCAAGGTCAAGCACAGTTATGCCCTTTCCACTGCCTATATTTATGGTTTTCCCGTCATAATCATCTTTCATCATCTCGATCAAAGCTTTAACAACATCCCTTACCCATACAAAATCAAGCACCTGGCTTCCCCCATAGACTTCCAGGTCTTTTCCTGAGAAGCAGTTATCAAGGAATATGGGTATCACCCTGTCCTTGTCTCCTGGACCGTAGACGTTTGCGATCCTTCCTATAGCGATATCAATATCAAAATTGCCAGCGAAAGAGCTGCACAGCACTTCTCCTGAAACCTTTGTGGCTCCGTAGATGTTCTTCGGATCTATGGGATGTTTCTCATCCACAGGCGTATATTGTGCATCCCCGTAGACTTCTCGCGAGGAAGAAAACACGAGCTTCCTGACTTTCTGCTCAACGCATGCCTTGAGTACATTGTATGTTCCGTCAATATTTGTGGAGAATGAATAGTCAGGATCAGCTGCAGAACCTATCACATTAGACTGGGCAGCCAGGTGAAAGACGATCTCAGCCCCTTCTGTAGCCTTCAGGCAGGTTTCATAATCCCTGATATCCCCCTCGATGAATCTGATGTCCATGTCTTTTACAAGGTTCATGTCCCTGTGCAGGTTGTCAAGCACAACGACCGTGTTTCCGGCTTCCAGCAGCTCCTTTACCAGATGGCTTCCGATAAATCCTGCTCCTCCTGTTACCAGCATCTTCATATTTCAGTGACCTCATGCATCATGATTGCCCTTCTCTGTCTTGTCTTTGGCAGCCTTTTTATATTTTTTTGAATATGCCCAATATGCCAGCAGCAAAAGCAGTGTAACTGCAGATATTGCCGCTCCTGTATTGAAGCCTTTCGGCACGTAAGCGAATCTAACATCGCCCGGCCCTTCCAGGTATACTGCAGACAGTATAGCGTCAGCTTTTTCAATCCTTATCATGCTTCCTGCTTCCCCATAGTAGGCGTGCCAGCCTTCAAAGAGAGAATATTTCTCGCTCAGAACCAGCCATCCTCTGTTTTTTGCTGAAATAACAACCTTATTAGGCGTGTATTTGAGGTATTCAGCAGCATCAGGCTCCTCATCTCCTGGTCCTGTGCTGTTGGATAGGGATGACAGCATTTGTGAGATATCCTCATCAGTAAGCTGCGATTCTCCAGCTGTAATATCAGGGATCACCGCGCCTTCATAATCCCTAAGCAAAGAAAGATCATCAGCGCCACCTACTACAAATATCACATCATACTTTTCAAGCTCCTCTGGAGTGTAGCTGCTTAAGGGTCCTCTTGAGGTTATCACCGCAGTCCTTGCAGGATCCAACAGGGGATGCAACAACAGGTAGTACACTGCCTGCCTAGCGTTCTCTTCAGTGTCTGCCAGCACAAGTATCGCATTTTCTGCATGATATGCCCTTGGCAGGTACCTGCTGTTTTTGAAGAGGTAAGGTCCTGAAACGAAACTTTTTGACCTGTGGGAGGGGCCTTTGGGGATCTCATAGTATCCTTCAAGCTCAAACCCCTCATAAGTTACGTTTGTCCTGGATACAAGATATCTTACGTTCAGCATCCCAAGCATCTTTGCCAACTCTCCGGTCTGGTAAGCCAGGATAGGAAAGGTAGGATATTCCTGCTGGAATATGTTTCCGTTGCCGTAAATGCTCTGAAGCCCCATAGGTACTGTGTAGGAGTTTGCACCGTCCATGAGAGCATTCACTTCATCAAGCCTTATCCTGAAAAGCCCTGGATCAGATGTTATGTCCTGGAGCAGGGCCTGCTCCCTGATCTCCTTTCTGTAGTCATAGAAACTTCCGAATCTCCAGTCATTGGCTTTTTCATGCTTGCTGAGCCCTTCTCCGGTCAGCATGACTGAGCCAAGGTTGACAAATGCCATGTCTACGAAAAAGATGATCATGATACCTGCCAGTACAGCTTTGGATGCTTTGTTTGAGATATGGAGCCTTCTCTTTGCCTTGCTCATGAGCAGGGATGCTCCAAAACCAACCAGAGCAGCCACTGCAAAATTATAAAGGTAAAGGGCCTTGTCCACACTTCTCTGCTGGTTGAATACAGGCAATAGCTTCCATACCAGCCATGATATGGGAGATCTGGTCATGTACAATAGCAGAAATATGACAGCAAGGTGGAAGAACAGCACTCTCTTCTTTTTGAAAAGAGGCAGGCTGCATAGCGCAAGCAAGAGCGCAACGTAGCCTATCTGCCCTGTCCCTCCCGAAGCAGTAGGGAAAGGATTATCATGGTCCTTGATAAGGTACCTGTAAGCTGTGTTTGCGGTTATATGATGCCCCTGCCCCAGATAAAAATCATAGTCAAAGCCCGATTCTGCTGACCTTGAGGAATCCTCAACAAAATTCATCGCAGGCAGGGCCTTGACAGAAATCAGGCCTCCGGCCACTATAAAGACAAGCAGGAACACAAGGGCTGCTTTTGATGCTCTTTTCTTCAGGTTCCGGCCGAAGACCCTGTATGCCACGAAAAGCGAAAGTAACATGGAGTTGTACAGGAAACCGGATACTGATCCTGAAAGGAAAACCACTGCCAGCAGCAGGCCGGATATGCAGGCATACATTATCCATTCTTTCGATTCAAACGCTTTCTTGGCAAAAAGGATGGTGAAGGGAAGCAGGGCATATGCTGTTGACCAGAAATCATAGACATAGAAAAGGTAGCCTGCACTTCCGTTTATCATGTATACCAACGCAGCCAGGAACGCATATCTTGGCTTAAGCTTGAAGTCAAGCATCAGAAGATACATGCTTATCCCTGCCAGCAGGTAAAGAAGCATCATAGCCAGCTTTAGAGCACCCAGGCTAGTGAACGGCAGTAGAAGGTTGAAAAGAGTCACCACAGATATAACACCCACCTGCGGACCTGCAAAAAGAGGGGTACCTGCATTTACATAGATGTTCCAGAAAGGGAACTGACCGTGCTCATGTACTGATTCCCTTATGGCCAGATGGTTTGACATCACAAAGTTTCCTGTGTCAGAATCATCGCTGTAATAGAGGAAGTGGTCCCATGACCTTACATAGGGATGCAGAACTACCAGCGCTACCAGAAGCAGTATCAGCAAGAAAAACAGATGCTTGCTGTTGCTTTTCAGCCATGCTTTAGACAATATTCACACCCCATAAAAAATATTCCGATACCTGCAAAAAGAGCAGTAGGCATGGGACAGTCCCTAAAGATATTCAAGGCCCTCCCTGTCCTCTTTCCAGAGTCCAAGAGCCTCATGCGCCCACTTGAAAGGCCTTTCCCCGTCCTCTATCAGGCCGGAGATTATGGATATGAACTTCTTTCCAATATCCTTGCCGTAAAGTTTTGGAGCTGCTGCCATGCTTTTCTGAAGGTTTTCGTCCTCATGCACATGCCTTACGATGTCCAGCACAAAATCAGCATCTACAGGGGGGACAAGTATGTTGGACTTTGCCTGATTGACAGTCTCTGGCCTGTCTGTGTTGAACCTGCAGGTCAGACAGGGCTTGTCAAGAAGGTTCATCTCTTCCTGTACACCACCACTGTCTGTCAGGGCGGCAAAGCAGTGCTCAGACCTGAAGAATTCCACCACATGCGCATACTCAGGCCATATCTTCGTAAAAAGGAAGTTCTTGTTCTTTTCTGCAAGCAGCTTTAGCTCATCCCTGAAGCCATAATGGTCAAGCGCCATCCTTGTGGCACTCATCTCTATGAAATTAATATTGAATCCTTTCTCTACCATCTTCTTGATGGAACCCACGATGGCCTTGAATCTCCTGGGAGTAAGGTTGCCTCTCCTGTGGATGTCCATCCTGATCCATCTTCCCTGCTCCAACTGCGGATAGATCTCGAATATGCTCTTTTGGGGTTTCTGTTTTTTCTTGAGTTCAAGCGCATCCACCACAACGCCCCCGGTTACCCAGATATTTTTTTCAGGGTGCCCCTCCCTGAGCAGATGCTGCCTGTTGAGCTCTGTTGGGGCAAAAAGGAACTCGCTTCCCGCTGCTGATATGAAAGTGTCCCACTGCTCTGGAAACGGCTCATTCCTCAGCAGCTTCCATTCGCCGTTGAACTGCTGGTCTATGAATGATTCTGCATCCATCTGGCCTGCTTTCTCCATCACCACAGGAGTCATGCTCCTGAGTCCTGCCTCATTCTGGATAGCCCTCTCGTTTCTGCTGAACGTCCATGCAGGAGGGACTATCGCTGTCAGGATCGTGTCCCCCAAAACTACCGGAACCACTATCACAGAAGGCCATTTCTCCTTCAGATAGCCGGCCAGCCATTTCAGCTTTATCATGAGTTCGGCGCTTTTCTGAGCCAGGTCGCCCCTGATACTCAGGTTCACTGCTGTCCTTTTCTTGAGGTTGAACTCGTCCAGCCCTGTTGTGAGAAGGTCATCATAATGCTGGTTGGAGTTGATTATAAGGTAAGGGATGCCTGCCTTTTCAGCCTCCACTATCCCTCCGTAAAACTTGTAGAAACATGGTTTTGTGCCTATTACAAACGCAAGTACCCATTTTTTCTCTGTTTTTGCCTTCTCCATCATGGACCTGATAAGGTCCTTGTTCACTGTCAAAGGCATTATGTTCGGCATGAAGTTCTCAGGCTCGTGCCTTTCCTCTTCTCCGAACATGCTGTCATAGCTGTCTTGTATCTTCATGTTAAATCAATCTCCCCCAGGACTCATGGTTACTGCGCCCTATAAAAAGTTTATGATTTTCGCTGTCCAGATGCTTTGGTCACCTACTGCTGTTGATGTTTTCCCTGCCATGGATGTCCTTCCAAAGCACTCTCATCTCCCTGAAAAGGTCCATCACCACGCTCAACCTGGGCAGCGGCAGGCCCTCGCCCTCAAACACAGAAGCACCTGCATATCGTGGGAGGTGGGTCACTCCGACCTCCCTTATCCTGAAGCCGCTCCTTCGTGCCTTTACAAGAAGCTCGCTTGTTGCCAGCCCGAGCCTGCATATCAGCTTAACTTTCCTGAAAAGCTTCTTGTTGACATACCTGAAAGCGCAGTCAACATCCCTCTCTTTTGTGCGGAAAAGCAGCCTGATAAGGGTGTTATATACCCTTGAAGTGAGGATCCTGAGCCAAGGATCCTGTCTGTTTATCCTGTAACCTGCTATGACATCATAATCATGTATGTAAGGGAGGAAATTCTTGAGCTCCCGCAGGTAGAACTGGTTGTCTGAGTCTGCATAGAATATGTGCTCGTATCTTGCTGCGTCAAATCCGAGCTTGATCCCCCATCCAACCCCTTTCTCATCCTTTGGCTGCATCACCAGCCTAATCCTGCTGTCTTTCTTATGAAGGCTCTCCACTATCTCTGCAGACCTGTCAGTGCTTCCTGCGTAGAGCACTATCAGTATCTCCCACTTGCCTGCAACTTCTTCAAGTATGTCCTTGGCATCCTTTATGAGCTTTGGAAGGTTCTTCTCCTCATTATATGCTGGGAAAAAGAATGTTATGTCTGGCTTCCTGCCATGATCATATTTCTCTCCTGCTCCAGGCTTAGCGCCATGCTTTTTCCTTTTCTCTGCCTTCATACTTGTTTCTGTCTTCATATTGCTCTTTCTCCAGGCCTTTTGCCTCAGGCCATCCCCTTGTGCTTCATAAGCTTAACCAGGTCGTATGCAAAAAACCTTAGCAGGAACAGCAGGTATACGCTTATCGCCGCTCCCAGAGCTGTACTGATGCCTATCATGTCAACAAAAAACCACATCAGGAACACGTTTGCAACCGGAAAGATGATCCCAACTGCCAGGTATCTGGCAAATTTCTTGTATATCAGTCCCAGCAGCACATATGCATAATACTTTCCCAGGAACATGACTGTCACCACCAGTGCTGATCCTACGACTGTGGAAATTCCTAACAGGTCTATGACCATCCACATGCAAAAGATGTTCAGCAGCGTGAATACTATGCCTACAGCCAGGTATCTGAGGAAATTCATGGAATAACGGCTGTGGATTTTCCTGGCGATCTTCCTTATCATGCTATCACTTCGTCTTCCTCAGCAGCACCAGCAGGGCAGCTGTTATTGCCAGCGTGATAATTGTGATCCACACCCCTGCCTTATAGGACTTTGGGACATACTTGAAGGTGATATTGTCTACTTCTGGATCAAGATAAACAGCAGAGATCATCGAGTCTGCAGGGTGTATCTCCAGCTCATGTCCGTCTGCTTCAGCTTTCCAGCCCTTAAATATAGAGAATTTCTCGCTCAAGAGGACCCAGCCGGTGTACTGCCCATCAGTCTTAAGCTCATAGGTGTCAAAGTCTATCAGTCTGTACCTGCTGTCATCGATGGACTGGCTGCTTTGGTTAAGTTTCAGGAACATTTCTCTGACCTCATCCTTAGTCACAGCATCTCTGCCTTCAAGAACATCAGGCAGGAGTATGCCCTCTTCCTCCTTGAAGCTTCTCAGCCCTGAAAGCTCGCCTGTCTGTGAGGTAAGGATTATCGCATCAAACATTCCAAGGTCGTCAAAGTCTTCGAGTTCTCCCTGGATCAGGACTGTGTTGAGATGGTCAAATCCAGGGTCAAGCATCAGAGAATAGACTGTCTGGTCCACTGCCTGTCCTTCAGGACCTGCCACCAGTATGGCTGCGCCAGGCATCGAGACCCTCGGAAGGGCAAG
Source organism: Candidatus Woesearchaeota archaeon (assembly GCA_014729345.1). Lineage (GTDB taxonomy): Archaea > Nanobdellota > Nanobdellia > Woesearchaeales > WJKB01 > WJKB01. The sequence continues at coordinate 21,593 of WJKB01000124.1, forward strand.
CTCGTTCCTGTAAAGGTAAGGGCCGTGAGCCTTGTACTGCTGCTCAAACACAGGACATATCCTGCATCTGGGAAACTCTTTCACAAGACTGAATCTGGATATGTTAATCTCCTGCATAGCTGTCAGATACTTTACATTTAGGATGCCCCACATCTTTGCAGGAGCCCTGGTCGCCGTTCCAAGATAGGTGTTGAAATAAGGAGGGTACCATGCTGTCTCGTATCCGTAGATGTCCTCTATATTATAGAAGATATTATAGAACTCTGTCCCCCAGTCGATGCCCATGGTCTCATAAACATTTATCCTAAAATGCCCTGGCTGCCTGCTTATGTATTCCAGTATCTCGTTGTTTTCCACTATCCTGTTCACATCGCCCAAAGATGCTGTCTCTATCGCCTTGAAACCGAACACCCCCAGGTTTATGAAGATCAGTGCTGCGATGACCAGGGGTATGCCCTGCTTTTTCGCCCTGCTTATCTCCATGCTGTCGATCTTCCTGAAGAGCCTATCAGCTCCGTAGCAGGCGAGCAGTACTGCAGGAAATACGAAGAGGATCAGCCCCCTTTCAAGGTATCTCATGCTGTGGAAAAGGGGCACGAGTGTCCAGATAATCCTGTACACGAATGTCCCTGAAACAGCCATCAAAGCTATGATCATAGTGACTGTGAGGAAAAGCACAAACTTCTTTTTCCAGCTCGTGTAGAGTGCATATGCCAG
>WJKB01000125.1 GCA_014729345.1 Candidatus Woesearchaeota archaeon
GAACAACATAGCCAATGCAGAAAAGACATATAAGAAGGTGGTGCTGCCGGGCACGCCCCTGATAAAGTTTGCAGAAGGCAACAACTATCTCAGGAATGCCAGGCTGAACCTGATCGCAGCTGCAAAGCACCTTCAAAACGCATACAGGGAGATGGTGAGATAAGATGGAAAAGAAAGCTTTTGTATGGATACTGGTCCTGGCTTTTGGGATGGTCATGTCAGGATGCGGTCCTGAACAGGTTTCAAAAACAGATGAGAAAGCTGAAAGCCCTGACCCTGGACACACAGATGACCAGATCAAGGATGGTCAGCAGGAAGATGATGCAGACGACACCACAGATGAGGCAGTTTATGCTGAACCAAACATGTCTGATGAAGATGACCAATCTTCTGATGGAGGGGAAGCGGAAAGTGATGAAGACTCATCAGATCCTGGTATCAGCGAGGATGACATAGAAGACCTGAAAGCTGCTATTGAGGATATGGAGTTTGAGGACCTTGGAGGTCTGTCAGAATAGGTGATATTCTTTTTTTTTCTTTTTTCTTCTGCAACAACTAACCTATCACCTGACATCCTTTATCTCTACCTGTTTTGACATGCTATCAGTGTATCCGTAGTCTATCGTGACAGTCAGTGGCGTCTTGTAAGAGCCGAACTCCACAGGAATCCCTTCAGTAAGAGCGCAGACAACCTCTGCATCCCTTTCTTCAAGGTTTACATAATGAGGCCTGCATTCAAGGGCCTCCTCAGAAAGGTATGCGTTCACTTCTGCTGTATTGAATCCCTTTATGTCGATGGTCGCTCCCGTGCACATCTCTTTCACAAGATCTTTCCTGAAAGAACGCCCTCCTCCCTTGTTGGCAACTGTTATCCTGAACTGGGGCATTATCCTGTCCTCTTTTTCATGCGGAAGCATGGTAGGCTCTGCCCTTGTGACTGCAACAGGCCCTCCCTGGCCTGAGGAAGTTAGATCTTCAACTTCGCATGCTTTCTCAAAAAGCCCCTGCCCGTATATGTCTGTGTCTATGCATACGTCAAAAGCAGCTATGGTCTTGTAGTCATAGCAAGAGGTCACTGTAATCTGGGTGGTATGTGTCTCGATATTCGGCGGCAGGGGTCTTGCATACAGCCTGAAGTTCAGGAAGTCCTGCTCTCCTGAGGGCCTCGTGACTGTCTTTCCTTCAAGCCTTACAGAACTTACCTGGCTTGGAGCCTGGTCCCATTCCATGAATGTCCGGTCTATCCCTACTTTAAGGATTCCCTGAGTGATATCAGCAGCACCTTGATTCTCCAGCTCTATCCCCAGGCTGAAAGTGCTGTCCTCGTATATCTCGTCAGGAGGGTTCCTTTCGATAAAATCCATCTCCAGCCCCTTTGTGCCTTTCCTTACATCCTCAGGATCAAGGATGCTTCCGCTTCCTCCGCCTCTGCATCCTGCTAATAGGCAGACTGCTATCAGCGCCGCTGCCAGCATCATAGACTTACTGCTCATCCTGCCCTCCTGGTTCTTCCACGCTAATGGTCGCAAAATTCTCTTTCTTCACCAGCAGGTTTCCGTCGCTTCCGCCCTCCAGCACCTCGACAGTGATTGAATAAAGGCCAGCCTCTGAGTAGACCACGTTTTCCTTGAAAAACCAGGTGTCTTCTGAGTTCTCTTCCTTGTTTTTTGTATCAGTCTCAGCTGTGACTGTATCCTGTCCAAAGGTATAACTCCACCTGTAGGCTAGCTGCTCATCAGGTATGTCTCCTGACAGTTCTGCATTTATGCTGATCATGTCTCCCTTTGTAATGATTGTCTTTCCGGTGACATTTACGCTCAGTGAAGGCAGTGCCTGGGAATCTTCATCTTCGTCTTCGACCTGTTCGCCTTCCTCCTCTCCTGCATCTGTAATCTCGCAGAGCCTGTTGAGCCACTGGTAATAGTAATGCTCAGCATTCTCAAGGTTTATGTCAGTCCCTGTGTCCTCTGAGTATCTTTCTATCGCATCCATCACATCGCCTTCATTCCTGTCAAGTTCTATCTTCAGCATTGCAGCAGCGCATCTGATGTCCTCTCTGGGCTCGTCCACGTATCTTCCGTGCCTGGACCAGCAGCCTGCGATATAGTCAGGCGTGGTGTCGCTGTCTGTGCTGTAGTCAGAGTCTCCCATCCTCGTCACAGAACTCAGCACTGCCGCCACTGCCGCTTCTGCCTCTTCCTTTTCCAGGTCCTTGGGATCATTCTCTGCCACGGCATCCTGTACAAGGCGCTGGTATCTTGTATATCTTTCCTGCATCTCGTCACCCGGCCATCCTTCCTCTGGCCTTGAGTCAATGTTTCTGCATGTGTATGTATCTATGTCTTCAGAGAGCTCTTCTCCCTTTTCGATATCTACGTTGACAGACTGGCTTAGCCTGTAATCATAGCCTGCGATCACCCTGAAATAATGCACTTGAGGCTCTGGAGATCCGCCCACAAGCTCGTTGTAGTATGTATCATCCACCCTCATCTTGCAGATTATCTTCCTCACTGTGCTGAACCCGTCTATGGTCGCATCTTCAGGGCTATGCACATACTTGTATATGGTCACTTCTGCATCTTCACACCATCTTTCTTCAGGATCCACCTCAAAACAATCTGCCTCTTCCCAGGAATAGCCTCCGCACATGGTCTCTTTGGAAGAAGAATCTGTCTCCACGAAGATTCCTTTTGGAAAGATAAGTATCAGATCCGTTATTTGCTTTACTTCTCCATCCCACGTGTTTGCCAGGTCTATGTCAAGGGTGAATCTTGTGTCCCTGTCCTCGTAGATTCCCATAGGAGGCTCGTTAGGACCCATGCCTATGGATACAGGCCCTGCTGAGTTCTTTGCCTGTGTAGATGAAGGCCTTTGCATGTCGTAGTTGGTGAAAGGGTCAGTATCGATATCCTTAAGGTACCTGAGATTGATCCTGTCCATCAGGTAGGTCTGCATATAGGCAGTGGTCACGAAATTGAAATCTACATTAAAGGTGAACTTCCTGTCTCCTTCTGAAAATGTGCCTCTTTCAAAATAACAGTTGAGATATTCTGTTGTCTCATAGTCTACCATCAAATCTTTGTCAGGATATATGCTTGCAGGTGGCACTCCTTCCGAACTGCAGGTGACAGTCACGTTGATAGGCTCGTCAAGTGTCTTTGCCTCAAGTTTGCCGTATATTGTGATGGGCTCGTCTGTCCTTACCTCAGGATCAGCTGACTCCACCTCTTCAAGATAGACTCCCAGCTTCTCTTGTGCTTTGGAATCCACCTGACCGGTGTAGTAGTCTCCGCGGGCGTACTGGACTGTCTGGTTATAAGTGCCCAGCATCCTTGCATATGAGGTGGTGAAGAAACCTTTGGTCCCTTGCCACAGGTTCATGGCTATGCTTCTCTGCTCCATGGATATCCTCTCATCGCTTCCCCAAGCTATCGACTGTTCCGTGAGTGCGGTGGTAAGTACGACCATGATCCAGAAAAGCACTATTATCCACGTGAGAAAGTTGGCCAGTCTTGTCTTCCGTACCTGCCCCTGGAACAGAGCATAATATAGCCACACAGGCGCAAGCATGGCGTTTGTGACCGAAGCTATAGCAACTGTCAGTATCTTTATCCCTGCTGTGCTGGTGATGCTGGCAGTCCAGTTGCCTATATGCACAAAATATATCGCCAGGAAGCTTATCGCCAGGTATTTAGGCAGTGTCTTCAGCCTTTCTGCCCCGTCAGCCTCTTCTGGGGTGAATATAACCCATGCCAGGAATCCTATGATAAAGTGAATGACGAACCTTGCGCTGTAGGAAGGGCTGAGGGAAAACGCAACTACATCAATTATATGATACAACAGGGCCACGAAAATAAAAAGGTTCAGCTGTGCTCCTTTGTTGGATATCTTAGAAGCAGCAGTTTTAGTAAGTTCCCAGCCTTTTTTGATCTTTTCTGGCATTTCAGACCTCAACCCATCGTGACTGCCAGCTCAACTATATGCAATACAGATTTAGGGGTTATCTCTATGTAATTGTTGCCTTCCCTGACCCATAGGTTGATGTTCTTGTCATAGTCTGCATCTTTCTGGTCGATATATGTTTTGTGGCCGTTGAGGTTTATCTCAGCCTCCTTGTACTCTCCATCATCCACAAAATCCATGCTCAGCATTATGTCTGCAGTGCCGTTGTCTATCGCCGTGAACTGGGACCTGTTCAGCTCAAAATATCTGATGACTGACTTGACCTCTTCCAGTTCTGTCTTTACCTTTATCCCCTCTACCCTGTAGCTTCCCTGGTTTGTCTTGAATATGATGGTGTTCTCGCCTGGATAAAGTATGTTTATGGGGAACTCCACCTTGTTCTTGATGTCGCAGTCAGGGATTGCAGAGAATATATTCCTGTTGTTGAGAAGTATATCCAGTATTCCGACGCTTCCCTGCCTGCATGCAGGGATGAACTCAATTGTGCTCTTCTCGATGTTGTCGTATTCTGTGTCCGTGATCGTGAATATGTTCTGCGACTTCTGCCGGCTCACATCTGTAATATCTCCGAGTATCTTGACGTTCTCAAGGGCGAACTCGTTTGTCCTCCAGAACCTGTAGCCTACATCATCCACATAGAACTCAAGGACGTTATTCTCCTCTTTGAGCTTGTCTTTCTTCAGCTCGATAGGTTCTACATTCAGCGTGTTCAGTGGGTATGAATAGATAATATCGCTGTTGAGCCTTATGGTCAGTGTCCCTCTCCTCCTCTTTGCCGTGAAAGAGAGTATGATGTTGTCGGTGTTCTCAAGGTTGGGGACATCAAACGTCACGTTGTGGAACTGCTTGTCGAACCAGCCGTTCTTTATGTAGAAGTCATTGACTTTCTGTATAACCTCTGCCTGGGTTGTCTGGAACAGGTAGACGTTTGGGATAGTATGTTCTGTCTCGGTCTCTCCAAGATAGCTAAGGGTGCCTATGCTCTCTGCAAGTACGGTTATGTTATATCTCTCTCTTTCTTCATCCTCATCATATCTATCTTCATCCTCATCATAATCTTCTCCCAACAGGTCTGCTCTCTCACCTGGAGGCAGGAAAAGGATATAGAGAACTATGAGTCCCGTGATTATGC
>WJKB01000126.1 GCA_014729345.1 Candidatus Woesearchaeota archaeon
ATGCGAGCCTGACTGGGAATGCACCTACTGGACAGCATGCGCTTCAGACAGCACAAGATGGAGAAGGTGCACTGACCAGAACAGCTGCGGAACAGAGACAGGAAAGCCGGATACAGAAGAGGCATGCGAATATATCCCTCCACAGCCCAAAGAAGAGTCCAAACAGGAGCAGGTCGAAGAGCCAACAATCTCAGCCAGGGCAGAAGAGCCAGAAGCAGGCGCCTGCTCATCAGGAGAAGGATGCGAAGAAGAGCCTGATGATGCAGCAGGAGTCGGCGCAGCATCAGCCTTCATGGGAAAGCTGGGCACAGCAGGAGGCATAGCCTTAATATCAGTATTTGCCCTGCTGGTCTTCGGAGCAGCTGGATACCTTGTGCATAGAAGATACGGATCAGCAGCATAAGCTGCTCTCCCTTTTTTTTTCTCTTTTCTTTTAGTGTCTTTCTTTCTGTTGAATACTTTTTGCTTTATCCCTCCCATCACTACATAATGGGAAACTTTAAATATGAGTTGTTCTTTTTTTAAACTGCATATTGTAATAAGTCGTGGAAAAAATCTTTAACATATTCCAGCAAAATGGAGGGGTTTAGAAAATGAACAAAAAGATTCTATATATATTAGTCTTACTCATATCAGTGATTGTAGCAAGCGCAACGCCGGCCATGGCTGTGTGCACGCAGTTGAGCCTTGTGCAGCCTCAGGGAGGCGAACATATCAGCGGAACATACCAGATACAGTTCAGCAGGGACGACTGCAACGAGGATGTTGCTGTGAAATGGGCCAAGCTTAGCGACACAGGCGACCCTGACTGCGCCAGCGTGAACTCATGGAACGACCTGATATCTGTATCTCCTCCTGGAACCAGCGCTAACTGGAACACCATACCCCTCCTAGACGGCGTGGATTACTGCGTAAGGATCTCAGACGCAACAGGACTTAATGCAGAGGCCAGAAGCAATGTTTTTGAGATAGACAACACTCCTCCTCCTGCTCCTGCATCCATCACCATGACTGACCCTGTCAATGTCGTAAATGAGGCTGATGTACATGTTACAGGAGACGCTGCAGGCGAGCCTGACGGAGTTACAGTCACATGCACTGTGGACGACTCCAACGGAGCCACCGCAGCTGTGACAAACAGCGCTTCTGCAGCATCAGACGCTTTTGATGTATCCCTTGACGTAAGCAGTCTTGATGACGGCACACTGACTGCAGAATGTTATATAACAGACCTTGCAGGCAATATCGGTCCTGTGCAGACAACAACTGCCACAAAAGAGACAGTGGTGCCTACGCTTGATTACGTATGGGTAAGGTGCAACGGGACAATGTTGTTCCCCAACCATACCAATGCAGGAGGCACCTTTGTGATAACCTTTGACCCAAGCGAGGACCTGGGAAAAGACCCTTTAGTGACTATCGACGGCAGCCCGGCAGACAGCGTCACTTGGGCGGGTTATGAGTACAAGGCATGGAGAGCCATGCCAGCAGGATCCACAGAAGGGAACATCACCTTTACCATTGACTTTGAGGATATCAACGGAAACCCTGGTGTTACAGTGGTAGATGTCACTGATGACAGCTTTTGCACATATGACGAGACTCCCTTTGTGCCTTCAGACATTCACATAGAATCCACAAACTCCAATCCAAACTATGCAAAGATCGGTGACAATATAACCCTTACTGGAAAGACTGATGAGAAAATATTAGGTTATGTGAACATATCTGCAAGGCCTGCTGACTATACAGGTTATTTAGGAGTCTCAGGAGGCTACCATCATTACATCGCAGTCTCCAACACTTCAGCAGGAGATCCTCAAGGCCTCGTGCTCTTCAATGTATCTGCATGGGACTGGGCAGGCAACTATTTATATCTGGACAATTCTGCAATTACGGACGGAAGCTTTGTAATATTTGACAGCCTTGCCCCTGTGATGCAGACAGCCATAGCGCTTACTGATCCTGTGAATACAGGCAACCAGGCGGATGTGCACATGACAGGAGATGCTGCAGGCGAGCCTGACGGAGCTGTAATCAACTGTTCCATAGATGACGGAGCGACCACCATAGTGCAGCACGGCGCAGCTGCTTCTGACGCGTTTGACATCACATTTGACGCAAGCGCACTTAATGACGGTCTTGTCAACGGAAGCTGCTATGTCATAGACCTTGCAGGAAATGTAGGTCCTGTGAGATACACCTCTGCATGGAAAGACACCGTGATCCCAACCCTTACAGAAGTGACCATACACTCAGACAATGCAAAAGACAGCGCTCTTGCAAAACAAGGAGACACTGTGACCATCAACTTCACCTCAAGCGAGGCAGTGACCTCTGTGCAGGTGAACATCGACGGAAATGCAGCAGACTCGATAACGAATATATTTGGAGATACTTATATCGCCACAAGGGCCATGCAGCCCAGCGACACAGAAGGGCCTGTCTCATTTGCAGTCAATTTTGAGGATCTGAACGGCAATCCTGGAGTCCAGGTGACTACCACGACAGACGGCAGCTCTGTGACATATGACGAGACACTGCCTCTTATACAGAACGTGGTCATCAACCCTGCTGATCCCAGCAACAACAACCAGCCTGTGCTCACTTTTGACGTCGTGGATGCAGTGAGCGGAGTGGACCTCGCGTTCATAAGCGTCAATGACCATACCAATGCGCAGTTCACAGACAGCGACGGATGGCTGGCATGCGCTGCAGCAGGCAAAGACTACAGCTGCACGCTCACATATGACGGAGCCACCCAGCTGCCTGACGGCGACTATAATATAGACATAGACTCGCAGGACCTTGCAGGAAACGATGCAGCGATGTACAACATCGCTGCCTATACTGTAGATACTGCAGCTCCTACAACCTCAGATGATTACGCAGGAACAGGATGGCAGACTTTCAGCCCTGTGCAGGTTACCATAACAGAAAGCGATCCAGCGCCTTCCTCAGGGATCTCCTGGACAAGCTACTGCATAGACCAGGCAGATACATGCGTCCCAGGAACAGATATTACAGGAGGGGCGACAGTGGATGTAGCTTCTGAAGGCATCAACTACCTGAGATACCATAGCGGAGACAACGCAGGAAACATACAGGCTGTGCAAAGCACCCAGATAATGATAGATACAGCTGTGCCTGTCATAACAAACGTGGTCATCAACCCTGCTGATCCCAGCAACAACAACCAGCCTGTGCTTACGTTTACTGTGAGTGATGCCACCAGCGGTGTCAACTCATCCACAATATCAGTGGATGACACCCAGAACATCTTTGCAGACGGAGACGGCGACCTGGCATGCGCTGACATGGGAGCAGGCCTTCAGTATGACTGCACACTGACATATGATGCAGGTGTTGAGCTTCCTGACAGTGACTATGACATAACCATAGACTCCAGCGACAATGCAGCAAACCCTGCTTCAACCTATACTATAACCGCTTATACTGTCGATACCCAATTCCCAACGTCATTCGACGATGCAGGAGCTATCGACGGTGTTTGGGTGACATCAGTCCCTACTGTGACTATAACATGGGACGATCCTGTGCCAAGCAGCGGACAGGACTGGATAATGCACTGCACAGGAGCAGGCTGCGACCCAAGCGCAGGAACTGCAGGCACTTCCTACAGCTCATTCGGGGAAGGCACCACCATATTCAGGTGGGCAAGCGCAGACCTTGCAGGAAACGTGCAGGCCACAACTGAAAGGACCATCATGGTAGATACTGTGCCGCCTTATGTTGCAGGAGGTCCTGTACCTGTAGACGGAGCCATAGTCAATGATGTAAGCCAGGTATGCAGCATAGACCTTGCTGATGATACAAGCGGCATAGACAACACCACCATAACCATTACAGTCGAAGGAACTGGCTATGTATTCGGAGCAGATCCTGAAGTAAGCTGGGACGGACTTACAGCAACCTTCACGCCTGCTGTCCCATGGACAGACGGCCAGACAGTGGACTGCTCAGCTGACGTCTCAGATGTAGCAGGCAATGCTATGACAACAGAGTCATGGAGCTTCCTTGTGGACATAACACCTCCTGAATCATGGGCTGTTGAGGTCAATCCAAACGATCCTCAGCAGGGAGACATAGTCCAGGTGACAGGCAGGTTACAGGATGCAAATAACGTGCTTGACGCGCAGCTGCTCATAGATGACGGCGCCACAGCGACCATAGATCTTGATCCGGCGCATGCATCAAACAGCTTTGCGGCAAACTCAGAGATCATCACATATTCGCTGGACACAACTTCGCTTGCAGAAGGCACGCATAGCGTGACACTGCTGGGATGGGACGGCATCAACTGGGAGGTCGCTGACCAGGACAATACAGACAGCTTTGTCGTGAACGCAGCGCCTGACACCATAGCGCCGAGCGGAACTGTCACAGCTTCTGCGGATACGGTCAACAGCGACTATTACACTGTCAGCGGCACATTGACAGCAGATGCTGATGATGTGATTGTGACAATAAATGATGGGGCATCAGATGTGGGAACAGTCGTGGTTTCAGCAGGAGTCACCAGCTGGAGCACTGTAGTACCGCTTCCTCAGGGAGCAACCACAACTTTTACAGCAACTGGTACTGATGCAAGCGGCAATGTCGGAAGTTTCACCGGCAGCGCTCAGGTTACAGAAGATCCCAGCCTTGGAATAGATAGTACACCACCTACAAATGTGATAATGTTACCTGGTGGTGCTGGAGTTACTGTGGATCAAGATACATATGATGTAACTGGAGTGATCGGACAGGCAGAAAATGACACTATCCATGTGACTATATATAGGGATACAGATGATGACGGAACAGTGGGAGCAGGAGACATCGCATATGCAAGCGTGGCAATCGCTCCTGGAACATCCTCATGGTCATTGAATGTTCCACTGATCCAGAACTCTGTCAACACATTTGTTGTACAGGCTGTGGATGCAAGCGGCAACCTTGTTGACACAGCTGTTCCAGATATCTCAGAAGTTCCTGGAGACACCACTGCACCATTGATCGTCTCAATCAGCCTGGACAAGGCCAGCTATGAGGTTACCAATGATCCTGCAGTGACTGTAACTATAGTCGAAGACGGGACAGCCACAGAAGTGACTGTCGACGGCAATTCTGCAACGGCTGCAGGCGGAGGGGTATGGACATACACTTTCGCGCATCCAGGTGTTGTCGGGACATACAGCCTTGTTGTCCAGACAAGCGATGCATCTGCGAACACTGATACCAAGGAGATATCCTACAGCGTGGTCGCAGACAGTCCTGCAGACACAACAGCCCCTTACATAAGCAGCATAACCCTTGACCAGCCCAGTTATGAGGTCACCAATGATCCCAATGTGGCTGTGACAGTCATAGAGGATGATTCTGCTGCAAGCGTTACCATCAACGGAAATGCTGCGACAGAAGGGGCAGCAGGGGTATGGACAGCTTCATTCGCCCACCCTGGAACTGTAGGGACCCACAGCATAGTTGTCCAGGCCACAGACAGCTTTGGCAACACAAATATCCAGACAGTATCATATGCTGTTGTAGAGGATGACCCATCTGACACCACCGCGCCTGTGATAAACTCGATAAGCCTTGACCTTGGTGTTTACAGGGTAACACAGGATCCTAACGTGCATGTGACTGCAGATGAAGATGACTCAGCAAACACTGTCACTGTCAACGGAAACGCAGCTTCAGAGACAGGAGCAGGCGTCTGGGAGTATACTTTTGCCCATCCTGGAGTTATAGGCTCGTACAGCATAGTTGTCCAGGCCATAGATGCTGTGGGCAACACAGAGACAAGGATGATAAGCTACACTGTCGTGGATGATACGTCTGTGGATCCAGACGCTCCTACAGTCATAGGTGCAGGCCCTTCAGGCACCACGACCACTGACAGCCCGACTGTCTGGGTGGAGCTTGATGCCACGGATAATGTCGCCACCACTACGTGCGAGTACAACCTTGGAGGAGCTTTCAGCTTCGGCTCTGGAACCAGCCTTGGATGGACAGGCACCAGGTTTGAAGCAGCACTGCCTGCACAGCCGGACGGAAACACTATAGTCTATGTGCTGTGCCAGGACAATGCAGGAAACCTGATGACAAGCCCTTATCCTCTGATGTTCTACATCGATACAACAGGATCTTTCAGCTATGTTCAGGACCTGAACGCCAACTGGAATGTGCTATGGATACCTCCCACACTGGCGACCCTAAATCCTGAAGGGACAGGAGTGCCAGATGTGCTGGGATACAGCACAGGAGACCATGGTTATGACATGCACTGGGAAAGCGTGGGCGACAACTGGGACGTGCTTTATCATTGGGACACAGCAACATCATCCTGGCTTGTGCAGTACGGACCTGCAGACCCTTTCACAGGGACAGGAACACTCACAGACATGGGCAGTGATCTCCAGAATCCGTTCTGGATACACATGATGGCGTCAAACAGGTTTGAGATGGACTAGAGGGGTGCAAAATGAGAGCAAAAACTTCACTGATTTGGTTGATAACACTGATATGCCTGAGCCTTGCTGCGTCAGCGCAGGGAGTACCAGGCGACTGGAAAGGAGTAGTGACTATCGGAGGGACACAGTACGCTGGCACAGAGCTGGATATCTATTCTGATACAGCTCTTGTGGTTCAGACAGTTACGCCTACGACCCCAGGGGGTCAGGCGATGTTCGGCGACGGCTTTTACTCATCAGTCATGGCCCTGCCCCATGGGACATCTCTGGTGTTCAGGGTTTTCGGGATCCCAGCTTATGAGGCAAACTTTTCAGCTGGAACGCATAGTCTTAACATCAACCTGCCTCTTCAGCCAGACAATACCACAAACTGCACCTCTTCACTCGTCTGCGCAGGAGGCTACTGCATAAACGCGGGCCTGGGAACAGGTGTGTGCGCAAGCAATACATACTACTGCGACAATGACGGCAAATGCGAGCCTGAATACAACGAGTCAACAAGCACTTGCTCAAAGGACTGCCCTTCAGGCACTACCTCAAGCACCTCTTCAGGAGGAGGCGGAGGAGCTACAAACTCTGTGTATGGAAGGGATTGCGAGCCTGACTGGGAATGCACCTACTGGACAGCATGCAGCTATGATGGGATAAGGACAAGGATCTGCAGGGACCTTAACGAATGCAACACACAAGAGGGAAAGCCTGCAGAGGAAGAGAGCTGCACTTATGAAGAGCCAGTATATGAAGAGGATGTTTCTGAGCCTGCAGAAAGCACTGCAGCGTCAGCGCCGGCTTCAGAGCCTGCTGAGGAACCTGAAGAGGATACCACAGGAACAGGAGTGGGTGCGGCAAGCGCTTTCATGCAAAGGCTTAGGTCGCCCACAGGCATCAGCCTGATGACGCTTATAGTCTTGCTTGTGATAGGTACAGCCCTTTATTTCATCTACGGCAAGAAGGACGACAAGCAGGCTAAAAACCCAAGCAAGGGCAAGTGATAAGCTTGCGTCAGTCCTGCTTTTCTTTTTTATTTCTTTATCTCTCTGTTTCTTTATCTTTTCCTATTCAACTGATGATAGTATCCTGACAGCTTCTGGAGGAGACCTTTGCTAGGTTTTCCCCTGACGCAGTCAAACTTATAGGCTCCATACCTTGCGAACCAGAAATCAGGCCTTATGAGCGGAAATCTGTCGTCTCCAACTGCAGGGCATCCTGAGTATATGTCCAGTCCGCGCTCAGCAGGAAGCACGGTCCTGACATCATCTTCTGCATACACTATGTCCGGAGTCTTTTGCGTGCTTCTGGCGATAGCGTCTATGGATGCCTGCCGTTCCTCAGGATCCTTTGGAAGGACAGCTATGCTCCAGTTCATGGGATCATGCCTCCAGGTCTCCATGTCCACAGGTTTAGGCCTGAAAACTGCCACAGCCTCTCCCCTGGGCACGATAAATCCTCTTGGTTCATGGCTATTGCTGAACTGCATCAACTCAAACATCTTTTCCATCTTGTTTGTCAGGTACATCTTGCCTCTATAGATCTATCTATCTTTGGTCTTGTCCTCTGCATCAGAATTGCTGGATTGGAGGATGCAGAGGCTTATGCCACTACGACTACCATGATCACTAAGAGAATACCTATGATCTCCTTCTTATTGTGTGGTAGCTTCATCCTATGCATTGAAAAGGCATTTTTCTTTTTAAAGGTTGCGGTTTATATCTTTTTTTTGCGCCATGTCACTTTTCCTGGGTCTGCTGGTAGAACATTATCTTGTTCAGGGCATTTACATAGGCCTTTACGCTCGCTTCAACTATGTTGGTGCTTGCTCCTTTTGCCACCACCTTGTGCCCGTTGTCGCTTGCATATAGGGTGACTTCTCCGATGGCATCCTTTCCGCCTGTGATCGCGTCCAGCTTGAAATCATCAACCCTTATCCTCCTGCCTGTCATCTTTTCTATGGCGATCCCTGCAGCATCTACAGGTCCGTCTCCGCAGGCAGCCTCTTTGGATACGGCTCCATCATATCCAAGAACTACTTTTGCAGTGCAACCTTCTCCCTGCGTGGATGAGGCCTGGAAACTGATAAGCTCATAAGTTCCTGCATAGCCCCTGACGTCATCTTCTATGATAACCCTAAGGTCATCGTCTGTGACCTCTTTCTTCATGTCAGCTATATTCATGGCAAGCTCATAGGTCTTTTCAGCCTCTTCAGGAGAGAGATCATAGCCGAGCCTTCTGGCGTTCGCTGCAACACCCTTCCTGCCTGTTCTTGCCCCTATAGGGATCCTTTTTGAGACATCACCTTCTCTTCCTATATGGGTAGGGTCCATTATCTCAAAGTTTTCCCTGTCCTTGAGGACCCCGTCTGAATGTATACCTGAGGAATGATCAAAGACGCCCTCTCCCACAACAGGATGGTTCTGGGGGACTGGCAGACCTGTATATTTCCCTACCATGTCGCTTGCCTTTGCAATATATCTTGTCTTTACTTTTGTCCTCTTGCCGTACCAGTCTTCCCTGACTTTCAGGCCCATGACGATCGTTTCAAGGGCTGCATTGCCTGCTCTCTCACCTATGCCATTGACAGTGCATTCCACCTGCTCCACTCCCATCTGCACTGCTTTCATCGAGTTTGCTACGGCAAGGTCAAGGTCATCATGGCAATGGACACTCAATATGGCCTGGCCTATGTCTGGGACATTTTCCCGGACATCCTTTATGATATTCTCAAATTCATCTGTGGTCGCATAGCCTACTGTATCTGGTATGTTGATGATGTCTGCTCCTGCTTCTATGGCAGCCTGGATCACCTCATGAAGGAATGCAGGCTCAGTCCTTGTGGCATCCATGGGCGAGAACTGCACATAGCCTTTGCTCCCTGCGCATCCTTTTGCGCACCTGACAGCCTCTTCAGCCATCTTCAGCACCTCTTTAGGAGACTTCTTGAGCTGAGTGGCCATCTGGACAGGAGATGTACCTATAAATGTGTGGATCACAGGCTTTTCTGAATATTTCAAAGCATCCCATGCCCTTTCTATGTCTGCCTCCACTGCTCTTGCAAGGCCTGCAATATAAGCTCCCCTAACTTCCCCTGCAATCATGCTGACTGCCTCATAGTCGCCTTGAGACGATACAGGAAATCCTGCCTCGATCGCATCAACGCCCATCCTTGAGAGCAGCAGCGCTATCTCCAGTTTCTCATGCGGAAGTATAGTGCCGTGAGCAGCCTGCTCACCGTCTCTTAATGTTGTGTCAAGTATCCTTACCCTTTGCTTTGGAACCCTTATCCTTGGTTTTTTTGTTTTTTTCATCTGTATCCCTCTCTGTATCGGTTTATGTTGATGCAAGGCCCTTGTTGATCCAGGACCCTACAAAAGCAGCAGAAGCAGCAGCTTGAGAAAAAGCATGCCTGTACCTGGCAAAATCTTCTCCTTCCTTATGGTCTTTAATCTGTCAGGCATTGTTTTCACCTTAGAAGTTTAAACAATGAGCTTTACAGCGACAGCAGTAGTAGAATTTCAAGTCCTGTTGATCGGCTGTATATGCTCATGACACTAGACATCGACATGTCATTTATAAAGTTTTCGATGATGTTCACGATCAAACTCTTTTTGTATTGAAAATACACAAAATATTTATAGAATTTTGTTGCAAAAATCCAACGATCAGATACCCCTGCGTCATAGAAATTCAGTGATTTTCTAAGATGATCAGAAATCAATCCCTGATTTCTGACATTTAGGCAGGGGATTAGCTCGGTTTTTGTTATTTTTTAGAAACAGCTTCATAACCCAAGCTTCTGGTCTATATCCTGGGCTATCTCCTTAAGGTCGTCTGTCATCCTGTGGATGTCTTTCTGCAGCTCGTCTATCAGTGTTGAGAGGTTATCCACTCTCAGCATGTATCTGCCTTCCTCCACGATCACGATGCCTGCTTCCATGAGCTTGTGGATATGGTGGACCACAGTGCCTCTGCTAAGTCCGAGCTTCTGCGCTATCTGGTCAGAACTCATGGGACTGTTAAGTTTTGCCGCTTTCAGGAGCTCTATGAATATCCTGAAGCATGATTTGTCCTTGTCTCTCAGGTTGAACAGGCCGAGAGAGTCGCCGAGCCACTGCAGCTCCCTGTTAAGGTCTTTCCTGCCTGGTTTTCTCACAGATACTACTGTTATGCGCTGTTTTCTTATGATCATTCTTATGTTGATTTAAAATCAACAGTCATTTATATATTTTTCTGTTGTTTGATAGCATCGTGCTGTCATGTTGTCATGCTCTTGTCGTCTGAAAGTCGCTTCAGAACCAAAACATTTATATATAAGCGTTGATTATAAGTTCTCTATGTTGAACTTAAATCAACAAATGACGACTAAAAACAACACATGAGGTGGATTGTTATGTCAGATGAACCATACGATGAGGTAAGGAAGATGCAGGAAGAGATGGACAGGATGTTTGCAAGATATTTCGGCACACCCTCCAAGAACAGGTATGTTGTGCCAGCAAGAGCAAGAGGCTCTGGAGCACCAGTCCAGAAAGTAAGGCGGGCTGTATCTGATATATATGAGACAGAATCAAATATTGTTGCGATGTTTGAACTGCCAGGAATAGATAAAAAAGACATAGAGCTTAACGTGACTGAGCAGGCTGTGGAAGTGAAGGTAAAGAAGAAACACGAAAAAGAGGTCAACAAGCAGGGATTCTACAGGTATGAGTCAGGAAGCAGGTCATTCTACAGGGCGCTTCCCCTGCCTTCAAAGGTCATGCCTGAAAAGGTGCAGGCTGAATACAAGGAAGGCGTACTGAAAGTTGAGATGCCAAAGCAGAAATCCAAGGAGCAGAAGAAAAAAAAGATCGAGATAAGCTGATCAGACAACCAAAAAAGGTGTTTTTGATGGATAAGAAGGAAAAGAAAGCAGGCAAGAAAGAGAAAAATAAAGAGGGCAAAGAAACAGAGCTTGAAGAGAAAAGAAAAGAGATCCAAGAACTGACAGAGACAGTCAAGAGGGTGCAGGCAGAGTTCGAGAACTACAGGAAAAGGATAGAGAGGGACAGGGAAGATCTCTGCAGGTCAGCAGGCAAAGAGATGATACTGAAGCTCCTGCCTGTACTGGACAACTTTGAACTAGCGCTCTCAAACAAGGACAACAAAGAGGAGTTTGTAAAAGGGGTGGAGCTGATATATTCGCAGCTTATGTCCACGCTTGAGAACGAGGGAGTGAGAAGGATAGATGCGAAAGGACAGAAGTTTGACCCTTACAATCACGAGGCGCTCCTGCAGGAAGAGTCTGACAAGGAGCCAGGCACTGTGGTCGAAGAGCTGCAGAAAGGATACATGATCGGCGACAAGATACTCAGGCTGGCAAAGGTCAAGATTGCAAAGAAGAGAGGAGACCGCAGCAAGGATGGCGCAGAAAACTGACTGCATCGCGATAACCAGGAGCACGCCTGAAAAAGAGGTGCTGGAGCTTGGCAGCCAGTGCAGCCAGTGCGGCCACTGCTGCAGGTACGGCTCAGGATTCGTGCTCAAGCATGAGATAAAGGCCATGGCTGACCTTAAAGGCATAAGCGAGAAGAAGTTCAGGAACGAGTACCTTAAAGAGGTCAGGATGTTTGACACGCTGATGCTCAGGTTCAGGAAGATCCAACAGGAAAACAGGCCATACGGAAGGTGCGTTTTCCTGGACAAGGAAAACAGGTGCAGCATACAGGAAGCCAAACCTTTGCACTGCAGGATCGGAAACTGCAGCGAACACAGCCAAGAGCTGAGCATATGGTTCATGCTCAACCATGCTGTGGATGAGACAAACCCGAACAGCATAAGGGAATGGGGAATATACCTCAAGACACATCCCACCATACCAGGAGGAAATCTTGAGGAGCTGGTCCCTGACAAGGAACAGCTAAAAAAGATGATGGATGATCATCATACCAAGGAGGTGGATAAAGATGGTCGAGATAAGAGAAGCTGAAAGCTCAGAGCTCGCTGCTCTGATACCCGTATACAAGGAAGCATATCAGGAGCACCTGATATTCAAGAAGAAGACAGATGCAGATATAATAGAATACATGCAGAAAGCGCATGCTGATGCAGCTGCTGACGGAGGCGGCTTTATCATCGCGCTGCTCAACGACGAGGTTGTCGGCGGGCTCTTACTGAGGAAAAGCCTGCAGGGAGACAGCCATTCAAGATGGAAGATAAGGCACGTGGCTGTGATGGAAAAGTACAGGGACCAGGACATAGGGACAGAACTGCTCCAAGCAGCAGAGCAGAAGCTCGTGGAGCTGATCAAGAAAGGAGATTTCATCACAGCAAAAGCAGAGGTTTCAGTGGCTGAAGGAGAAAAGGAAGCTGTGGACTTCTACGAAAAAGCAGGGTTCAAGCTTGAAGGCACAAGAGCAGACCATTACAGGCTTGGAGAGAACGTGTACCTGCTGGGGAAGACCATAGGGATCCAGCAATGATACAGGCAAAAACTCAAGGAAGAACAGGCCAGACAGGAGTTCCAGGAGGGAAAACATGACACAGGAAAAAAAGATAAATCTGGGGATAAGCGACGGAGCGGCTTTTTTCGCGCATGAGATGTCCATACATTTCAATCCCACACAGCTGATATTTGACTTCAAGTGCATAACACCGAGGATAGATGCGAGGAGCAAGGAGAGTCCGTTCCTCAACATCCAGCACAACGTGGTGATGCTGGACCCTTATCATGCTAAAAGGGCTCATGAGCTGCTGGGCAAGGTGCTGGGCGACTACGAGAAGGAGTTCGGCAGGATAGACAAGCCCAAGCAGATAAAGAGGCTTGAAAAGAAAAAGAAAAAGAAAGGAAAAGAAGGCAACAGGCAGGTAGATATACCCAATTACCTGGGATAGTTGTCTTGGAGGCAAAGAAAATGACAGACAAAGAAGAATCTTCAACCACAAAAAAAGCAGGTGTGGCAAAAGCCATAGGAATAGACCTTGGAACCACCTTTTCAGCAGTCGGTGTGATGGAAGGCGGAAAAGCCACTATCATACCCAGCGCAGAAGGAGACAGGACCACACCATCTGTGGTCTCTATAAAGGACGGCGAAGTGATCGTAGGAAAAGTGGCCAGGAACCAGGCGATCACAAACCCTGAGAACACAGTCAGGAGCATCAAGAGGCAGATGGGAAGCAACGAGAAAGTCACCATAGAAGGCAGGGAATACACCCCCCAGGAGATAAGCGCAAAGGTGCTGCAGAAGCTCAAGGCAGATGCAGAAGCGTACCTCGGGCACCCTGTTAATGACGCGGTCATCACAGTGCCTGCTTATTTCGAGGACGCGCAGAGGCAGGCTACAAAGGATGCAGGGACTATCGCAGGCCTTAATGTCCTCAGGATCATAAACGAGCCTACTGCAGCGTCGCTTGCATACGGCATGGACAAGACAAAGGACCACACTGTGATGGTATTTGACTTTGGAGGAGGAACCTTTGACGTTAGCATACTTGAACTAGGAGACGGGGTCTTTGAGGTCAAGGCCACCTCAGGAGACAACCATCTCGGAGGGGATGATATCGACGAGATCCTTATCGACTGGATGGCTGAGGAGTTCAAGAAAGAGAACGGCATAGACCTGAGGCAGGATCCTACCTCCCACCAAAGGCTCAAGGATGCTGCTGAAAAGGCAAAGATAGAGCTGAGCTCAGCGCAGAAAGCAGTGATCAATCTGCCTTTTGTGACAGCAGACAAAGCAGGCCCAAAGCATCTTAACACGGAGATTACAAGAGCAAAGTTCGAGGAGCTGATCGACGGAATACTGGAGAAGCTGAAGATACCGACCCAGCAGGCTCTCAAGGATGCAGGCCTGGAATCAGTGGACAAGGTGCTTTTCGTGGGCGGAAGCACGAGGATACCTGCTGTGCAGAAGCTTGTCAAGGACATGACCGGAAAAGAAGGGGACAAGTCAGTCAATCCTGACGAGGCCGTGGCTCTGGGAGCAGCCATACAAGCAGGGATACTAGGAGGAGAGGTCAAGGACGTACTGCTTTTGGATGTAACACCTCTGACCCTTGGGATCGAAACACTGGGAGGGGTGGCAACCCCCCTGATTCCAAGGAACACCACCATACCAACGAAGAAATCGCAGGTTTTCAGCACAGCCGCAGACAACCAGCCTGCTGTGACCATCAACGTCCTGCAGGGAGAGAGGCCCATGGCTGCTGACAACAAGTCACTGGGAAGGTTTGACCTGGTGGGCATACCTCCGGCGCCAAGGGGAGTTCCGCAGATAGAGGTTACCTTTGACATCGACGCGAACGGGATAGTGAATGTCTCTGCAAAGGACCTGGGCACAGGAAAGCAGCAGCAGATCACTGTGACAGGCTCAAGCAACCTTTCAGAAGAGGACATTGAGAAGATGAAGAAAGAGGCAGACGCGCATGCAGCTGAGGACCAGAAGAAGAAGGAAGAGATAGAGACCCTTAACCAGGCAGACACTATCGTCTACAGCACAGAGAAGACCATGAAAGACATGGAAGGCAAGGTCGACAAGAAGAAACTGGAGCCCCTGCAAAAGCACATAGACGAGCTGAAGAAGCTGCTCGAGCCTGAGAAAAAAGACATCGAGAAGATCAAGAAAAAGCTTGAGGAAGTGCAGAAGTATGCACAGGAAGCGGCTACAGAGATGTACCAGAAGGCTGCAGCTGAGCAGCAGAAGGCGCAGGAAGGCGCAGGCGGCCCAAAAGCAAAGGCTGGAAAAGGAAAGTCAGCAAAGGATGACAATGTAGTGGATGCTGACTATGAAGTGAAGGACGACGACAAGAAAGGCAAGAAGAAGTAAACCTTATGGTAAAGGCTATCCAGACAGTATCGATCGTAGTATTTGACAGGGTAAAGGATAGCTACAGGTTTCTTGTCCTGAAAAAGAAAGGCAGCTGGGTGGGCTGGCAGTTTCCGCAGGGAGGCATCGAGAAAGGTGAGTCTGCAGAAGAGGCTGCTCGGAGAGAGATGAAAGAAGAGACAGGGCTGGAGCTTTCTGAGCTGCACAAGACAGACCTGAAGTCAGACTACTGGTACACTGAAGAGGGAGAAAAGGTGCATAAGTTCGTGCAGTTCTGGCTCGGAAAAGCGGATTCAGACGAGGAAGTTGAGCCTTCTGTGGAGCATTCTGAAGCAAGATGGGTCAGTTTTGAAGAAGCTGTGGAGATGCTGAAGTACAACAAGGAAGAATTTAAAAAGGCGCACAAGATGCTGCTGGAAAGATGATAAAAGCCATACTTTTTGACTATGACGGAGTGCTGGTGGACAGCCTTGACATTATGTGGAAGGCTTACAAAGAGGTCGCGAAGCTAATAGGATATAACATGAGATACAGGCGCAAGAAGAACTTTCTTGACAATGACTGGAACATAACCCTTAAGCGGATGGGAGTCACCAAAAAGAACTATGATGAGGCTCTCAAGGTCTGGTATGACTATTATTATGAGCATGAACCGCATGCAAAGGTGTTTGAGGGGATGAGGCCTGTTCTCACTGAGCTTGGAAAGAGGTACAAGCTTGGTGTCGCTTCAGACAACAGGACTGTCAGGATAAAGAAAAAGCTGGACGAGCATAAGCTGACCAAATACTTTGATGCTATCTCAGGCAAGAACAGCATCGAAAGCATGGAAAAAAGAAAACCTAACCCTGTCGGCATAAGAAACGCGCTGAAAAAACTGAAAGTAAAGCCTTCAGAAGCAGTTTATGTGGGTGATATGGATGATGATATAGGAGCAGCGCACAATGCCGGGCTGAAGATGGTCATAGGTGTTACCTACGGCTTCCACACAAAAAAGAGACTGGTTGGAGCAGACGCTAATGCTGACAAGCCTGAAGATATCCTCAGGATCATAAGGAAAGCTGAGCAGGGAAAAAAGGCAGAAGCTCGGAAGGAGTGAGCGAGATGAGCAGCGATATACCGCCTGTGCAGGAATGCTACAGGCTGCTGGAAGAATGGAAAACAGCGCCAAACGTGGTAAGGCATTCAGAACAGGTGGCCAAAGTAGCAGTGCTGATTGCAGGAAAGATGAGAGAGAAAGGTATTGACGTGAATGTCGATATGATAAGGGCAGCAGCGCTTCTTCATGACCTCATAAGGCTCTGCGACGTCAAGGAACTGAAGCCCATGCCAGGAGAAAGAGATTTCACAGAAGAGGAGCTCGAGGCTTACAGGCAGCATGCAGAAAGGTTCAGGGGAAAGAAGCACGGAGAGGCAGCATGCGAGGTGCTGGCGCAAAGCTACCCCCAAATAGCTGAGATCATAAGGAAGCATGCTTTTAGCGCAGTAAGCACAGGAGAGCTGAAGACATGGGAAGAGAAGATCGTATACTATGCTGACAAGAGGGTGGCTCATGACAGGATCGTGACGCTTGCGCAAAGGCAGAAAGAGGCTGAGTCAAGATACCCTGTGACAAAGGAAAGCAAAAGGCTTTGGAAGATGGTAAAAGAGCTTGAGAAGGAGATATTTAAGATGATAGGAACTGATCCGGACATGATAGGTGATACTGTTGGCTGAAAAGGACTACTATGAGATACTCGGAGTGAGCAAGGATGCTTCGAAGGAAGAGATCAGAAAAGCTTACAAGAAGCTGGCAAAAAAGTATCATCCAGACCTGAACAAGGGCGAAGGCGCTGCTGAAAAGTTCAAGGAGATAAGCGAGGCAGCTGCTGTCCTGGGCGATGATCAGAAAAGGGAGCAATACGACAGGTTCGGCAAGACAGCTGACCAGTTCTCAGGAGGCTTCCAGGGACAGGATTTCTCAGATTTCATGAGCTCTTTCTCAGGAGGAGGATTCGGCTTCGGGTTTGAGGACCTTTTTGAAGGGCTTTTCGCAGGCAGAAGGTCGAGAGGGCGCTCAAGGAGAGGAAGCGACCTGCGGTATGACCTTGAGATAGAGCTGGAGGATGCTGCAAAAGGCATGAAAAAGACCATAGTGATACCAAGACTGGACAAGTGCGACAGGTGCGGAGGCTCAGGAGCCGAGAGCGAGGCTGACATAGAGACCTGCGACCAGTGCAAAGGTACAGGTGTTCAGACAAAGGCCATGAGGACGCCCTTCGGAATGATGCAGGCAAGGACAACATGCTCAAAATGCAAAGGCCAGGGCAGGTTTGTGACGAAAGAATGCCCTGTATGCGACGGTGAGGGAAGAGTAAGGAAAGAAAGGAAGATAGAGATAGAGATTCCGGAAGGTGCTGAAGACGGCATCAGGCTGAGAATTTCAGGAGAAGGGGAGGCAGGAGAGAAAGGAGGGCCTCCCGGAGACCTCTATGTCGTCATACATATAAAGCCGCATAAGGTGTTTGAGAGGGAAGGGGCAGAGCTCTTTGTGGATGTGCCTTTGTCATTTGCAACAGCCGCTCTGGGAGGAGAGATAGAGGTTCCCACTCTTGAAGGCAAGGCAAAATTAAAGATACCTTCAGGCACGCAGACAGGCACAGTGTTCAGGATGAGGGACAAGGGACTGCCCAACATGAGAGGTTTTGGCAAAGGAAGCGAGAACGTAAAAGTGGTGGTGCAGGTCCCTAAGAAGCTGAACAAGGAGCAGAAAAGGCTGCTGGAAGAGCTGGAGAAGAGTTTGGGCAAGAAGAGAGGATGGTTTGGGTAGGGAAAGTAAGTACTATTATGATGGTCTGGGTTTGCATGGCATGGGTTCTTTGGGTGAACTGACCAAATTTGAGAAGTGGAATTCGAATGGTAATAATTCTTTTACATATTTTGTCTATGATGATTATGGAAATGTTGTCAGAATTAGCTTCCCAAATGGGACTAACCTGGATTAGCTTATATAAGATTCTGGGTGAGGTAGACTCTTTTATACTGCTATTATCTTCTTTACGTGTTTCAAGAACATCAATGCGTTTTGTATAGAATCATCAGCAGGTTCTTTGTTTGCGTCTGGAAGTTTTTGATAAGTGAACTTCCCTCTTTTGTCTTTTTCAGAAACAAGCAGATTGAGTAAAGAATCAGCTTTTATGATTGCAGATTGGTATATCTTCAATAGTTCAAGATCAAGCTTTCCGTTAAGGACAGAATAGTATGCAAATGCGTCCATTGTTGCTTTGTGGATGTTTGGGCTCTGGTCCTTACCTTGTATTTCAACAATAATGCTTTTGTAGCATAGAATATTGCATAATAAGCATGTGTTATCACGCCGCTGTAAAATGTGTCTTGTTCCAACAATTCCAGTTCTTTTTTAAGTTCTTTGCTGTCAGAAACTTTGAATATTGTTTCTGCGTGTTTAAGTTCGTTTTCAGCTCTTTTGAAGTTGAGCATTATCAAAGGAGCATCAACATTATCAATTTCAGTTATGCTGACTTTTTCCTTATGAGCATTGATCTCTTCCTTCAGTTCTTTTTCATTATATAGATATTCATATTTTGGTCTGTAAACCATTTTTTATTGCCTCCTTTATGATCTGATAATATGCTTCAATGCCATAGAAAAGCAGGTGTTTTCTGAACACTTCTTTACCAAAGTTTTCATCATCTGACACAAGCATCTGATAGAACTCTTTTCTTGTGAATATATGTTCATCAACATTTATGGTTGCAAGCCTTGTCACTTCTTTAAGATGTGGTTTAATCTCAGCCTTTTCATCGCTGTCTTCAACAATTATAATCAAATCAATATCCGAGTTTTTATTGATGTTACCTGTTGCATAGCTTCCTGCAACAAGAAGTGAAAAATAAGTTGTGGCTTTTGAGCAGCTTTCAATTATCTCATTGATGATAGGCAAACCTTTGCTAAAAGCTTCTTTTCTGTCAAGGTAGATCAGGTAAGTTAAGGCAACCTGGTTTTTTAAATTTAGACTTACAACAGTGGAATTCCCTTTTTTTTCACTTAAAAGGATGTTTTTGCTAAGTTTCATAACTGAATTATAAGTCCAGTTGTAGGACTTCTTGTTCAACTTTTTCATAATATCTTTTAAAGTAAACTCAGACAAAAGGTTCTTCCTGAACAAATCGATTATTTTGAGCTCTTCTTTATAGATCTCCATGTTTATACTCTCTATAGGATAGTTTTATACTATCTAAAGTATAATTACTATATTAAACTTTCGGTTTGGAGCTCTTAAAAAAAGGGTAGCCACACACAAAAACAGGACATACTACCATTAAGACCATATAGGCAGTACAAGTGTGGTGACGGATGAGAATGGGGATTTCATAGAGAATAGCCTGAATGGGCAGCATTCCTCCAGCCCAATTCAAGAGGATAAGGTATTATGGGATGTATGCCAGAAACAAAAGAAAATAGGATTGTATATCAAACCTTATACGTTTCAGTATAGAGCTATGGCTATTGTTTGCTTACTATTTGTCTACGATTGTATAGATGTTGTCTACAGTTTATTTGCTGCTTACCAGATCTCTTATTGTCTTTATCTGTTCTTGCGTCAGTCTTGTGCTGATATCTTTAGTCTTTAGTACAAATTCTACCAAATCATCGTAATTTATAGGAACTTCCCTGTTTTTCAGGTAATATTGGTTATCTATCCTGAGTTTTTTGTCCTCTTCCAGTCTGTTTGTATATCCTTTAGGTATTACTTCCATCTCTTCCAGGATCCTGCAGATTGCTATGCTACAGTCATGGATCTCGCATTTCAGTCCTATCTTCATCAGTAATGAGTATATTGCGAAGTATTCGCAATAGTATTTTGTTGTTGCAAGCCATACCTTTGATTTTCCTTTAATACTTCTTAGCACGTTTAGCGTCTCTTCAGCAGTTTGCAGATATTCTTTGCATAGGTTGTCATTAGGTTCTATTAATTTTATTCCTTTTGACTGTTTTTTGCACCATCCTATTGTTGCCATATCATCCACCTTATTATCTCTTCATCCCCGCTTATTATCAAGTGTTTTTTTATAATCTCTTCTTTAAGCGATCTTGAGATCTTTTCAAGGCTGCTGACATTTATTAAGTGTATCTCCTTGTTGATATGTTTTGAAATGCTTGTTATTTTTTTCTCATCCATCTTGCCGATGATTATCATATCAACATCTTCTGCTTTATCAAATGTTTCTGCTGCTGACCCGAAAATCAGTGCTTTTGTATTTTCCTTCAATTCAAATTGTATGAAATCCGTCAGTTCTTTTAATATGAGTGATTGTTCACATCTTTTGATAAGATTGTTTTTTTCTGCAATAGCCAAGTAGTTTATTATGCTCTTGTTTTCTGTGTTTAGTGAGTATAATGTCAGTCTTCCCTTGAATCCTTTCTTAAGAACTCCCTTTTTTTCCATAATGTTGAGCCATTGCCTCACAGTTGGGTGAGGGGTGCCTATCGCTCTTGATATCTCGGACAGATGGAGCTTCTCTTTCGGTTTTGAGAGGAAAGGTTCCAAAACCTGAAGTATTGTTAATTTATTAACCATATCGTTATTAAATGAACAAAGGATATATAAAACTTTCGGTTTAGATCTCTCAAAAAAGAGCAGGCACACAAAAAACAAGATATGGTATATAGTTACTTGCAAGATATATATAGTACTTGTCGAACAGCAGGAATGCTTCTATCAGTCCTCTTGATGATTCGTAGTAGTCTCTGAATATGAATGTCCAGTCTGTGCTTTCATATTACTTATCGAAAATTCGACCCTTGGGAGAATCTTTGTGGGGTCTAATACCAACCTTCAGGGCAATTTTCAATCCAAAGAAACGCAAAGCGTTTCCTGGACACAAAATCTTTATAAGATTTTGTCGTTCCAAAAACCGAACGATCAAATATCCCTGCCTCATAGAAATTCAGTGAATCTCTAGGATGATCAGAAATCAATCCTTGATTTCTGACATTCAGGCAGGCGATTAGTTCGGTTTTTGTTATTATGACAGGTCGGAAAGAGGACATGATACCAAAAACCATATCTCACTTCCCCTTGACCACCAACCCTTTCACCCTTTTCACACCGTCTATCCTCTCTATGAACTTGACCACAGGAGGTGTGAGCAATCCTTTCCATTCGCCTCCTTCTGCTATCTTCTGCCTTACATCTGAGCTGGAGATGTTTGGGATGATCTTCAGCATGATCACATCATAGCCTGCTGCGTGGAACAGGTCAAATGTATGCCTGTTTCCTGTGTATACCTTCTTGAAAGGGGGCACATTCTTCAAAACGTGCTCCACCCACTCGCTGTCATTATGGATGTCCGGAACAGGGATTATCTCAAAATCATGGATATTGGCTGTCTCCAGAGCATCCTCTATCATCTCTTTGCGCTCCTCAAAAGAGAAAGGGTTTTCCTGAGTGTTGGAATACTGGCTTGAGCCCACAGCTATGATGACCTTGTCATTATCCTCAAGGATCGCCTTCACATCAGCAAGGTGAGCCCGATGGAAGGGCTGGAAACGTCCGACAAATAAGGCAGTATCCATGCAAGAACATCTCTCTTAAGGCCTGAGCATAGGGACAGGCATCATCTTGTGGGCGCTGCTCTCCACCCTTCTCAGCACATCCTCAACGACCTTCTTATCATACTTCTTCAGCAGTCTGGCTTTTGTGGCTTTCTTGTCCAGGTCTACAAGTATCTGGTCAAGCAGGAAGTAAGGCGCGCCCAGCTCATTCTCGTCTGTCTGGCCGTGCGCCAGCTCTGCAGAAGGGGGCTTGCTGATGATCTTCTCAGGTATCTTCAGGTGTTCAGCAAGCTTTACCACATCTGTCTTGAAAAGGCCTCCGATGACCTCTATGTCAGCTGCAAGGTCCCCGTGCTTTGTGCCGTAGCCAAGCAGCCTTTCAGACTTGTTGGAAGTTCCTATGACAAGGCAGCCGTGCGAATTGGCAAAATTATACAGTATGCTCATCCTTGCCCTTGCCTTTGTGTTCATCTTGGCAGCGCTGCTCTGCTCCCATGCTATCTCATCAAAAGGCTCCACAAAAGTGTTTATAGCAACTACAGAATAGTTTATGCCCAGCTTGTGGCAGAGCTCCACTGCATGCTTTATATTTTCCGGGTCAGTCAGCTTGAGCTCAGGCATGAGCAGAGCATGGACATTTTTTTTGCCCAAGGCTTTTGCTGCAAGCCCAGCGCACACAGCGCTGTCAACACCGCCTGAAAGGCCTATAACTGTCTTCTTCAGGCCTGCTTTCCTGGCGTAATCCTTGAGCTGCTTTGCCAGCCTATCTGCTGTCTTTTTCATGAGCAGCACTGTATTTATCTTGATTAATAAACTTTATTGTTTTTGGTGGTCACTGAAAGATGGTCATATCATCTTCCGAAAGTAAAATCATCCCAGAGCCCACCTTTATCCATAATATGCTTCAGCCTGAACCTCACATAGCACCTTCTGCAAAGAAAAAGCACCTCATTGTTGCCTGCTACGTCCCCTCTGCACAGGGGGCACCCCTCTTTTATCATTATGATCTTTTCACTTGTCACTGCGATCCTTCCTTTTTTGGAACGGACTTTAGGGATTGTTTTTAAATCTTTTTAAACCTTTGGGATGTGTATATGCAAGACAGCTGACCAGCTCTCAGGCAGCTTTCAGGGACAGTACTTGACAGACGTGCCAGGGAAAAAGCTTTTAAATGCCTAGGACCTGCTGAAGAACATGAAGATTATCAGGAAAGAGGACCATTATGAGGTGGAATCCAGCAAGAAAGGAAAATTTTACAAGGTGAACCCTCACATGCCTATGTGCGACTGCCCTCACTTCCTTTTCAGGGAGATAAAGAAAGGAGGAGAATGCAAACATATCGTTGCTGTAAGGGATCTCATGGCAAAAGAGGGCAAAGATGTGTATTCTGACATAATGGGTGAGGCTGCTGGCTGGACAGACACTATCGAGCTCATGGACAGGTATGGGGAAGATGCTGTCCAGAACCTTATAGACAGGGGAGAGCTGATGGAGTCCAAAGGCAGGGTAAAGAAGATAGGGTGATCAGGATGATACTCGTATCCACTAACTGCCTCAAAGGCAGGGAAGGCGTATTTGAAAAGGATTTCTTCAGGGTCCTGAAAGCATATGAGGATGCAGGGATCCATGATATCGAATGCGGCGCATGCCACTCCTACATAAAGGATCTTAAGCTGCTTTTCGAGTTCAAAAGAAAGTACAACGCAGAACTTACCCTTCATAGCAACTTTCCTCCTGCGAATGAGGAAGGCGTGCTGCTGAACATCGCATCAGCAGATGAAAGGATCAGGAAGATGTCACATAAAGCATTTGCGGAGTCCATAGAGACCTGCAGGAGACTGGATTCAGGTCTGTTCTCTTTCAATGCAGGATTCCTGTGCGACCTGGACAAGGACATAAACATGCTGAACAAGCCCTGGACTTATGAAGACGCTTTCAGCAGGATGAAGGAGATGCTTCTGCTGCTGCTTGACAAGGCATCTGAGCATGATATCAGGTTGGCTGTAGAGAACCATGAGGCCATGGGCACGGATGTAATAATGTTCACCAAGGCAGAAGAGTATGAGAGGCTGTTCAGGGAGATAAGACACCCTCTTCTGGGTGCGCTGCTGGACATAGGCCACCTCAGGCTGAATGCCATCAACCGTAATGCTGATGAGACAGGTTTCATAGAAAAGGTAAGGGACAGGATATTTGAGTTCCACATACACGAAGTAAAAGAAGGCAAGGACCATCAGAGGTTCAGCGACGCTTCAGTGCTCAGGAACCTGCCTATATG
>WJKB01000127.1 GCA_014729345.1 Candidatus Woesearchaeota archaeon
CTGCCGTAGGGTCCCCTTATCCCCACCTTGTCCCCTGGCTTCAGTTTCATCATCCTTTTTGAGAAAGGGCCGACAGCCATGACAGTAACAGCAAACTTATCCTTGTCCTGGTAGCTGACAGAGAAAGGTTTTTCATCGATCCTTGGAAGCCAAAGCATGACAAACTGGCCAGGCTCCACTTCAAGCCTGTGCCTGAAGACAAAGGTCCTGGTATCCGGTCCCTCATCTACTATCTTGTCAACAGGCAGGACCACAGGAAGTTCGGTCTTTTCCTCCTTATCTTTCATGCGCTGCACCTCTCATGTCCTTTATGCTGTTGTAGCTGTTCTTGACCATAATCTTCTCCATCTCATCGCAGACCTTGCTGAAGACATCGATCCCCCTGTAGTAGATTCCTGTTCCTATACCCACGGCAGATGCGCCTGCCATTATCATCTCAACAGCATCCCTTCCTGTCTGGACACCGCCGCACCCTATGATGGGGATCTTTGCAGACTCATACACATCATACACACATCTTACTGCAATAGGCCTGATAGCCGGACCGCTTACGCCCCCTATCCTGAAGTCCAGGACAGGCTCTGCTGTCTCGATATTGATGACCATGCCCGGCCCGTGGGTGTTTCCCATATTGATAGCATCTGCCCCTGCCTTTTCAGCAGCCCTGCAGACCTTTCCCATGGCGGGTATGTTAGGAGAAAGCTTCACTATGACTGGAAGCCTGGTGTTCTTCTTGACTATCTTGGTGATCCTTGATGTTGCCTCTGGAGTGCCCTGGCCTGCGAGCAGGCCGAAGCCTGGAGTGTGGGGACAGCTTAGAGGGATCTCCACAGCAGAGAACTCCTTGGGATCTATCTCCCTGACAAGCGAGAAGTCCTTAGGTTCTGTCCCAATAATGCTTGCGATCACAGGCACTCCGACATCTTTAAGCCCGGTGAACTCTCTTTTCGCGTCTTCTATGCCTGGATTGGAATAGCCCACAGCATTCATCATGCCTGCCTCATAAGTCAGAAGGATGGGGTTACTATGGCCTTTCCTGGGCTCCCTGCTCACAGATTTCATGGTCACAGCTCCTGCGCCGTTTTGCGCGACATTCAGCAGGGATGCCTTGGTGACCCCAAGAATCCCTGAAGCAAGGATAGTAGGATTCTTAAGTCTCAGTTTTCCGATTCTTGTCTCGATTATTTTTATCCCCCAACATCTAAGGACCATACACCACTGCCTGTGTGAACCGGCGGATGACCGCTAAATATATTCACTCCATGGTCTGACTTCCAGACTATTTAAATCTTTTCTTGCCAAAGATTCTACGAACAACTTGGCGACCTGAAGATTTGTGAAAAGAGGTATGGCAAAGTCCACGCTTCTTCTCCTGATAAGATAGCTGTCCTCGAGCTTCTGTCTGTCGTATTCTTTTGTGACGTTGATCACAAGATCAAGCTTTTTCTGCTCTATCATGGAAAGCACGTTGTTCTGCTTGTGCTTGTTGTGCGCCTTGTAGACCATGGTCGTGGGGATGCCATGCCTGCTGTAAAACTCAGAAGTATGCTCAGTAGCAAATATCCTGAAGCCCAATTCATGCAGGAGCTTTACCTCTTCAAGGAACCTGAACCTTCTCTTGTCGCCGCTGATGCTCAGCAGCACACTCTTGTCAGGCAGCTTCAGGCCTGCGCTCATGACTGATTTCAGGAAGGCGTCATGAAGATCCGTGCCTATGCAGGCAACCTCTCCGGTGGAGGCCATCTCAACCCTTAGGATGGGGTCAGCTCCGTGGAGACGTGTAAAGGAGAACTGTGGCGCCTTGACGCCCACATAATCGAGGTCAAGGGAGTTGACACTCACCTTTGGCTCCAGCCCAAGCATGGCCTTGGTAGCGACCTCGATAAAGTTGGTCTTTGTCACCTTGCTGACAAAGGGAAAGCTTCTTGAGGATCTCAGGTTGCACTCGATAACCTTTATCTCGTTCTCTTTTGCGAGGAACTGAATGTTGAAAGGTCCTGTTATCTTTAGGCTTTCAGCTATGCGGGCTGCAACCTTCTTGATCCTTCTTATGGTCTCAATATAGGTCTTTTGAGGCGGCAGCACCATAGTGGCGTCTCCGCTGTGAACCCCTGCATTCTCCACATGTTCTGAGATGGCCCAGCAGACTATCCTTCCCTTGTCTGCCACAGCGTCGATCTCTAACTCCCTGGCATCAGTGACAAACTTGGTTATGACGACAGGATACTCCTTGGACACGTCTGAAGCGTCTTCAAGGAACTGCTCAAGGTCCTGCTCGTTCATGGCCACATTCATGGCAGCCCCGCTAAGGACATAGCTTGGCCTTATGAGGACAGGAAAACCAACATTACTGGCGAACTGCTTGGCCTCCTGGATACTGGTCAGTTCTTTCCATGCAGGCTGGTCTATCTTCAGCCTGTCAAGCAGGGCAGAGAACTTGTGGCGGTCCTCTGCGTTGTCGATGCTAAGAGGGGATGTGCCGAGGACCTTGACCCCTCTCTCATACAGCTTCATAGCCAGATTGTTGGGTATCTGCCCTCCTACAGAAACTACCACGCCGGTGGGTTTCTCTTTCTCATATATATCAAGGACACGCTCAAAGCTCAGCTCGTCAAAGTAAAGCCTGTCACAGGTGTCATAGTCCGTGCTGACTGTCTCAGGATTGTAATTTATCATCACAGTCTTGTATCCCAGGTCTGAAAGGGCGTTGATACAGCTCACGCAGCACCAGTCAAACTCCACGCTGGAACCTATCCTATATGCCCCTGACCCGAGGACGATCACGCTCTTGTCATCCTGGAAATCTATATCATCCTCTAAGCCATCATAGGTAAGATACAGGTAGTTGGTCTTGGCAGGATACTCCCCTCCCAGCGTATCTATCTGCTTGACTGAGGGGATTATGCCCATGCTTTTCCTCATCTCCCTGACCTCCAGCATAGACCTGTCTGTAAGGATGGCTACCTGGTTGTCAGAAAATCCCTGCTTTTTTGCCTTGCGCATCAGGTCAGCCGGGACAGCTGACTTTTTTTCCATAAGCTTCCTCTTGGTCTCCATGATATTAGCCAACTTGCATAAAAACCACCTGTCGATCCTGGAAAGCTGGTACATCTTTTCGATGTCCATGCCATCCCAGAGCGCCTGGCTGACCGCAAATATCCTCTCGTCAGTAGGCTCCCTGAGCTCGCTCTCGATATCTTTGAACCTTATCTTGTTGCATACAAAACCATGCATGCCCTGACCCAGCATCCTGATGGCCTTCTGGACCGTCTCCTCAAAGTTCCGTCCTATAGCCATCACTTCACCGACCGATTTCATGCCTGAGCCTATCCTGTTGCTCACCCTGACAAACTTCTTGAGGTCCCATCTAGGTATCTTGACCACTATATAGTCCAGGGCAGGCTCAAAACAGGCTGTGGTGACCTTGGTGATGCTGTTCCTCAGCTCCGGAAGACCGTATCCCAGAGACAGTTTTGCCGCGACAAAGGCAAGAGGGTATCCTGTGGCCTTGCTTGCCAGGGCAGAGGACCTGCTCAGCCTGGCATTGACCTCTATGACCCTGTAATCATCGCTTTCAGGATCAAGGGCGAACTGGATATTGCACTCGCCTATGACTCCCAAATGCCTGATGACACGGATGGAGAGTTCCC
>WJKB01000128.1 GCA_014729345.1 Candidatus Woesearchaeota archaeon
GCCTTGGCTTATGCTCGCCCATCTCCTTGCCTTTCTCCCTGTCTTTATCTTTTCTGTCTTCTTTACTGCCCTTGCTTTTTTCCCTGTCCTTCTTTTTACAGTATGCCAGCTCTCCTGTCATTCCGAAATGGAGCACAAGTACAGAGCCCCCGCTTATCTTGAGGAAAAGGTATTTGCCATGCCTGGAAGTTGAGGTGAACCGTTTTCCCAGCATATGTTTTCTCAGGGTGCTTTCAGAGACCTTGACAAGCTTCTTTTCTTTCACGCTTATCTCTTTTATCTTCTTGTTAAGCGCTTTTGCTGCATATTTTCTGAATATCTCAACGTCAGGGAGCTCAGGCATCCAGCTCGCCTCTCAGTTTCTTTGCGTCCTTAACCGCATTTGCGCGGA
Organism: Candidatus Woesearchaeota archaeon; assembly: GCA_014729345.1. Classification (GTDB taxonomy): domain Archaea; phylum Nanobdellota; class Nanobdellia; order Woesearchaeales; family WJKB01; genus WJKB01. Next base: position 392 of record WJKB01000128.1, read on the forward strand.
GATCATTGTTGAAATAGCAAAAGACGCGCTTGGTCCTGAGTCTCTTTAGCTTTTCTGACCATCTTTTGAGATCACTGTCTGTATAAGCCCCTGCATACATCCTGCCTTTGCCGTGAAACCTTACATAGGCAGTGTCAGAGGTCCTCTCAAGTGTGTCCGGAAGCCCTGGCGCTGAGATGGAGCAGAGGCTCACTCCGCTGTCCCTGAGCAGGTCATATGTCTCATCATCAAACCATGACTTGTGCCTGAACTCTATTGCATTGTTCCTGCGGTTGTCCAGGAAATCGCAGAAACTCCCAAGCCTCTGCAGGTCCTTCTTGAGCATAGGAGGAAGCTGCCATAGCACGCATCCGAGCTTGTGTTTCAGGGGTTCTGCCAGCTTGTAAAACTTCTTGACCTCGCTTTTTACTCCTTTGAGCTTTTTCATGTGGGTTATCCATCTGCTTCCTTTGAGCGAAAATTTGAAATCACAAGGTACAGATGAATACCATGCTTTAAAGGTCTTTCGCTTGACTGGTCCGTAGAATGTCCCGTTAACCTCGACTGTGCTGAATTCCTGGGCATAGAAGTTTAGCCAGTCCTTTTTTGCAATGCCTTCAGGATAAAAATCTTTTTTCCAGTGATCATACTGCCATCCTGAGGTGCCTACAAGGTACCTGCTTTTTTTTGACATCCTTAATCCTTATCTCCATTAATACTCTTGATCATCTTGTAGAACTTTTTTCTTATATCAAGTAGCTTTCTTGCCCATGGACCCTTTTTCTTCAGTTTTCTGGTCTCTGCAGCCTTTTTCCCAGCTTTCTCTTTCTTATCTCTCTTTTCCCTTTCCCTTAACACCTGTTTTGCGCTCCTGGTCATTGGGATGATATGCTTGATGACCTGAAGCACTGAAAGCATGATCACAAAGAGCGCCAGGGAAGCGATAAGGGTCTTCTGGTCTAGGGGAAATCCGTCTACGATAACAGATATCACTATGTATGCCATGACATACACAGAATCTGAAGAAGACAGCATGAACGCAAGTCTCTTGGGCATTACATGAAAATAGTTAAGGACAAGGAGCACCAGCACCCAAGAAACAAGGATGCCTATGATTATCAGGCTCTTCATAGCCTGCGGTTCTGACAGCATTTCGGACCAGCTGTAATTCTCGAAGAGGAACCGGGAAAGTATCATGCATATCCACAGCAGGGATATTGAGTTGCTGAAAGCAGAATTCCAGCCAAGCTCCTCTGACCTGTGCCTTCCAAAATAAAGATGGATAAATACAAGTATGAGCATGAGCGGCAGGATCATCCACAAGCTTCTCCTTAAGGTCCACGGATGGATAAATATCTCCCATGCTATCATCAGATGCTGAACAACTGTTTCTATCATTTCGCTTTTGCCTCTTTTCCTTCACAAGCCTGGACTGGCTGCTTATGGTGCTTTTCTTTAACCTATACCATCACTCACCCAAAGGCGGCTTTGGCCTGGGAGGTCTTGGTGAAGGCGGTCTTGGTCCTGGAGATGCTGTTGTCTTCATAATTTTCATGCTGTCACCTCTTTTGGTTCTTTTTCTTGTCTTTCTCCTGCATCTTCCTGGGCATGCTGAGATCCTTTTTGAACTCCTTGTCCTTGCTGGGGAACCTCATGGCTGCGGCAGGATGGCAGGTCTCTATATACCTGATATCCTTATACCTGGGAGCGTTGTCCTTGGCAACATTTCCCATAAGCATGACGATGCCAGGGCCTATGATGTTCATCTGTTCGATGAGATAGGGCAGGCATGCTTCTATCTCATCTTTTCTGGGCTTCCTGTTTCCAGGGGTCTTATGCTTTAGTATGCTTGTGATATAGAGCCTCTTTTTGTCAATGCCTCTGTCCTCGAGCATCTTGTCCAGATATTTTCCTGCCTGGCCCACAAAAGGCCTGCCCTGCTCGTCTTCCTGCTGGCCAGGGTTCTGGCCTATGAGCATCATATCTGCGTCTGCAGGCCCTTCTCCAGGTACAGCATTGCCCTTCCAGAGCCTGCACTTCCTGCATCTCTTTACCTGGCGGTCCAGCATTCGGATCCTGTCTTTTGGGATCATATGATCATATCACCTTTTTGTATCTTGTTCTTCACTTGTGCCTCTTGTATCAAAGCTATCTTAACTATCTGACTATCTTATCATTTTTTTCTGACAAATATCAGGAGCAGCACTGCTGAAACCGCTGAAAGCACTGCAGCATAGATGAAAGGAGCCTGCACGCTGATGTTGTCCCACAGCAGCCCTCCAAAAAAGTTAGCCGGAAAGACAGTGATGCCTATGATCATGTGATAAGTGCCCAGGGCAGTGCCTCTTCTTTCTCTAGTGGCAAGGTCAGATACAAAGGCCCTTCCTATGCCATCAGTGATGGCCATAAAGACCCCGTAAAGGCCGAAGAGTATCCATACAGACAAGCTGTTGGCAAAAAAGCCAAATCCCAGGACAGTGAGGCTGAAAAGGAATATCCCTGATGTCAGCAATGCCTTTCTACCAATGATGTCAGAGAGCCTTCCTGCAGGATAAGCAAGAGCTGCATAGACCAGGTTGTATACCAGGTATATGATAGGGATAAGCGAAAGCACGACTCCAACATCCTCAGCTCTCAGGATAAAGAAAGCATAGCTGAAGTTGGCGAGATTGAAAAGGCCTATGATGATGAAAAATCTCCTGAGCATGGGGTTTGCATGCCTGAATCCAACTTTGATATGCTTTTTTATGTGATCCCTTCTCTCTTTTACTCCAAAGAACAGTATCATGACAGCGATTATTCCAGGTACGAGAGAAAGCAGGAAGATTATCTTGAAAGCATCTCCAAGGTATCTCATAAGGACAAAGCTGGCGATCAGCGTACCTGCTACAGCTCCTCCTGTATCAAGGGCGCGGTGAAGGCCGAATCCCCTGCCTCTCTTCTTCTTGGTGACTGAGGCAGCCAGAAGGGCATCCCTGGGAGAATCCCTGATGCCTTTTCCTACCCTATCAGCCATCCTGACCCCAAGCACATGGCCCCAATTGGTTGCCAGTGCAAGCAGGGGCTTTGTGAGGGTTGAAAGCGAGTATCCTGCAATCACCAGAGGCTTTTTCTTGCCCAGCTTGTCTGAGATCCATCCGGAAAACTGCTTCAGGACCGCTGAAGTCGCCTCTGCAATACCCTCTATAAGTCCTACAACAGACATAGGCGCGCCAAGTACAGATGTGAGGAACAGGGGAAGTATAGGGAAGATCATCTCTGAGCTCATGTCAGTGAAAAAGCTGGTCAATCCCAGCCTGAATACATTTTTTGATCTTCTGCTCATCTTGCTGACCTATCTTTTCATATCCTCATCTTCAATCTTGTTTGTTTCTTAGGCTTGCTGTGAAATCTCCCTTTGGCTTTGCAGTATTGTCTGCTTACACTTGTCTGTACTGTATAGCTATTCTGTACCACTATAGCTAGTTTCCCTTGTCCTTGTTTGCTGAACTACTCTCTTTAGAGCTCTTCTCCTTGAGATACATACCCAGCTTGACCAGCTCCCCAAAGACCACTATAGAGGCTGAAACTATGACTGCCCACAGCCAGTCAATCATCGAAAGCGGCACTGTGCTGAATACCTGATTGAGGAAAGGCAGGTACAATATGATCACCTGAAGCGCCACAGACGAGATTATGGCTCCGATAAGCCACTTGTTCATAAGCAGGGTCTTGAAGACGCTCTTGCTTTCTGACTGCAGGTTCAGCACGTTGAAAAGCTGGAACAGCACAAGGGTGGTAAATGCCATGGTCCTGGCATGCTCAAGCGAATCCGAAGGGTAATACCTGAAGATTCCCAGGGTGCCCAGGGTCATCACTATGCCTATGCCGATCATCAGGTAGAACCTGTGCTTTGTAAGGATACCCTCTTTCTTCTTCTTGGGCTTCCTTTTCATTATATCCTTCTCAGGAGGCTCAACGCTCAGCGCGAGCGCAGGCAGTCCGTCTGTGGCGATGTTTATCCAGAGTATGTGAAGGGCAAGTATTGGAAGTTTTCCCAGAAGTATGCCGAAAAAGACCACCAGTACCTCTCCAAAGTTGGAACTCAGGAGGTACATGACAAACTTTCTGATATTGTCGAATATGGTCCTTCCCTCCTCTATGGCGCTGACTATGGATGCAAAGTTGTCATCTGTCAGCACCATATCGCTGGCTTCCTTGCTGACATCAGTGCCGGTTATTCCCATAGCTACTCCTATATCCGCTTTCTTGAGAGCAGGTGCGTCATTCACCCCGTCGCCGGTCATGCCCACGACATGTCCTCTTGATCTCAGTGCTTCCAGGATCTTGACCTTGTGTTTAGGGTCGACCCTGGCATATACAGTGATATCCCCTGCATTTTTCTTGAGCTTCTTCCTGCTCATCTTCTCGAGCTTCGCGCCCTCAATAGCCTTGCCTTTGATGCCAAGCTGCTTGCCTATAGCTACAGCCGTGTGCATATGGTCTCCTGTGACCATTATTACCCTTATACCAGCGGTCCTGCACTTTTCAACAGCATCCTTCACCTCTTTTCTCGGAGGGTCGATCATGGCCTGGAGTCCGACGAACACAAGGTCTTTTTCCAGATTTTTCTTGTCATGCTTCTTGCCCAGCTTCTTGTAGGCGAATCCCAGGACTCTCAGGGCATTGTCAGCAAACTCATCATTCTTCTCAAGTATCTCTTTCTTCTTCTTTGAGGTCAGTTTCTCTTCCTTTCCGTTGACCAGTATGCTGCTACAGAGCTTAAGTATAATGTCAGGCGCGCCCTTTGTGTACGCCACATTGCCCTTGTCTGAGGAATGGATAGTGGTCATCCGCTTCCTTTCAGAGGTAAAACCTATCTCATCCACCCTCTTTTTCCTCTTTTCCAGCTTCCCTATGTCCATCCCTGCTTTCCTGGCGCTTACGATGAGGGCTCCTTCTGTGGGGTCGCCTGTAACCTTCCATTCCTTCTTCTCTTTCTTAAGTTTTGCATCATTGCACAATGCCCCTATCTCGAGAAGGGTCTTTATGTTCTCGGTATCTGAGAATCTGCCCTCTGGCTTGTAACCTGTGCCTCCGACCTTTATGGTCTTTCCGTTCGCGTACATCCTCGTCACGGTCATCTGGTTATGGGTAAGGGTGCCGGTCTTGTCAGTGCAGATAACTGTGGTCGCTCCCAGGGTCTCTACGCTGGGCAGTCTCCTTATCAGAGCATTCCTTTTGATCATCCTCCTGACCCCAAGAGCCAGGGATATGGTGACAACTGCAGGAAGACCTTCAGGTATAGCTGCTACTGCCAGGGCTATGGCTGATATCAGCATTTCCTTGACCAGGCTGAAATCTATGCCTTCTGTGAGATATCCTCTTAGCATTCCCACAGCAAATACCACAAAGCTGATGACTATGACCACCACAGTAAGGAGCTTTCCTAGCTTGGCGAGCTTTTTCTGGAGAGGAGTCTTCTCTTTCTTGGAGGTGATGATCATCTCGGCGATCTTTCCGGTCTGCGTATCCATGCCTGTCATGGTGACTACTGCCTTTGCCCTGCCCATGGTGGCGACTGTGCCTGCAAACACACAGTTGAGACGGTCGCCAACACCCAAGTCTGACTTTAGCTTGTCAGCGGTCTTTGCCACAGGGTTTGATTCCCCTGTCAGCGCCGCTTCCTGGGTCTCAAGCTCTTTCTCTTCTATGATCCTGGCGTCTGCAGAGATGCGGTCGCCTGTCTCTATCCTGATGATATCTCCGGACACAAGGTTTACTGCATCGATCTCTTTCTCATGGCCGTCCCTGATGACCTTTGCCTTGGGAGAGCTTAGCTCTCTGAGTTTCTCGATGGCCTTTTCAGCTTTGTACTCTTGTATGAAACCGAAGACTGCGTTCAGGATGAGTATCACGAATATGACTATGGCATCAGTGAGGTCTGCTGCTGTCACATGGTTGCTCTTCTCGATGAAAGCTACGATCACAGAGATTATCATGGCAGCTATGAGCACCCATATCAGGGGGCTTTTGAACTGCTGCAGAAATATCTTCCAGGGAGATACTTTCTCTTTTTCCTCCAGCTTGTTCGGCCCGTACCTTTCAAGCCTTCTTTTTGCCTCTGCTTCTGAAATGCCCTTCTCACTGGTATTTAGCTCTTTGAGGACTGCCTTTACTTCCTTGTCATAGTAGGTCTTTTTTTCTTCTGCCTGGCTGCCTTTGTCTCTGGAAGCGCCTTGCTTTGGCTGCTCCTCCTTGGATGAGGCTTTCTGGCCCTTTTCCTGACCGTCCTTTTTCCTGTCTGTTCCCTTGTCCTTTTTTTCTTTCGATGCCAATCTCCTACCTCTTTTGTCGTTAAGTAATGTGTATGTTGGTCTCTGACAGGACCAGGGCTTGTCTGCCAAGGCTGAAAAACCTTGATCCGTCACTTGAGCTTCTTCATCTGCTTTTCAGTCTCCCTGACTACAAGCTTCATGGTCTTGATCGCCAGCGCAGGATATTTGCCGATGGCTGTCTCTTCTGAGAGCATGAGCGCGTCTGAGCCGTCAAGCACAGCGTTGGCGATGTCGCTGACTTCTGACCTTTCAGGCACCTTTGAGTGCATAAGGGAGAGCAGCATCTCAGTGGCTGTGACTACCATGGTCTTCTGCCGATTGCATCTCTTTATTATGAGCTTCTGGGCGAGAGGGACCTTCTCGAATGAGATATTTCTGCCAAGGTCTCCCCTGGCGACCATCACGCCGTCGCTTTCCTTTATGAGCGTGTCGATGTTCCTGAGGCCCTTATGGTTCTCGATCTTTGATATGACCTTTATCTTCCTGGGAAGGAACATCTTCCTTATCTTTTTTATCTGAGAGGCGGTCTCTGCAAAGGATACTGCAAGGTAATCGAATTCCTGGCTTCTGAGCCATTTGACCATCTTCAGCCCTTTTATATCAAAAAGGATCCTGCAGCCGCCAATCTTTTTCAGCCTTTTGACGACCTGAAGGTACTCCTCGACTGCGCCGTATTTGGTGTTTATGCGCGCTATATCCATACCTGCTTTTACCATGCTCTTCAGGGTAGGATAACTGCTGCTTGAGGGGCCTATGGTCGCGATTATCCTGGTCTTGGTCTTCATATTGTAACCTCGGATTCTTGTCAGCCTTGTCAGGACTGATGGCTTCCTGATGTCTGGGCTGTAACAGTAAAGCTGCGTCCGTGCTTTAAGTATTTTGCTGTTTCTGTGCTGCTGCTTGTGATGTGTTACTGAAGTCATGCATTGTGCCACTTTAAGGCCTTCCTTATGATAAGGATGATAGGGTAAAGCTCCACCCTTCCCAATAACATGCCTAGTATTAACACTAGCTTTCCTGCCCAGTGCATTACACTCAGATCCATGGTGCTCAATCCTACAGTGCCCAGGGCTGAAGTCATCTGGAAAGAAGAGTCAAGGAAGCTGTATCCCAGAAGCATAAGAGTGATAGTCCCTGCTGCCAGCAGCAAGATCCACAGGGAGAAGAATACCTGGATGGTAAGCATAGTGTGTTCAGGAACAGGCTCCTTGTTATACTTGAAAGGCACCACTGCTCCGCGCGGGCTTGCCAGTTTGCTGACATGCCAGAAGGGCATTTTCAGCACAGAAAAAAACCTGAAGACCTTGATGCCGCCTGCAGTGCTTACAGTGCTTCCGCCTATGATCATCCCGATCATTAGCAGGAAAATGAAGAGCTGCGGAAGTAGCGAAATCTCTGTTAGGGCATAACCTGTAGTGGTATATGCTGATATGATCTCAAAGGCCGCTGTCCTCAAGTTCGGGAACGACCAGAAGGCCAGCGCTCCGGCTGCGAGCATGAGCAGTATCATCACGTTCTTCTCAGTCTGCAGAAAAAATTCTTTCCATCTTCTGGAGAACAGCGCATAATGAGCCACAAAAGAGGTGGCTCCAGCCAGCATAAGAAGTGCGAGTACTAGAAGCTGATAGTTGTTGGTATAGAAGGTGTCTGAAACCGTGAAGCCGCCTGTGGAGATAGATGTAAATGACATGGCTACAGAGTCATACAAGGGCATGCCTGCCAGGGCAAGAAGGGCTATGCCTGCAGCAGTGTAGAACAGATAGATCTTTATGCCTGTAGAGACTTTCACCCCCTTCTTTAGGGCTGTATGGATGCCCTGGGCGAGCGAGAGGGAGGCCCTTATCTGGCCTGCTTCCTCAGCACTGCTCAACCTGCCTCCAGATCCTTTCCTGAAAAGCAGGAACAACAAGAAAAGCACTATGCCCAGACCTCCTATCCACTGCAGCTGTGCCCTCCACAAAAGTAGGCTTTTCGGAAGGTCCTGGATAGATGGATAGGCGCTCAAGCCAGTGGTGGTTATGCCTGAGACAGACTCGAAAAGAGCGTCGATGAAGCTGTAGTTGAAAGATGCCAGGAACGAGATCGAGCTTACCAGGGACATGAGGATAAACGAAAGTCCCACAAGCATAAATGCCTGGCTTGCAGAAAGGTATCCTTCCCCTGACTGCGTTTTTTTCGAGAGCCAGAGGAAAAGCACTCCCAGAAGTATAGATACTGTGGCAGAAAACAGGAAAGTATAGACAGGTTCGTCATAGACCAGGGCAGCTGTTACAGGCACCAGCCTTAAGACTGAAGATATGAGCATGACATATCCCAGATACCTGAGCAAAAGCTTCATTCTCCTTTGGATTCCTCTAGCAGCGTGGGGACATGCTTTGATTTTGCAGCCACTATGAGCAAGTCATCTGCGTGGATCTTTGTCTTTTCTGTGGGTATGATGGCTCTTGAACCTTCCTCCCTTATTATGGCTGCTATACTGGCCTTTGGTAATCTGGCCTTTTTTCCCACAAAGCTGCTTTTCTTGTCAACCTTGAACTCTATGATCTGTGCGTCGCTGCCTATCAGGTGGATGATATTCTCTCTGGACCTTTCATAAAGCGCCTTTTTTGCTGAGGTGACAGAGCTCTCAATCTTGGAGATTACCTTGGTTATCTCTGCATGCGCGAACAGGGACTCGTTCTTGGGGGAATTGACCATAGCGATTATCTTTTTGACCTTGGCGTTCTTCGCCATCAAACACCCCATTAGATTGGTCTTGACATCTCCTGTTGTGGCGATGAAAGCGTCCACCTTGTCTATCCCTGCCTCCTTGAGCACATTGGAATCTATACCGTCGCCATTGATGACCAGGAAGCTGGTCCTGTTCGCTATGTCTTCTGCTACGCTTTCATCGATCTCTATTATTACTATCTGGTTGTTTTTCTGCAATACATTGGCAAGCGCCAGCCCTGTATCCCCACCCCCAATGATGATTATGTTGTTTGATCTTTTGCTCTTTTTTGATTTCCTGAAAAGTTTTTTCAACTTTTTTCTTATCCTGTCTGACATTGTGTTTTTTGCCATGCTCGATCACCTTTGAGTATCATTTGAAATATGCTTCCATAACATACTGCTGCATCATCCTGTGTGTGTTGAAAAAAGAGCCGTTTATGGCTATACAGTTCCTCATGATCTTCTGCCATCTGTCCTTGTCATCATAGAACACCGGCAGGATATTGCTTTCGAGCTTGTCATAGAAGTCTTCAGCCTCGTCATCAGGGCTGACATCCTCATCAAACTTCGGATCCTTGGGATGCAGGCCTATGCACCATCCTGTTATATCCTCGATATGACCCTCAAGCCACCACCCGTCAAGAGTAGAGAAATGAGGCACGCCGTTAAGGGCAGCTTTCATCCCTGATGTTCCAGAAGCTTCATGCGGCCGCCTGGGATTATTTAGCCAGATATCACAGCCTGATATCATGCGCTTTGCGATCTTCATGTTGTAGTTATCCAGAAAAGCGACATTGATGTTGTCATCTGCCTGGTTTACCTGCTGCTGTATATCTGTGATCTGGTCTATAAGACCTTTTCCTGCGCTGTCTCCGGGATGAGCCTTGCCAGAGAAGATGATCTGGACAGCTCCTTTCTCCCTGGCAATCTTCCTGAGACGCTCCAGGTCATGGAATATCAGGTCAGGCCTCTTGTACATCACGAACCTTCGCGCAAATCCTATGGTGAACGCATCCATATCCATGCCTATGCCTGTCCTTTCATTCACATCATCAAGAAGCATCTTTTTTGCACACATATGGGCATCCCATATATCCTGCTCAGGTATGTTGAGCGCTGCCCTGAGACTGAAGGGATCCTCCTGCCATTCCATTATATACCTGTCAAAAAGCTTCCTGAAAGGCTCTGAGATCCATGTCCTGAGATGCACACCGTTTGTGATAGACTCGATATCATGCTCTGGAAACATCTTTTTTGACACTCTGCTGTGCTTCCTGGCGACCCCGTTTATGTATCCGCTGAACCTGAGTCCAAGATGCGTCATGTTCAGCTCATTGCCGTCAAATATCCTGGCTTCAGGCTCAGGAGGCAAGTATTCCCCTGCCATCTCTGTGACAAGACCCTTGTCAAATCTGTCATGGCCTGCAGGAACAGGGGTATGGGTGGTGAACACACACATGCTCCGGACAGAATCCAGCCTTTTGCTGTAATCATCAGAGGTTTCTGCAAGCTTCCTGAGAAGCTCAAGAGCCAGGAAAGATGTATGGCCCTCATTCATATGATACTTCTCGATGCTATATCCGAGGCTTTGCAGCATCTTCACCCCGCCTATACCCAGGATCATCTCCTGCGCGATCCTGTCCTTTTGGTCCCCCTGGTAAAGCCTGTCGCAGACCCTCCTGAAATAATCAGAGTTCTGTTCTGTGTCAGGATCAAGGAAAAGCACAGGCCTTTTCTGCCCTGTGACGCCTTCAAGCTCGTACATCCAGCAGCCAATATGCACATCTTCACCCTTTATGCGGACCACTACCCTGTTGTCGAGTTTCTTGAGTTCTTCTGAAGGGTCCCATGACTGCTCTTCCTCAGTCTGCCTGCCCTGTTCAATCCTTTGCCTGAAATAGCCTTTCCTGTAGAGCAGGGTAAGCCCGCCCACCGGAAGCTGCAGGTCTGCGCAGCTCTTGAGAGCGTCTCCTGCAAGCACTCCCAGCCCTCCTGCAAAAGTAGGGATGCTGTCCTTCAGCCCTATCTCCATGCTGAAAAATCCTGTCTTTATGCTGTTGAATTCCATTCATATTCTCCTGTTACGCCTGGCGCTTTTCAAGGCCTAAAGCCCCCATATCAGCGTTATCAGATAAGTGGTGCTGACAATCAGTATGATGTTGAGAGGGCCGCCCACCTTGATAAAATCAGTGAACTTGTAGTTCCCAAGGTTATAGGCCATGGTATTTGTCTGGTATCCTATTGGGGTGAGGAAAGCGGTTGAAGCCGCAAACATCACAGCTATGACAAATGCGAAAGGGTTAAGTCCGAGACTAGCGGCAACACCAAGCCCCAAAGGCACCATTACCACCACAGCAGCGTTGTTTGATATGATCTGTGTGAGTATCGTGGTTATCAGGTAGAATATTCCCAAGAGGATGATGGGGGGCATGTTTCCTGATATCGAGACTATGGAGTCAGCGAGAAGCTGGGTGGTGCCTGTATTCTCCATGGCGATGCCCAGGGGTATTATTCCTGCAAGCAGGAATATGACCCTCCAGTTGACAGCCTTGTATCCCTCATCCAGGCTGAGAACCCCTGATATGATCATAAGGACAACTCCAAGAAGGGCTGATACCATTATGGGAAGGAGATTGAATGCTGCCAGTATCACCACCAGCGCAAGTATCCCTACTGCGTAAATCATCTTGTTTGTCCTGTAAGGTCCCTGCACCTCTCCTATGAATATGAAGTCATCGCTCATCTTAAGAACATCCATCATCTCTTTTTTGCCTTTAAGCAGCAGGATGTCTCCAAACTTGAGTCTCAAAGAGCTTATGCTTCGCTTTATCTTCTCTTTCCCTCTTTTCAGTGCAAGGA